>CAZMUU010000236.1:0-5764 GCA_964569215.1 uncultured Cytophagia bacterium
TCATCCTTTCCACGGTTGCAGATTGCCGGGTTAAACCCGAATGGATTGAAACGATGGTGAGCTATTTTACCGATAAGATCGGTTTTGTCATTGGCTTTTCACAATTCGGACAACATGCATCAGAACAGACAAGGTGGGAAAACCTGCAGGCTTTTGATTTTTTACAGCTTATGGGAGCGAATGCCGGAGCAGGCAATTTAGGCATACCATTGGCAGCGTCAGGACAAAATTTGGCCTATCGTCGCAAAGCCTATAAAGAGGTCAAGGGTTATACAAAAATTTCACATCGCGTTTCCGGTGATGATGTTTTGCTCTTGCAGCTCATTCAAAAATCCACAAAGTGGAAAGCGGTATTCGCAGCTGACAGAAGTTCTTACACCATCTCTCAACCCCAGCCGAATCTAAAAAATTTTATCAACCAGAGAAAACGATGGGCATCCAATGGTTCTTATCAGATCAAACTCAATTTTCCCTTTTTCTTATATCTTTTCGTCGTTTTTATCAACAATGCATCCCTTCTCATTGGTGTCCCCTTTGCTTTGGTTACCGGTATGCACCGGTCGCTGATCATCTCTTGTTTTCTTGCAAAAGCCCTGATCGAGGGACTTGTTGCTTTGAAAAGCTCCTCATATTTCCAGCGATTCGATTTAATCAAATATTTTCCGGTATGGTTTTTCATTCAAATACCGTATGTTGTTATAGCGGGACTGTTCGGCACATTTGGGCGTTTTTCCTGGAAAGGACGACAACACACAGCCACAACCAAACATAAAACCGGTTAAAGGAACTCATTTTTGAGCACTGATAATTTAATATTTCGGTCAGGAAAGGGTTTGTTGCATTTTTTCCAAAACAAACCTCTCAACTCCAGCACGGAAATCCGACTGACAAGGCTCTGTACGCAACGCTGTAAGCAATGTAGTGTTTATGAACGACAAACATTTCCTGCAAGCATGGATTTGCAGCGCTTTCGTATTATCGCTGAAAAATTAAAAGCATACGGTGCACATATCGGTTTCATCTCCGGTGGAGAAGCTACTCTGGTGCCGGATTTGGTACCGATTCTTGTTCTCTCAAAAGACCTCTTTCCGGTTGCCACCACCCTGGTCACCGGCCTTTACAACGATACAAATAAAATTAGAAAAATCGCCAACGTTTGTCTGATGAACAATATTAACATACAAACCAGTCTCGACGCAACCGGGCCATTGGGTGACTATTTGAGAGGCGCTAAAAATTTTTCCAATACGGTACTCGAACATATGGATATGATAAATGCGATGCGCCGGAACAGCAAATCTCTGCTTTATGCCAATGTGGTTATCAATAATTTAAATCTGGATCAGGTTCCGGAACTCATCGCCAACATCAAAACGAGAGGGTGGAAAGCCACTATCGGAATGTATCATCATCTTACCGGGACAACCCGGGAAGAGGACGACCTGAAACTTGTACCAGGGAAAAGACTGGACGCTCTCCTTGATGTTTTGGATGATAATCCGGATATTCTAAATCTCAATGCATATATTCGCGGTATCAAACCCTATATCGAAGAGCAAAACAGCACGGAATGTCCGTTTGTAGCGGCGAAATTTTCCATGACGCGATCAACCATCATGGAAAATGGTGATATTCATCTCTGTTGGGGCGGTCCCATCGGTAATCTGTTTGAACAAGACCTGGAAGAGGTCTTTTCAAGCAAGCCTTATCAGCAAAGATTAAAACAATACGCCCAATGTCATGGCTGCTGGACGACCTGCTATACCCAAAGATACTTGCTGCTTCACCCCAGGACCCTGAATGAACTGATAAATAATATTTCAAAAACGATCAAACTTAAACGAAACACCTGACGGCTTTTGGGTGATATCATAAAAATAATTCTACTTTTACGAATCATGCAAACGCGAATAATCCTTTTGTTGCTGTCATTATTCATTCTCACTGCAACCGCAGCAGTTCATGGTCAGCTCTGCTGCGAGAAAACAAGCCAATTTACCCGGGAAAAGCTGCATTACACCTTAAAGTATGGACTGGTGGGATCCGCGAGTGCCTGTTTGACTGCTGAACAGACAACGGACAACGATTCCCTGCTTGTAATCTCCTGTCGGATGAAAACCAGTCCGTTAACCAGCTTGCTCTTTCATATTGATAATTTGTACCAATCATGGCTGAGCATCGAAACCGGTATGCCGTTAAAGACCAAAAAGAGGATTGACCAGACAAACATAAAACAACAGTTCACGACGTTTTACCATTATGATTCACTATACGCCCGTACATCCGAAGACACGTCATGGCCGATTTTGGCCGGTTGTCTCGACTTGTTTGGCTTTATTTATCATCTACGATGCATGAATCTTGATAACCCTTCGGATAATAAAGTACTGATCGATCTGGAGAGTCATTTATGGAGCGTAGAGATTGAATCGGCTCCGGCTATCGATCGATTCAAAAAATTCAAACCCGTAAAAATGGATCGCGTCGTGGCCACACTGGAGCCGGCCGGTCAAATTGTACCACGTGCGTGGAAAACAGACTTGGTTTTCAACCGACTCTCAAAAAAAGGAGCAAAACTGGTTGTTTATCTGGGTCCGTCCCCCCGGCGAATTCCTTATGCCATGGAGTTTGGATGCGAGGATGAAATGATTCATATGCAATTAAACACGAAAAAATCGGAATATCGTTTTATCGAGTAAATTTGTAGAGTGCAATACAAAGATCGAAAAGAATAAAAGCGGCATAAAAAATCTGGTCAGACACATATAAGGTACACTCCTTCCAGGTCGACATGAAGCATCGCGCTGCCATCCCTGCTTTGTGTCAATATATGCAGGAATCCGCCTGGAATCACGCAAAAAACCTGAAACTCGGACATTCACATCTGAGTAAAAACGATATGGCGTGGGTACTCTGCAAACAACTTGTCAGGATACAGCGTTTCCCCCACCGGGGGAAACGATCCATGTCCATCCATTATATGAACGAGGCATTTTATCTGGACAAAATAGATCTTTTCTTCGATGAAAACGATGGCTTTTTTGTTCACCAGCTTGAACATCAAGATAAAATTTGCAAGGCAAAAACGATTTGGAAAAAATGAAAATACTCCCCTACAGCACAAAACCGGTTACGCTTTATAAATGGCATCCCACTTATCTGCAAGTAGCCAGTAAGTTGAAAAGCTATTTACATAAAAAGATTCCGGACATAAACATATATCACTTTGGCTCCACCTCGATCCCCGGATGTGATGGCAAGGACATCATTGATTTTGTAATAACCTACAAACAAAATGATCTGGAAAGAATTAAAAATCACATTGACCACCTGGGATTTCAAAAACAAATTTCCAGAAATCCCTTTCCTGAAAGCCGGCCCATGCGAACCGGTGGGATCAGGTATATTGGGAAAATCTACCGAATTCACCTCCATATTATTTTTGAGGGATCGGACGAAATTCAGAGAATTCTATCTTTTCGCAATCTTTTAATCGAAAATGCAGGTTTGAAACAAGAGTATATCAATTTAAAATATAAAATCGTTAACAAAGGCATACTCGATCCGACCGATTATTGTCAGGCTAAAAAATCGTTTATCAATTCTTTGCAAAAATACCGGTCACAAAACCGAGCGGAGGGCCAATAAATGAAAGTGTATATAAGTGCCGACATAGAGGGGATTACCGGCGTAACGGATTGGAATGAAACAGAATCGAGTAAACCAGAATACAGCGAGTTTCGCCAACAGATGACAAAAGAAGTGGCTGCGGCATGTCAAGGTGCCTTGAATGCCGGGGCATCTGAAATTTGGATCAATGATGCCCATGGCAATGGCCGAAACATTATCGCCGAAAAATTGCCGCGTCAAACCGTACTCATCAGGGGCTGGAGCGAGCACCCTTATTCGATGATGCAAGAGATCGATCATTCATTCGATGCTGTATTTATGATTGGTTACCACTCCAGAGCAGGTGAAAAAACCGGTTCTCTGGCACACACCTATAGCATGAAATTCGCCTATATGACGATCAACGGCAAACCGGCGTCGGAGTTTATGATCAACAGCTATATCGCAGCCTATCATAACGTACCGGTCGTATTTTTGTCCGGTGATGAAGCGGTATGCCGAAAAGCCGGCGCTTTTAATGCCGGCCTAAAAAATGTGTCTGTGAAAAGGTGTATCGGCAATTCAACAATAAATATTCATCCATCACATGCAGGCGAAGAAATCGAAAAAAACGCGAAAATTGCGTTAAGGGAAAATTTATCAAAAGCTCTGATTTCCCTGCCTCAATCCTTTACCGTGAAAATCGGTATGAAAAAATCCGCTGATGCCTATAAATCTTCATTTTATCCGGAGGTAAAAAGCATCGATGCCTATACCATTGAATACCATACCAGCGATTTTTTCGAGGTTATGCGGATGCTGACATTTTTGGTTTAAAATATAAAGCGGAAATTAACCATCCAAAACCTGCCGCACTTTGCGCGTTATCTCTTCATAAGTAAATGGCTTGGCCAGGAAGGCCTTTTCTTCATCACCTGATTCCCGGTTAATTATATTGCTGGCGAAACCGGAAATATACAGTATGCGCATTTCAGGCTTTATGGCTTGGAGGCGCTTTGCCAGATCAGTGCCTCCCATCTTGGGCATAATCACATCCGTGATCAACAGATGAATCGGGCCGTCGTGTTGTTCACAAAGCAACAATGCCTCTCCGCCCTGAGCAGCATCCAATACCGTATAGCCCTGTAGGCGTAACATTCTCGCAGCCAATTCGCGCACTTCGGTTTCATCTTCAACCAGCAAAACGGTTTCATCACCACGGGGAAGAGTAGCGGCCTCCTTTTTACCACTTTCCTCTTCTACTGGCTGATCAACTACCGGAAAGAATATCTGAAATTCGGTACCCTCTTCTATATCGCTCATACAGGTGATATAGCCACCACTCTGCCGGACAATCCCAAAAACAGAAGAAAGCCCCATTCCCATTCCACTGTTTTTTGTCGTGAAAAAAGGCTCGAAAATTTTGGATTTTATCTCCTCACTCATTCCGATGCCATTATCCCGGACAGAAATCCTGACGTACGTTCCGGGTTTGATATCAGGATGAGTCTGACAAAATTTTCCATCGAGATTATGCGTTTCAGTGGCAATAAACAGCTTTCCGCCGCCCGGCATCGCATCCCGGGCATTAACCGCCAAATTGATGATAATCTGCTCTATCTGACCCGGATCCGCTTTGATATGGCCGCTGTTTTTATCCAGACTGGTTTCCAGCTGAATATCATCACCAAGCAAACGCGTTAACATCTTTATCATATCACCCAAAACCGCATTCAAGTCGATCACCTTGGCTTCCAGAGGTTGACGGCGTCCGAAGGCGAGTAACTGACGGGTCAGATTGGAACCCCGCTCAATCGCTTTATGGATTTGCTCCAGATTGGTTCGGATAGGGTCATTTTTATCAATCTGCTTAATAGCAAGCTCGGTATAGCCTGCAATGATGGTCAATAAATTATTAAAATCGTGGGCAACACCACCCGCCAACCGCCCGATGGCTTCCATTTTTTGTGCCTGGTATAATTGTTTTTCACGATGAATGTCATCGGTAACATCTCGTTTGACGGCGACAAAACTGTTGATCTTGCCATTTTTATCCTTAATTGGAGATATGGTCGCCTCTTCCTTATACAAGCCACCGTTTTTACGCCGGTTGATAAAATGGCCCCGCCAGCTCTTGCCATTCATGATGGTCCCC
>CAZMUU010000237.1:0-5735 GCA_964569215.1 uncultured Cytophagia bacterium
CATTGGGAAGCCTTTTATATTTTGAGGTATCGAATGTAAGCCGCTGCTCGCTTCGATATTATGGTCCCAGGTCTGCGGGAGAATAACGGAGTTGGGATCATACATGATATTGTAAGGCTCCACAGCAGCAAACGGGTGATGGGGATCAGGAAATGAACACCACAGGAAAAACGGTCCTTTGGTTGACTCTAAAAAATCTATAGAGCGGTCGGCTATCCATGTATTATAATGAATCTCGGCGGGAAGCCGCATTTTATAACAAGCACCGATAGAACCAGGATGCACTGTGTCCGGAGCAAATTCACTCCTCCACTTTTGACGATACATTCCGTTACGCGGTACCGCCCATTCGGGGTGTTCCGTTTCCAGCCATTCGATATAATGTCCGCCGATATAATCACCATGACCTTCTACAAAATCTGTCGTCTCAAATCCAAAATATCCGTCTGGAATATTATTTATCACCTTTTCCCGCCATAAAATATCGTCTTCTGATGAAAAAAGTTCCGGCACCTTTTTTCCGTCTCTCTTACGCCGGCATTTCTCAACATCCCACGGCTGCAGATGCAGCTTACCGCTTGCGTGCGTGCGATAACCCGCCTCTTTTAAAACAGAAACCATTGTTTTCATCGTATGGGGTACAAGCCGTCCATTTCCGTAAACACCATGCTGGCGCGAAGAAAGACCGGTCAGTATACTCAGCCGAGAAGGAGTACAGATAGGATTTTCACAATACGCGCGTTCAAAGCGTATACCATTCTCAGCAAGACGATCGATATTCGGAGTTTTTACATCCGGATGTCCGGCTGCACTTAGACAAGATGCCTGCATTTGGTCAACGCAAAAGAATAGAAAATTAGGCCGATCTCCCATAAGATTTCCTTATATCATCGAAATATTTTTTATATTATTAATAGATGGTCCGTTTCCTTACCGGAAACGGACCTGATTAAGAATTATAATTATTCTTGTTCAGCGAGCCATTCGTCTACCTGACTCTGCAGTATTGCTATTACTTTATCCAAACCAGCCTTATTTAGCGCTGCCTTGTATTCATCTATACCCTTTTCCGGATCAATATATCCTCCGGCAATGGACAAATGATACTGGTCACGTACAGAAATAATTGACGGTATATAACTATCAATTTCGCTGCGATCTTCTACCCAGCCGACTAACTTTGCTTTTTTCCTTTTTTCCCATGCTTCCGCTGCTATCTCATTAGCCATTGGATTCTCACCTTCTTGCACGTATGAAAGATATTGGTTCCCTAAAGCCCAATTTTGTGCCTTATAACCTGAATTTGGAATTAAAGAAATAGTTCCATCTTGATTTTTCGAATAGTGTTTCCCCTCAATACCCCAAGCAAGAAGATTATGAGCATCAGCATTATTAAACATGTATTCTAACAATTGAACCGCTTCTGCCTTATATTTCGAGACTGCGCTTACCGCTGATTTCGATCCCCCACTCAAGCCTGCAATTTCTATCGTTGGACCATATGGTTCCCGAATAAACCGATTTCCTGACGGATACACCTGGACCTCACGTCCTGGAACCCAGGCATTATGAAGATCAATTGCAACACGTTCCGCGTTCCACATTTGACGCCATTGGTCTTGACTATATGTAAGACCATCCTGTGGAATATAGCCTTTTTTATACCAATCATGAAGCATATATATAACTTCTTGGATTTCCGGCATATCAAGAAAATTATATAACGTACCGCTCTCATCATCTAAATAATAGCAGATTAGATCCTGTATTCCGCCTATTGGTAGAAAATAAATACCCAATGAACTCATAGTAAAACTAACGGGAGCTTTTCTCATCTGAAGCGGTATGATATCAGGTTCGTTCTCCTTTACATCTGCAAGAAAAGGTTCAATATCTTTTAAAAGTTTAACCGATTTAACGTCCCAGTCATATTTCTCGGCAAGGTTCTCTTGATAAAGAAAAGAAGCATTTAAAAATGCGGGTATCTCATGCCAAATTGCTCGTATTTCACCACCGACCCGGAGTGATTCCAGGCTCTCCTTTTGACGCTCATATATTTTGGGTGCATATTGAGGTAATAAATCATCTAAGCCTGCATAAAGACCGTCCTCTGCAGCCGGGACAAATGCATTGCACCACGCTGCGGTAAACGTTATGTCCCACGGTTCACCTGCCGCCATAATGAGGGGCATTTTTTCATTGAACTCTGAGTTAGTACCCGGCACTTGAATTTCAACCTGTATACCCAAATCCTTCGCCAGCATGCTATTGATTTTTTCATACACAGCATCTTCACCTGTATACGGAAACAAATCACTTCCCGGCATGTACCAAATTACTTTAGGTAATGCTTCATCTTTTGCCTGTTCTTTTTCACCTGTTGAAAACAGAGAAAATGTAACAAACAACATTAAAAAAACAAATAGTATTTTTTTCATTTTTCCCTCCAGAAAAAATATTTATTATCAAGACTGCGCGCAAATCTTGACAAATTACCCTTTTATTGCTCCCACTTGTAACCCTTTCGTAAAATATTTTTGAAAAAAAGGAAACACAAACATCATTGGGCCGGCCGCGAGAACGGCCATAGCCATTCGCAATGATTCAGACGGTAAATTCGCTTTATCAATATTAACGGTTGCCAATTGATCCATGCTTTGTAATAAAAACTGTACATTTCGCATTACTCGCTGCATCCAATACTGCAACGGCACAAGATCTGAACTAGTAATATAGAGCAAGGCTTGATACCACTCATTCCACAAACGAAGTGAAACAAGCAAGGAAATGGTCGCTAAGGCAGGTTTTGATAGCGGCAACACAATGCGCAAAAAAATAAGATATTCACTACCGCCATCCAGTTTTACAGATTCAATAATACTTTGCGGTATACTCTTTAGGTAGGCTGTAAGTAAGAATGTATTCCACGCTGTTACTATAATCGGTAAAAATAATACAAGAAGAGTATTTTTGAGATGATAATATTGAGTAATTACAATATACGTTGGTACAAGACCACCATGAAATAACATAGTAAAGAAGATATAAAAAGAAATAATTCTTCTCAGTGGGAAATCTCGCCGTGAAAGAGCATAACCGGCCATAGTCATAACAAGAGTACCTAAAATAGTACCTAGAAATGTGACTATAATAGTGACTTTGTATGCGTTAACAAGAGCAGCCGGGTATTGGAATATATGCCGGTAGGCACTCAGATTCACTACCCTGGGGAAAATACTATAACCATTTCTAGCGATAACAAGTTCATCAGAAAATGATATACTGATAACAACTATGAGGGGTATCACACAAACAATTGCGATCAAAGCTAAAATTATATGAAAATATATATTAATAATAGATTTTTTCTTATCTGTCATAGAATTCACTACCTAAAAAAGCGCATTTTCTCCAGCTGATATTTTTCTCGCAAAAGCATTTGAACCTATTACAAGGATTAATCCCATAATTGACTGATACAATCCAATAGCCGCTCCCATACCGTAATCTCTGAGTTCAAACAGCGCTCTATAGGTGTAATAATTGATGACATCTACTGCCGGCAGCAGCGGTCCGCTCTGCATTGGTACTTGGAAATGCAGTCCAAAATCGGCGTAAAAAATACGTCCGATGCCTAGAATCGTAAGTACGGCAATGATCGGTAAGAGCATAGGTACAGTAATATAAATATTTTTTTGCCATCTGCTTGCTCCGTCAATATCAGCGGCTTCAAAGAGTTCAGGATCCATACTCACTAAACCGGCATAATATATAATTGTCATGTAGCCGAAACGTTTCCATACACCCACGATTATCAGTATAAAGGGCCAATATTGCGGCTGGGTATACCAGGAAACTTTAGAAAGACCTATTTTTTGCAAAATTTGATTAAGAAAACCGAATTGCGAATTGAGGAAAGTGTAAGCCATGATGGCTACAACAACCCATGAAAGAAAGTACGGCAGAAAGTATGTAGTCTGGTACACCCTAATTGAAAGCCGAGTTCCGATTTCATAAAGCAGGATTGCTATTGTAACCGAGATAACCGGCGTTAGTATCAGAAAGGCAATATTATATAATAATGTATTTCTAGTAACTTCCCAAATAAGGGATGACCTGATAAAAAACAGAAAATTATCTAATCCGGCCCACGGTGAGCCCCAGATCCCTTGCAGCGGTTTATAATCTTTGAATGCTAGTATAATTCCCCCCATTGGAACATAATTAAAGAGGAATAGAATTAATACAGCCGGCAAACAAAGAGTAAACAGCTGAAAATATGATTTTTTGTCAGACTTTAGCATGACCAAATTATCTTCCCAAACTATTTACCTGTAAACTATAAATTTTCAATTTTTACGGTTAATTATTGTTCTATCTTTTTTAAAATGGTGTCTTATGTTAACAATAGTGTGTTTTATTATTAAATTTTTATTTATATGCTTATACTAAAATCTTTTTTAGTACAAAGCCACATATTCCGTTTACAACGGCGTTTGGCAGACCTAAACCGGCTCCTTGAGCGGCAGCACGACTATTTCTCGTCCTCCATCTACCGAGAGTATTCTCACCATACAAGCACCAAGTCTCCGGCAAAGTATTCAAGCCAGAATTAAAAACAGGTTTGTACTTTCTTGCTAACCAATCCATCAGAAGGTCAAATCTATGAGCATGGATAAAACATTCTGGTATGTAATGCCATGCAGTAGAGGTGGAAGAAAACATTTCTCTGGTCATGTAATAAGCATACATTGATCAACAAAGTTATATGAATGGTCGGGTTTTTAAAACTCATCCGCAAGGATAAACTCTTTTCTAAAACAAATTTATTCATGCTTGCCATCACCTCTGTCCTCATTCCAGATCCATTTAGCAATCCATTGACGTCAACGGCCTCCCCATCTGGCAAGATATGCAACTCGCACATACCTCTTACACCGTGACAAACAGTCTAGCCGCAAAGCAGCATTTCAGACAGATAGTTTTCGGTTAGATAAAAGTTGTAATGGTGTTGAATCAGTTAGGGCGTTTTTCTTGTATTCTGCTCACGGAACTGCCCCGGCGGACAACCATGGTGCTCATGAAAGATGCGGATAAAATACTTTTCATCATGGTAGCCGCACATGGCGGCGATGGCGGCGATCTTGTGATCGGTGGCCCGCAAAAGATTCCGCGCGCGCTGGAGGCGCAAGGCGTTGAGCGCCTGGACGGGTGTCTGTCCCGTTTCCTTCTGGAAGACGCGCCAGAGCGTACTGCGGTTCACACCCAAGTGCCCGGCCAGTTCCGTAACATTAAGTCCGGTTTCTAATAATGATTCCATCACGATCTAAGCCTCGGCAACGATTTCTGCGGGTGAACGCTCGGCGGTCTTGCGGTTAGATGGTTGTTTTCTCGAAATGGCGACCAGATGGTTAAGTAAAGCCATGCCTTCGAAGACATCTCGCTCGGAGCGCCCCCAATAATCATAGGCCGCCTTGAAGGCCTTGATCGCAAGCGTGGGTGAGGGAGTGCGTAGCACCGGCTGCTCAGGAGTCACGCCCCATTGCTTAACAATTTCTTCACAGCCATCCCCAGAGAGGCGCATCCAGTAGAATGAGTACGGATCGTCCGGGTCTTCCCAGAATTCATGGGGTACGTCAGGGAAAAGAAAAAACATATCACCTCGCTCAACAGCAAAACTGCCATGTGAATTCGTGAAGGTGCCTTTTCCGTCAAAAATGATATGAGTGAAATGG
>CAZMUU010000238.1:0-5725 GCA_964569215.1 uncultured Cytophagia bacterium
GTACTTGCTTGACATGCAAGGGGTCACTGGTTCAAATCCAGTACCGCCCACAACGTCTTTAATTAAAATTATTCAACCGCCTCTTCGGGCGGTTTCTTTTTATAAGATGTGTGGTATTTAACATTCAGGTTTGTGCGTGAATAAAATTAGAATTACATTTCCCGACGGCAAGTCCGAAGAATTCGATGCCGGCGTTAAGGCTATGGATATTCTGCAGCAAATGCCGGGGCGACTTCGCAAGGAAAGCATTGCGGCCAAGTTCAATGACCAGCATATTGATCTGAATAAACCGCTGAATGAAGATGGTTCCCTTGAATTCATCACCATCACTTCCGCTGAAGGTATGGATATTTTCTGGCATAGCTCTGCCCATGTAATGGCGCATGCCATTAAAAATCTCTATCCCGAGGCAAAATTCGCCTTTGGGCCGCCGGTGGAAAACGGTTTTTACTATGATGTCGATCTCGATAGATCGCTTAATCCCGAGGATCTGCAAAAAATCGAAGAGGAAATGCAGTCCATCGTCAATGCCGACCACCCCTTTGAGCGCAAGACCCTTTCACAAAAAGAGGCTGTTGAGCTTTTTAGAGAGAAAGGGGAGAGCTTTAAAGTCGAGCAGATCGAACGACTCGGTGAGCCGCCCAGCGTCTATAAAGAAGGCGACTTTTACGATCTTTGCCGCGGTCCGCATGTGCCGTCGACCAAATATATCCGATATTTCAAGCTGCTCAATATCGCCGGCGCTTATTGGCTCGGAGATGAAAAAAATCCACAGCTGCAGCGCGTCTATGGTGTCGCTTTTCCGAAAAAGTCCTTGCTCGAGGATTATCTCGAAAAGCTCGAACAGGCCAAACAGCGGGACCACCGCAAGCTCGGCAAAGAGCTTGATCTCTTTAGCATAAACGACCAAATCGGCCCCGGCCTGGTGTTATGGCACCCCAAAGGTGCCTTTATCCGGCATCAGATCGAAAGCTACTGGAAAGAACGACATCTTGAAGGTGGATATGATTTTGTCCATTCGCCGCATATCGCCAAAGCGGATTTGTGGCATGCCAGCGGCCATCTGGATTTCTTCGGTGAAAACATGTTTTCACCCATGGACGTAGATGAAGTTCAATATATCGTCAAACCGATGAATTGTCCCTTTCATCTGCAGATTTATAAAAATGAAACCAAAAGCTATCGCGATTTACCCATTCGCTGGGCCGAACTCGGCACCGTCTATCGATATGAACGATCCGGCGTGCTGCACGGCCTTTTGCGCGTTCGCGGTTTCACCCAGGACGACGCCCACATCTTTTGTCGCCCCGATCAACTCAACGCTGAAGTGGTGCGCGTGATCGAGTTCTCCGTCTCCATTCTCGAGGCGTTTGGATTTAGCGATTATGATGTATTTGTCTCTACGCGGCCGGAGAATTATGTCGGTACTTTAGAAAACTGGCAAATCGCCACAAAAGCATTGAAAGAAGGACTTGAGGAGTGTGGTATCGAATATGCCATTGATCCCGGTGAAGGCGTTTTTTATGGTCCCAAAATCGATATCAAGATTCGCGACAGTATCGGCCGCTCCTGGCAATGTTCAACCATTCAGGTTGATTTTAACGAACCGGAACGCTTTGATCTCAATTTTATCGGTCAGGATGGTGAAAAACACCGTCCGATTATGATCCACCGTGCTCTTTTGGGGTCGCTGGAACGATTTTTTGGTGTGCTTATCGAGCACTATGCCGGCGCGTTTCCGCTCTGGCTTGCCCCCGTGCAGGTAACGGTGTTGCCGATTACCGAGACTCAGCACGACTATGCCCTGCAGATTCATGAAAAATTACTGGCACAGGGTATTCGCTCACAACTCGATGACAGAAGCGAAAAGGTCGGCTATAAAATTCGCCAGGCCTCAACCTTAAAAATTCCCTATATGTTTATCGTTGGGCCGAAAGAAGTCGAGGAAAAAACGCTTTCAGTCCGCCGGCACAAAGAAGGCGATCTCGGCACATTTCAGTATGCCGATATTGTTGAGAAAATCAAAAAGCAGGTTTCAAGCAAACAATAAATGGATAAATTACCTACAATCAGGAGGTTGCTATTAACAAGCGTTCAATTCGCGTTAATGATCAAATTCGGGTTAGTAAAATCAGACTCATTGATCCTGAAGGTAACCAGGTCGGTGTAGTTCCCTTGCAACAAGGACTGGATATGGCTGAACAGGCCGGTTACGATCTGGTCGAAGTTGCTCCCAATGCCAGTCCCCCGGTTTGCCGGATTATGGATTTTGGCAAGTACATGTACGAGTTGAGCAAAAAGGAAAAAGAAACCAAAAAGAAACAACATGTCATCGTGACCAAAGAAGTGCGTCTGCGCCCCAAGATAGAAGAACATGATTTTATGTTCAAATCCCGTCATGCCCGCAAATTCATTGAATCCGGTAATCGCGTAAAGGTGAGTTTGCTTTTCCGTGGACGTGAAATGGTTCACAAAGAATTGGGATTCGAGGTCATGAAGCGTTTTATTGAGGAATTGTCCGATATAGCAAAGGTTGATAAAGAACCCAAGATGGAGGGAATGCAGATTATTACATTCCTGTCGAAAAAATAAGCGTATAGAGGTTAAATTATGCCAAAGATGAAGACATGCAGAGCTGCCAAGAAACGGTTTTCAACAACCGCAACCGGCAAGATTAAACGCAATAAAGCTTACGCGAGTCATATTCTGACCAAAAAATCTGCAAAACGGAAACGCAATTTACGAAAATCCGCCATTTTAACCGGAGCAGATGCCAAACGCGTTAAGAAAATGATTTCCTAGATTAATGTGTTAAATTTGGAGGATTAAAATGCCCAGAGCACATTCGTCGGTACCAACCCGGCGTCAGCGAAAAAAATATTTAAAAGCCGCCAAAGGCTATTATGGTGGTAAAAGTAAACTTTTCAAATCCGCTAAAGAGCAGGTTGAGAAGGGAATGCAGTATTCATATCGTGACAGGCGTGCTCGTCGGCGTAACCTGCGCTCACTATGGATTGCGCGAATTAATGCAGCCGCGCGTATGTATGATATGAATTATTCTACCTTTATCGATGGTCTCAAAAAGAAAGATATTCAGCTGGATCGAAAAATACTCGCCGATATGGCCGTAAATGATCTTAAAGGATTTGAAAAAGTGGTCACAACCATTAAAGCATAGCGATGGCAGATAAAAACGAAAATCCCCTGAACGCAATAGATCAGATCAAAAAAGAATTTGAAGCGCGAATCGAAACCGCCGGGTCGAAAGGTGATCTTGATGCGGTACATCGCGATTTTCTTTCCAAAAAAGGCAAAATTTCCCGCCTGTTTGGACTGATCGGCAAGGTTTCACCTGAAGAGAGGCCCCGGGTCGGCGCCGGACTTAATGAATTGCGCCGGCAAGCACAATCACTTTTGGAAGAAAAACGTTCCTCTTTTGAAAAACAGGCAAAACCGGTAGAAGAATTCGATCCGACTCTTCCCGGCAGGGAATTCCCTTTCGGTGCTATCCATCCAATGATGCAGGTAATGGATGAAATTAAAAGCATCTTCACCGGTATGGGATTTAGAATCGAGGAAGGACCTGAAATTGAGACGGATTATCACAATTTTGAAGCCCTGAATTTACCGGAATTCCACCCCAGTCGTGCCATGCAGGATACATTTTATCTGCCCGAAAAAATGGTATTGCGAACGCATACGTCGCCCGTACAGATTAGGACTATGGAATCACAAAAGCCGCCGGTTCGCATGATCGCACCAGGCCGCTGTTTTCGCCGCGATACACCGGATGCATCGCATTCACCAACCTTTTATCAGGTCGAAGGGCTGTGTGTCGATAAAAATGTTACCTTTGCCGATCTCAAAGGTGTGGTAACCGCTTTTGCGCAGAAACTTTTCGGCGACGAGATTAAGGTGCGTTTTCGTCCCAGCTTTTTCCCTTTTACCGAACCGAGCGCCGAATATGATTTTTCCTGCTTTTGCCAGGGAAAAGGATGCGCCGTCTGTAAAGGGACCGGCTGGCTGGAGATATCCGGCGCCGGTATGGTTGATCCCGCTGTTTTCGGTTTTGTCGATTATGATGCCAAACTCTACAGCGGCTATGCTTTCGGCATGGGTATTGAACGCATCGCCATGCTCAAGTATAAAATTAATGATATTCGAATCTTTTATGAAAACGATATACGCTTTTTAGAACAATTTAAAATGGTGCGCTAGGGTGAAGGTTACATTAAACTGGTTAAAAGATTACGTCGATTTTGATATGCCTGCAGACGAGCTTGCCGTTAAATTAACTATGGCCGGCCTGGAGGTAGAAGCGTTTTATGCCGTAGACTGTGATTTTACCGGTGTTTTTGTCGGTGAAATTGTAGAGCATCAAGCTATGCCTGACAGCGATAAACTTTCCCTCTGTAAAGTCAGCGTCAATGATGAATTCGTTCAGGTCATATGTGGTGCTCCCAACGCGCGAAAGGGACTAAAAAGCGCCATTGCCCTGCCCGGCTCCAAAGTGGGATCACTGAAAATTAAAACCGCCGATATTCGCGGCCGACGCAGTGAGGGAATGCTCTGCTCAGAGGCGGAACTCGGACTCTCCAATCGCGCCGCAGGGATTATGGAACTACCAGCGGATGCAAAGATCGGCCAACCGATTGAATCGCTTTTCGCGAAATCAGATGTCGTATTCGATATTGCCATAACCCCCAACCGGCCGGATTGTCTCAGCGTTATCGGCATTGCCCGGGAAGTCGCTGCACTGAACGGCACACACCTTAACAAACCAAAAATCGAGCTTTCGCTCAACGCCGTACCGGTCTCCGACTATATCGATGTGGATATCCTCAATGCGGACAAATGCTTTCGCTACAGCGGCCGTTTTCTCAAGGATATAACAATTCAAAATTCACCGTCCTGGATGGCCCGCCGTCTTTATCTCGTCGATGTCCGCGCAATCAATAATGTTGTGGATATTACCAATTATATCCTGATGGAAACCGGCCATCCGCTGCACGCCTTTGACTATGACCGCCTTGAAGGCAAAAAAATTATTGTCAGAACCGCAAAAGAGAAGGAAAAATTCACTACCCTCGACGAAAAAGAGCATATCCTGACGCCGGAAGATCTCTTAATCTGCGACGCCGAAAAACCGGTTGCTTTGGCCGGTATTATGGGAGGATTCAACTCTGAGGTGGTCAACAGTACCAACAGAGTTTTCCTCGAAAGCGCCTATTTCGAACAGGTCTCGATCAGTCGCACAGCTAAAAATCTCGAAATGTCTACTGAATCCTCAAGACGATTCGAACGCGGGGCAGACCCAAACGGCACCCTTTATGCCATGGATCGGGCTGCCATGCTGATGCAACAATACGCTGATGCCACCGTATTGGAAAACACAATCGACGAGTATCCCCGCAAAGTCGAACCAATGAACCTGTCATTGACGGTACGGAACACAAATCGCATCCTGGGTACGGATCTGGTTCGGGATGACCTGAAAACGATCCTGGATTCAATCGAGTTTACGATAACGGAAGAGAGTGATGGAGTTTCGGTATCTGTACCAACTTTCCGTCCGGATGTTCAACGGGAAATTGACCTTGTTGAAGAAATCGCACGCTTGTATAATTATGATCGTATTCCGACCAATACCAAACCACAGGTCGACTTGACCCAAAAAAGCAATAAAAGCAGTGAATTGAAGGACTATATTCGCTCTGTCCTGACC
>CAZMUU010000239.1:0-2030 GCA_964569215.1 uncultured Cytophagia bacterium
CAACAGTTCCGGTTTGATATCACGGGCTATCCGTTCCACCTCATCGATAAAGTCAGTGCGAACGCATATGCAGAAAAGGCTGCCCTTGTTCAACTCGACCTTTTCATAGCTGCCTTGTTTGAGCAGGGTGCCATCGACACCAATCTGCCCGAATTCATTGATCAAAAGTACGGTGCGTTTGCTTTTGTAATAATCGATCAATCGATTCAGCAGCGTGGTTTTTCCGGCGCCTAAAAAACCGGTTAGAACAATGGTCGGGATTATTCCAGTGCTTTGATCCATTCCTTAATCACCTCAACTGAAGGTACTCTGCCGGAATACTTGACTTCTTCACTGATGGTCACCACTGATGGAGTAGAGGCGACGCCGTATTCCTCAATCTGTTTTTCGTCCTTGATTTGCTTTATTTCAACCGTACTGCCGAGTTCCTTAAGAGCCTGCTGTGCATTTTGCCAGGTCTTTTCGCACTCTTCGCAACCGCTTCCCAGCACCAGGAGTTTGCCCTTACTCTCTCGCAGTTTGAGGGCGAATTTTTCATTGATGCGATCCTGTATGGCTTTAATGAGTTCCTCTCGCCGCGGAATCGTGCTGACGAATTTTATCTTGCCATCAATGCAAATCGTGGGAATATTCTTGACCATGAGTCCCATCATAAACTCAACCGATTCGCGTTCCTTGATGGTATGCTCACGCCAAACGACCAGGTCGCCGAAATGGGGGGCGGCATTTTTGACCGCTTCCACCATGTACTGACAGGGCGCACAGGATTCTGAATCCAGAGTGATGACGTCGACAATAACCTTGTCTGAACGGCCATATTCAGACAAATTAATCGTGGCTTCGACATCTTGAACAGTTTGGGCCAATTCACGCGCCACGTCCTGCTGATAGGGATCCTGGGCAATCTGAGTGACAATTTTTAAATTCCCCGGCGGTACTTTGTAGGGTAAATCACACCCGGGGGCAAGTATATACCCCTTTTTCCCGCCCATATCCATCGTTTCAATCGTATGTCTGCGCACATCATCCTCTGTACCCATAAGCAGTACAACGGTTAATTTCAAGTTACCGCCAAAGGAGATGTCGTATTGTTGACAGATATCCCTGACATAATCGAGAGAAATATTTTCGTCCACGGATATATTATCCGGCCCGGTTTCGCACATGGCCTCGACATTCTTTTGCGCATCGCCACAGACAAAAAAGGACGATAACGCCTCTTTGGATCGAATATGATCAAAAAATGTGGTTACCGAGGGCGTAATGAATTCCCGAAAGGCATCCGGGCCGATCTGGCTGGTCATGGGATCCACCAGAGAAACCACATCACACCCATGTTTGAGATAGATATCCGCTACTGCAATACAGATATCATTACAGTACTGCAGCAGTTTTTTCACCTCATCGGGTTTATCGTACATATCCATGAAAATATCGGTCCCCTGCAAATGCAGAGCCAGAGTAAAGGGTCCGGTGACCAGGGCATATATCGCAACATCCGGATCCTTTTCTTTCAGAGCTTTTAAAACCTTAATCACCTCGGGTATGCGACCGCTTTTTTCGGTTATGGTTGGCAGATCCTGCAGTTTCTTTTCTGATAGAATATGGCTGGTCACAGCAGGCGGGTTTTCTTTTGCCCATTGCAATTTACAG
Organism: uncultured Cytophagia bacterium; assembly: GCA_964569215.1. GTDB lineage: Bacteria > Zhuqueibacterota > Zhuqueibacteria > Residuimicrobiales > Oceaniaggregativiventaceae > Oceaniaggregativivens_A. The sequence goes on from CAZMUU010000239.1 coordinate 1,654, forward strand.
CCAAGAGCTTCGGCTTCGATGGAGAGATCAAAGTTAACCGGTATGCCATCGGGATCATATTCTTCAATGGCTTTCAGAGTCCCCCTGGTCATCAATTCACCGGATTTCAAATAGCTTTCCGCATCTTCATCGATCAGGGCCCCGCCATGACATCCAACAAATGGCACCCAGGGCAAGCGTTCCGTCTCATTACCCTTGATAGCATCCAGCAAAAGTTTTTTACACATTGTCTATCCTTTCAATTATCTAAAATTCAAAAAATTTTCATCTTTGCTATACTTTTTTAAAGTGACAATTTTGCATGAAAAAATAAATGCAATTTTTGTAACTTGCAAATGATTCACAAAAAGTGTATTTTAGTAAAGCCCTAAAACAGG
>CAZMUU010000239.1:2040-5721 GCA_964569215.1 uncultured Cytophagia bacterium
AACCATGAAAAATATGGTAAAAACTGTAGTCATTTTTCTATTCTTCCCGATTTTGCTGCTCGCCCGCGATTTTTCGGTTCTGGACGAAATTGAGTTTAGCGGAAACAAAACCTTTACCGATGAACAATTGAAAGATAAATTGTCTCAACACCCCCCTTCTTTTGTTCAGGGACTGCTCTTTTGGCAACAACCCGACCCTTTCAGCAAGAATATACTGAGACAAGACATTCAAACACTGATCAGGTTTTATCAGACTGAAGGTTTTCTCAATATCAAGATAACGTCGACGCAGACGATCGAACAGAATAGTGTGCATGTCCTGTTGAATATCAACGAGGGCGAACCGGTTAGTATAGACACTGTCAAATTCCATCTGGTTTTATCCGACACCTCGCTGATTGATTACAAACAAAAACTCATAAAGGCGGCCAAACCTTCGCTTCGACTGCAAACCGGAGAACGGTTTCGCGACCAGAACCTGCGACAAGACATGCGAATGGTCACCGAACATTTTCTCGAAAACGGCTTTCCCCTCATCACTGTGGAAGGAAACACCCGACTGAATAATAACCGGGTGGATGTAACGCTGACCATAAACAGCGGTCCACTGTGTGTTTTTTCAGAAACAAGTATCAAAGGCAATAATAGAATTGTATCAGAACGAATTAAAAAACAATTGACCTTTTCTCCAGGAGATACGGTACAACAATCTCTCATCGAATCCTCTCAGCGCAAAATTTACCAGTTGGATGTATTTCAATATGCCTCTGTTAACCTGGAGTTTGAAAAACGGGATGGTCAAAAACTGCCGGTTACGATAATGGTTGAAGAGACGGCCAAAATGACCACCAAGATTGGGCTCGGTTATGGACGGGAAGACAAATTCAGGGCTTTTCTGGATTTACAACGAATCGGTTTTTTCGGAGATGTGCGTCAGCTGCATTTTCTGGCAAAACACTCTTACCTGGAGCCTTATCATTTCAATGTCAGATGGATTCATCCGGCATTCATCAGAGACATTGAATTTTCGATCAATCCATTTTATCGGCGGCAACGTGAACCGTCATTTTCAATCGATCGGGCCGGTGCCAATCTGATGCTGCAAAAACAATTCGGCATTGGGACCGATGTTTATTTGCAATACACCCTCGAACAGGATAATCTGGACATAAATCAGATCACCCGCGAAGAGGCGTTATCCAAAAGCGATATCACGCTCTATAATAAATCCAGCGTAACACTTGGATTTTTGAGAAATACCGCTGATTCTCCCTTTATGCCGACATCCGGTTCATTCTTTGCCCTGACGTCGACTCTGGCCGGACTGGGTTTCGAGTCGGATTTTCATTTTATCCGGTTTATCGGAGAATACCGGCGCTATTTTCAGATGAATGCATCTCTGGTTTACGCTGTCCGCAGCAAAGCGGGTTTTATGAAATCCATTCGCACGGATGAGAACACGCCGATCGAGGAACGGTTCTATTCCGGCGGCAGCCATTCCATCCGTGGATGGGCACGCTCACAACTCGGTCCCGGGACATCACAGGGAAAACCGATTGGCGGGCATAATTTGTTCGAATTCAACAATGAATTTCGCATTCCGGTATGGAAAAAATTGTCCGGCGTTGTTTTTTTGGATATTGGAAATGTCTGGAAAAAAGTCAACAGCTTTCAGTTTGCCTCATTGCGCTATGCCGCAGGATTCGGATTGCGCTACCAGTTGCCCATCGGACCTGTTCGCATCGACCTGGGTTTTCCGGTCGCCGATGACAAAAAAACACCGGAAATTCATTTCAGCGTTGGGCAGGCATTTTAAAAACAAGAAGAGTTATTTCCTTTGAAAATAATAAGAAAAATTGCGTTTACCATTACCATCTCCATTCTGATCCTTTTTATCCTGCTGATTATCACCATGCAGACCCCCTGGTTCAAGGACAAACTGGCAAAAGAACTCTCCTCGTTGATTTCCGACAGCATTCCCGGTGATATTCATATCGGTAAAATACGGGGCAATCTCCTGCGCGATATAGAAATTTCCGGTTTGACCATTGCTGCACAACAGGATACCCTGCTTTATGTCCCTCTTGTCGCGGTAACCTATTCACCCTTGCATTTGTTATTCAACGAGATCAATATCAAATATATCGGTATCAAATCGCCGGATATATCCATCCTGCAAGGGGAAAACGGGCTCTGGAATTTCAATACTGTTTTCTCCTCCGGCGCAGAGGGTTCAGAGTCATCCGGTTTCGGCTGGAAACTCGATTTTGATACCATCGTCATGCAAAACAGCAGCATCGACGTTGTCATGGCAAAAAGAATACACCGCATCGAAAACCTGGATATTGAGGCAAAATTCTCCTATGCAGACAAAAAAGTCAGCTTTTCTGTAAATAATTTCAACCTTACCCATGTCGACCCCGCCATCGACATTAAATCGCTAAAAGGTCGCGGTTTTTATTCAGACCAAACACTGACGCTGGATACCTTGTCGTTGCAAACAGATAAAAGCGATTTGTACATCAGGGGCGAATTTGCCCTGCAGGACATTAACCGGTCCCGTTTCCTGCTACAGGCAAACCCGCTTCACACGCATGATTTTCTGACGCTTTTTACGGATTCAGAACTGAACAAAGCGTTCGATATTCGTTTGGAAAAAGCCGGTGAAAACACGAATCGTTATGCCCTGACCCTGAGCCATGGGAATCAGAAGCTGCAGGCAAACGGAAAAATCGACTCCTTTCAGAAGCTGGATATCAAGGGGAGCTTGAGCAATATAAACCTGTCCAAATGGTTGGAAAACGAGCGTTTGGATTCGGAAATAAATGCAGATTTGGTATTTAAACGTCAAAAAAACGGGACAAATCTGAGCCTCACATTCAACCCGTCCAACGTTGCTGATTTTCCCATAGAAAAAGGCGAACTGGTGCTGACGAAACAGGATTCTTTGCTCAACGCATCGTTGTTGCTGAAAAACAATCTGTCGGCAATCGAGGCTGACGGCAAGGTAGCAGGGCGGGCCGGTACAGGTCCCTTCCGCTTGAATGCCGCTATAAATGACGCCACAGCCCCGGGATTCAGTCCTATCCCTGTTCAGAACTTAAATTTAACCCTTGCCGTGGCCGGCGAGACAAAAAAATTTCAGCCGGTTTCGGGCACAGGCGAGTTGAGCGCTTTTGACTTGCAAATCGATACATTTATCATCGATTCTGTCCATGCATCCGTCGATTATGATAGCACAAGGTTGACTATAGGAGAACTGACTATCAAGAGTCCGTACGGTCAGCTCGATGCTACCGGAAGATACCAATCCGATTCACTCTGGTTCAGCTATATCTTAAAACCCGATCAAATTGAAAACATATCATCGAAATTATTAAGCGACACCCTGGCTGCAACGGGAAAAATCGATGGCGAGCTATCCCTCATCCCAAAAAATGCTGAATTGAGACATCAGGCCGAGCTTTATTTGCAGCAAATCAAATTCGGCAACATAGCGTGTGATTCCCTTTCCGGCAGTAGCCTGACTCGCCGTAAAGACTCTGTTTGGAGCAGCAGCGCCGATATTCAGCTTGACCAATTTCGCTATGCCAATGTGCTAACCAGAGGTGTCAATGTCGATGCAAAATGGCAGGGTGATTCCGTTGTAGCGACCGTTGATCTGCAATCGGAAAAAATCAA
>CAZMUU010000240.1:0-5691 GCA_964569215.1 uncultured Cytophagia bacterium
TGTGGGGGTAGTGGGATATGCCTTTTTGGAGAGTCCGGGCAATCCGTTCGATGGCATCGACAATGACGGCGATGCGGAAGAAAACATACTGATTCCCCGTACCGGCCCTTTATTCACCCCTGAAGATTTCACAGAGAGAACGATTCAGGCCGGAGACAAAATCGTTCTCATCGACCAAAATTTTGAGCGCCGGGTGGTCACCGTGCCTGCTTCTGATACGGTTTTTCAGACCCGGGGAGCGGAAATCGCTGTTGTACCGGGTCAGACGGTTCTGGCAGAGGGCAATGTCATTCTGAGAGACGGCCGCGATGCCATCAATCCCAATGCATACGACGGCATCGATAACGATCTCGATGGCCTGATCGATGAGAATTACTATCTGCATTACCGCCAGTTGCGCAAGGATCAGCAGGGCAACATTCTCATCGATAAACTGCGGCCGGTGGCTCACGTAGACTATATTACCGGACTCGGTATCAACGATGCCCTCATCGATGAACGTCGCGATGATGGTATCGATAATGACGGCGATTGGGATCCCCAGTTCGATGACGTTGGCGCCGATGGCGTCTCCGGCACCAATGATTATGGTGAAGGCGACGGACAGCCCACTGCCGGTGAGCCCAATTTTGACCAGACCGATGTCGATGAGTCCGACCAGATCGGCCTGACCAGTTTTGAATATTTTACCCCGGCACGGGATTTTTCCATGGCCGACGATGAAGATCTCTGGAATCGTCTCGCACCCGGTTTTTTTAAAGTGCCCGAATCTATCGTCAATAACAAACCGCAGCGGGGTGAAGACGGTGACTTTATATACGGTTCCGGCTACTTTCCCCTGCCCGCCGGTGCAACCCGCCGGATTTCGCTGGCGCTGGTTTACGGCGAAGGCGGCGGCCCCGAAGTGGAGATCAGCGATCTGTTGAAAAACCGCGAGACGGTACAGGAAATCTACAATAACGACTACCGCTTCCCCCCCGCGCCCAACAAACCAACTTTAACGGCAGTCCCCGGAGACGGAAAGGTCACTCTCTACTGGGACCGTTTGGCTGAACGCTCGTTTGATCCCGTCTTAAAAGAGTTTGATTTCGAAGGCTATAAAATCTATCGCGCCACCGATCACAATTTTAACGAGCTCTTTTCCATCACCGATGCGGACGGTATTCCGGTCGGCTATAAACCCATCGCCCAATTCGATCTCGATAATGACAACAAAGGCTATTTCCGTGCCGGACCGGACCTGTTCCAGCAGGGCCGCGGTGCTTCCTACTATCTCGGCAACGATTCGGGGTTAAAGCATTCCTATGTGGATACGGATGTCGAAAACGGCCGTCGCTATTTCTATGCCATCGTCGCCTACGATCGCGGTGATGAGAGCAAGGATATCTACCCCAAAGAGAACGACAAACGGATCGATATCCTTCCCAACGGTCAGGTTCGAACTTTTCAAAATACGGCAATGGTGATACCGAATGCCGAGGTCGCCGGCTATGTACCACCGGAGAACGGCGTAAAAATAGAGGCTGAACAGAAGGTCGGTACCGGGTCGGTTTATTACACCATTCTGGATGAAGAAAAGATTGCTGAAAAAGACTATCACATCGAATTCCGGGATACCTCCAACGATGGTATCGACAATAACAACAACTGGATCAGTCCCCGCGATGACGTGGGCAGCGATGGTATCGCCAACACGCAGGACGAGGATGGTAGCGAGCTGGATGGTGTGCCACAACGCGGCGAACCCAATATCGATCACCTTGACCCGGCCGAATATATGGTACCGGTGACCACCAGCTATTCAGTGCGGGATTTGACCGGCGTTGTGGAAACCTTTTTCGCCCGCGATACCCTGATCGCGAGCCTGTCCAACAAAAACCTGATCTATGATACGATTTCCCTTAAGGACCGAAACGGTGGCACGCTCTCTCTCGATCGCGTCGAAATCGATACCGTTTCCGGAAAAATCCGCGGAAAAGAGCAGGGAGACTTGTTATACGGCGAGCCCTACACCATCTCTTACCAATACTATCCGGTCTACAAAAGTCCTTATATTCAAAACAGTCCCTATGTCGAAGAAACCCTGGATAGCGATAATTTTGCCGGTCTTTCTCTTTCCTTTAACAATCATTGGAAGATCGAGGTCGACACGTTGAAATCGGGTTGGGAAGATCCCGAAAAGGCGATGACATACTCTTTTACCATCATCGACACCTATTTCGGCAGCGAGCGCCTGCTTGGCTACAAGCACCCGAGCGATTATCGCATCGAATTTTTTGATTCCATTGTCGACAGCTCTATTGAAATGTCGAAATATTTTGTACAGCCCATTCCGGTCAATTTTACCATCTACAATCAAACCGATCAAAAGTATATCGAGTTTATTTTCCTCGATACGGATCGAAACGGCAAACTCTCTCCCTACGATGAACTGATCTTTGTAGAAAATGACGCCCAGGGAAGTGAGACCTTTACCTGGGATGTTTATTTCACCACTACCAGGGATACAGTATACGACTATGGCAGCGGCGATGCGCTGGATATTTCTCTGAAAAAACCGTTCCGGCGCGGTGATTTGTTCGAATTTTCAACCACCACACCAACCATCGATAATGAGAGAGCGGCGCAAATGCTGGAAGAGATCAAAGTGGTTCCCAATCCCTATGTGGTCGCGACCTCGCACGAATTGCCGTTGCCACCGGCCATAACCAGTGGACGCGGCGAGCGCAAGGTTGATTTTATCCATCTACCCAACGATGCAAAAATCTATATCTACACCGCCAGGGGAGAACACGTTATCACCCTGGAACACAACAGCGACATTCATGACGGTACCGTATCGTGGAATTTAAAAACAAAAGAAAATCTCGATATCGCCGCCGGCGTCTATTTCTACATTGTTGAATCCGACCTGGGAAATATTGACGGCAAGCTTGCAATTATCAAATAAAGGATTGTCTGCTCATGTATAAAAAATCAAATATTATTCAGAGTCTTCTGCTGGCAGTGGCCTTTCTGACCTCTGCAGTCTTTTCACAGGATAAAGTCGGCACTACCGCCGCCCCCTTTCTCGGCATCAGCGTCACCCCCCGTGCTACCGCCATGGGTGCGGCTTTTACCGCCGTCGGCAATGACGCCGGCGCTCTTTATTATAATCCGGGTGCCCTGGCGCAGGCCGGAAAATCGCAATTCACGGTCGCGGTTACGCAATGGCTCGTCAATACCAGTCTGAATTGGGCCGGTTTTCTCCTCAATATAGATGGCACCAATGCCATCGGCCTCAGCTTGACGCAACTGGATTACGGAGAGGATCAGGTGACCACCGTTCAATTTCCGGAAGGTACGGGAGAGATATGGGAAGCCTCCGATATTGCCCTCGCGCTGTCATATGGACGCAACCTGACCGATCGATTCAGCATCGGCGGTTCGGTGAAATACATTCAGCAGAAAATTTGGAACGAGAGCTCTACCGCCTTTGCGATGGATGTCGGATTGCTGTTTATTACCCAATTCAACGATATGAAACTCGGAATGAGCATTTCCAATTTCGGCACGGATATGAAAATGGAAGGCAAGGATTTGCTGGAACGGGTCGACCTCGCCCCCAATGCAATCGGTCATAATGAAAATATCGTCAGCAATTTGAAAACCGATACCTGGCCGCTGCCGCTCTTTTTCCGCGTCGGCGTATCTATGGACGTCATCAAAAACGACTTTAACCGGCTTACGCTGGCTCTCGATGCCATGCGTCCCAGCGACAACAGTGAAATCATCAATATCGGCGGAGAATGGGGGTTGTATGATATGGTCTTCTTTCGCGGCGGCTATAAATCTCTGTTCAGAGACGAAAGCGAAGAGGGATTGACACTCGGTATCGGTGTCGCGTTACCCACCATAAAACGTTATGGATGGAACTTTGATTATACCTATGCCGATTTCGGCCGCTTTGAAGAGATTCACATGTTTGCTTTGAGCGTTATGTTTTAACCAAAAAAAACAACGTCCATTTTCTAAAGGAGGTGATCAACCCACAACTTTATATAATCAATAATCCATTTCATTAATTTTTCAGGAGGAAACCATGAAGTTTCGTACAAAATTCTTTGCACTGATTCTGCTCGCTTTGCTGGTAACGACTACCGTTACAGCCAATGCAGAACCCGTCAAAGTAACAATTCTTGCCAACACGGCAGCGGTTCCCGACACACTCGGACCGACCTCTGTGGTGCAAATTCGCGGTGCCGGTGGACCGTTGAGCTGGGACGGTGCATCCGTCTTTATGGAAAATATTGAGGGAGATTACTGGACCGCCACGCTCGATCTCGAACCCGGAACCGAAGTGAAATTTAAATTCTACACCAACGCCAACGACACTGTCTTTGCAGGAGCCGACTGGGAGCACCAGGGTTGGGAAGGTGACCTGGCCGGTGGCGACAGAGCATTAACCGTCGGCGATGCCGACACCACCCTTCCCCTGCAGTTTGTCAATGGCTGGAAAAACGGCGCCGAACAGTATGAAAAACCATTCGATACCAACGATTCCACCTTTGTGGTTTACATACGCGTCAACATGCAGGGTTGGGAAGATTTTAATCCCGCCAACCATGTTGTCGGTATTCGCGGTTCCAACACCAGCGATTGGGGACAGACCGGAGAACTTTCCTGGGGCCCCACCTATCTCCTCTCCCAGGAAAACGATCATCCCAATGGCGGTAGCCAGCAGTATAATGCCGGCCATTTTTACAGCGGTCCCGTTCACGTGCCGGAAAAGTACGCCGGAACCGGTATCAAATTTAAAGCCGTGGTGCATAATGCAGGTGCGGATTTGAACGAGTCCTGGGATGATATGGTCTACAATCCCAACCTGGAAATGGAAGTCCCGATCAGCGGTGCAGACACCACTTTGCACTGGTTCTGGTTCGACAATCTCAGACCGGTTACCGCGGATCACCAGGATACCGTGATCGTTACCTTTAACGCCGACCTCTCCAATGCCATTGTGAACAAGGGATTCAGCCATGGCGACACCATTCAGGTTCGTACCGGCTATTTCGGAACCGCAGCGGCAACAAAAACCAAAATGATGCTGCGTCAGGGTTTTTCCAATGTTTATAGCGCCACCGACACGATCGTCACCACCATCGGTGCACCGCTGGATTACCAGTACTATAAGATCAAAAATGGCGCGGAATTCAGAGAGATTTATTATAACTTTTTGTACGATGGTGACACGGCCGGTGAAGCGGAACGTCGCGTGGTCGAGTCGATAGAGAGCAATGAAATCGTCGTTAATGATGATTTGGACAGCAAGTCGGAAATCCACCGCATGCCGCTCTTTCGCAACACCTCTGTTGTGCAACAGGATGTCTTGCTCACCATAACCTGCGATATCCGTCCTGCCATCTATCAGGTTTTGGCCGGTTCTACTCTGGAAGACATTCAAAGCAACCGTACGGTCACGGATGCGGACAGCATTATCGCCTGGGGTGTGGCAATCAACGGTCCGTTAACCGGCGGCTATGCTACGTGGGGACCCGGTCTTCTCGAAGCTGAGGGCCGCAACGATAAAGCGCGCAAAATGTTTGACGACGGCACCAACGGCGATGCGGTTGCAGGAGACAGCATCTACACCATTCAGTACATGTTCTACAAGGACAGCGCCGATGTGGTGGGTCAGGAATTCAAGTTCGG
>CAZMUU010000241.1:0-5676 GCA_964569215.1 uncultured Cytophagia bacterium
GTTAAAACACTGTGAAATCTTTAATAAAGGAGGGGGTTTTGTCTTTAACACGGTACACAATATACAGGCCAATACGCCGGTTGAAAACCTGGTTGCCATGTTCGAGGCAATTAAGGAATTTAGCCGTAAATAACCTCTGCGCTGTTTCGACAATGTTGCTTGTGGTTTTGGGCGGTTGCACAGAAGAAAAGGTCTCTCAATCTTTGCCGGACCCTGCTGCGGAACCCTCTTTTACCATCACCCTGTCAGAGACCGGAGGGATCAGCGGCGGCACCAGCCGCTCTGTCTTTAAAAGCAACGGTCAATACGCCGTCTATGATGGCATGCCCGCCGGTGATGCTGAAAAAACAGCAAGCGGAACGGTAGACACTTCCCGGTTGCGAACACTATATCACCAAATGTTAAAATCAGCTCAAACCGGTAAAATCTATCGACAAAAAGGAAACATCACCACATCCGTAACGCTCACCAACGCGGACACGACTTATACCTGGCGCTGGCCCGGAGCAGGAAATAACGCTCAGGTGCCTGCCGATTTAAAATCCTGGTTTGATGATTTGGTTGAATTGAATCGTTCCCTCAAATGAGACAGGAGGATTTATGAAAACAATCCCTATTTTTGTTATCCTTTTCCTGATTATATCCGTTTCGGGCATAGCTTACCAAAAGCATCCACACCAAGCACCCGGTTCCGCCCCCTCTGATCATCATGAGCCTTTATCAAACGATGTTCTCATGGATGTTCAGCATAAAATAAACAAATTCCTCTATCGCAAACAGAGCGCTGCTCCGGTATTTCGCAGTACAAAAAGCCCGCTTGTTGCGTTGAAACGGGACGATTTGCAGCAATATCGTTCTCATCATGATAACGCCCTGTTGCTTGTGGAGGGAGAAAATCTGAATGCCGGTATAGAAAATTCAAAATCACCGGCCGATCGCCTGCGGGCTTTTATCGATCGGGCCAAGCTACATTGGAACCTGAAACACGAAGATGACCGGCTTTGTCCCTATGAGAGCAGAACGGATGAAATGGGTATGACTCATGTTCGCTTGCAGCAGTTGTATGCCAACTTGCCGGTTTATGGTCATGAGCTTTACCTGCACATCGACAAACAGAATCACCTCCGCTGTATCAATGGCCGGGTCGAGCCCATTGACCATCGCATCGATGTAAATCCTGCACTTAGCGCTGAAGAGGCGAAAAAACGGACAGCGGCTTTTCTCAAAACCGATTTGGAAGAAAGCAGCAGTCAGTTGCTCATCTATCCTCATCGAGCCACCAACCGTCAAGTTTTATCTTACCTGGTCACTGCCATGCCGGCGCTCGATCAGCGCTGGGAGGTTTTCGTCGATGCAAACACAGGAGAAATCCTGCATGCCGGTAACCGAACCACTTTTGACGGACCGGTCATTTCCACGGCAATGGATCTGAGCGGTGCAACAAAAACCTTTTCCACCTATCAACTCGACAGTCAATATTATTTACTCAATGCGGCAAAAGATATGTTCGACGCCGCAAGATCACAATTGCCGGATGTGCTAATCGGCGGTATACTCGTTCTCAGCGCTGAAAACGCAAATGAAGATTTGTATTATATTATTTCAAATAACCGCGATGCATGGGGCGGGTTTGAGAATGGTGTCAGCGCTTCGGTTCATAGCAGTATTGTTTATGATTATTATCACAAGGTGCATAACCGCAACAGCATAGATGATGAGGGGGGAAGCATATATGTTGTGGTCAATTACAAGGATAACTATAACAATGCCTTTTGGAATGGCAAACTGATTGTTTTCGGCAACGGAGATAATGAGCGCTTTAGCGATATCGCCGGTGCCCTCGACGTAACGGCACATGAAATGACTCATGGTGTGGTAGAATTCAGCGCCAATCTGATCTACGAATTCCAATCCGGTGCTTTGAATGAATGCTTTGCCGATGTTTTTGGAACAGCCGTGGAATTTTATTATGAGGGTGCAAACGGTGACTGGCTGATCGGTGAGGATGTGACTACCCCCAATATTCCCGGAGACGCGTTGCGAGACATGCAAAATCCATCCGGCCCAAAAGCGATTTCCAAATTACCCGCACACATGAATGATTACCGCGACCTGCCCAACACAGAAGAGGGCGATTGGGGCGGCGTGCATATCAATGTCGGCATTCCCAACCGGGCTTTTGCGCTCGCCTCCAATGCCATCGGCCTGGATAAAACCGAAATTATCTATTATCAGGCGCTGACCCATTATATTACCCGTAGCTCGCAATTTATCGATGCCAGGTTGGCTATGGTGAGGGTTGCCGGAGAGATTTACGGCGAAAATTCGGTTGAACAAAACGCTATCAAATCGGCCTTTGACCAGGTCGGCATTACAGCGGATGAACCGACTCCACCCCCGAATAACATACCCGAAGTGCAGGGCGAAGACTGGATTTTAGCCGTTGATTCACAGAGCCGCATATTGCACCGCGTCAGTTTGGATGCCAGCATCATCGAACCGATTTCCAGCGGTCAGGTACTCAGCAGACCATCGGTACCGGATGACGGTTCTTATATTCTCTATGTCGATACGAATTACAATCCCCGAATCGTAGCCCTTGATGGCAGCCAGGAGGAAATCCTCGATGAAAACAGCCTGTTCAGAAACGTTGCGGTTTCACCGGACGGCTCAAACCTGGCAGCGATCTCCAGCCAGTACGATAACAACCTATATATCGTCGGTATCGGCGAAAACGAGGAAGTCAAGACTTATCAACTCTACGGCAAAACCTATACCGAAGGCGTACAAAGTCCGGTTGTGCGCTATGCCGATGCTCTGGACTGGACGCTGGACAGTCGATCCATTCTCTATGATGCATACAATGAAATTTCCTCAGGGCAAACCGGTTTTGGTTACTGGGACATTAACCTGATACGTGCTGCTGATGGGTCCATCGACCGTATTTTTCCGGCACAGTCGACGCTGGTGAATATCGGTAACCCTGTGCTCGCCTCAAACAATGATTTTATTATCGCCTATGATTATGTAGACGAATACGGTAACGTATTTACCCGAACCGCCAACCTGGAAACAGGAGAAACCGGACAGGTCAATTATAATGGCATGACGCTTTCGTATCCTGATTTTTCCCCCGATGATGATGCCATCATCTTTCAATACAATGACGGATCGGATGATTATGTCTACGTTACCGGCCTTCAAAACGACGGCCTCAATGGAGACAATGATTTTGTTCAATTTTTAGTTAACGCTATCTATCCACTCTGGATACGTCAGGGAGAGCGCCCACAAACCGCAGTGACAGCAAGGGAAGCGGAAAACATACCGGCCGATTATCAGCTGATGCAAAATCACCCCAATCCCTTTAACAACAGTACGACGATCGAATATTCATTGCCCAGATCGGGTTTTGTTAATCTATCGATTTACAATACATCGGGACAATTGGTTAATGTATTGATTGAAGAACAAAAGGAGAGAGGGACCCATCGGATTCAGTTCGATGCCTCCTCAATGGCAAGCGGGGTTTATTTTTATTGCTTATCGACAACGGATGCCATATTGCAGAAAAAGTTACTGCTGGTCAGATAGGATGCATAATCATAGACTTGCGTTTTTTCAGCAGCAGCTGATAGAACCTATTTTTATGCTCGTATTGATACAGAGAAATATGTAAAACAATTGAAAAAGCTGCCCGAATGGAGTTGTATCCAGGTCGGACGATGACCGCTAAACCGCAGAGAGAACGCCTGAGCGCTGAAACTAGATTCAACGTTCAGATTTTATCACCTGCTTTGCGGTTTTTCTATACCCAGATCTTTTGCCATTTGCGTCCGAATGCTCTCTTCATCAATGCTGACGACCTGGCCATTCAGGTGATCGGGTTTTATTTTGCACAACCATAGAACCAGGTTTGCCGGATCCTGTGGTGAGCGCAGCATGTCGTTTTCATAATAGTTTCGAAATCGTTCAACGGATGGAAATTCATCTTCGCTTTTTGACCGTATCACGTTTTGCATGGCCGTTGAAACAATACCGGGATAGACGGAATAGGTCTTGATATCCAGATCAGCCTGGCTCAACTCATGCGCCAGTGTCCGGTTCAGGTGATCCACGCCTGCTTTTGCAGCACAATACGCGCTCCATCCGGCTACCGGATGCGAAGCTGCGCCGCTCGATATAAAAATTATGGTACCGGATTTTTTCTCCACCATATCGGCAAGGGCGATATGGGTTGTCAGAAAGGCGCCGCTGAGGTTGACATTGATATTTTTTTGCCAGGCTTTGGCATCGCTTTTCCAGGCCGGATTCACCGGTTCGATGACACCGGCATTGATGACAGCGATGTCCAGTTTCCCCAGCTGCTGGTGCACGGTTTCTTGTAGCTCCTGCAGCTGATCATAGTTTGTCACATCTGCGTTCAATGCGAGAACCCTGCCGCTTTTTGCCCGAATACCTTTCGCGGTTTGGTCGAGTTCGCTTTGCGTACGAGCGGTAATGACAACCGAAACCCCCGCACTTGCCAGTGTTTCGGCAACCGCTTTGCCGATTCCGCGGCTGCCACCGGTGATAAGAGCAATTTTATCTTTCAAACGTTTTACCTCTGGTTAATTATCGATTTACGGTCAAATGAGAATATCCTCTTTCCAGCCCAACTTGATCAAATCGATTTTTGCTGCATTCGCAATACCGAGGTGGTGGCGCGTATCCGCCAGCTCTATGTGCTTTGCCGGGGGATTGAGCGGCCTTTCTTCGCCGAAATAGTCCTTGCGCTTGGCCTGCATGATCCGCATACCAACCGAATCTACAGCAACCGGATCAAAACCGACGATCATGCCATTGTAAGCCCAAACATATTCCGGATTGTAATGATGCGGTCCGATACCGTGAAACAGAGGTGTGAACATGACCAGTATGTTCAGTCGCGTTTTACCGACGACATCCGGTCGCTTCCATATAGTGGCTAAATCGGCACAGGAATAGGAATGGTATTCATAGGGCCTTTTGACAAACATGATATAGTTTTTCAATAAAGTACCCAGACCGGACCAGTGATGTGTGCGCATCGGCCGCACATTGATCAGTGCAGTGGCATTTTGGAATACGGGATTTGACCGAATACCACGATCGTCGATCGATATATTTTTGCGGGAAACACCGGCGTTTATAAGTCGCTTTTCAATCGCGGCTTCCAGTTCTGCCGGTGTGGGTAAAAATCGCCATTCATTGGATTTTACTCCAACCCTATCATCGGCATTAACCAGCTTTTTCCAACAAGAGATCGGATCGTCATCGTTGAGCAGCGTCGTCACCGCCTGGTCCAGCATTTTCTCAGCGTGGCCGGTCCGCGGCCTGTTCAGGTCATCGAGCAAATCTTTATCCCGAATCAGAATGACCCGGTTTGACGGAATGCTTTCTGCCCGGTTACACCGCACGGATCCTAACAAGGTAACGGTTCCGGCAAGAGCCGTATTTTTGATAAACGTTCTTCGGTTGAGATTTTTCATAAGGACTCCTTCACAGCCGCCTTTGCGGCTTCAATTTGACCAACAGCAAGCTGAAGCAGCTGATCGATTTGGACTTTTTGGCTGCCATTAAATACAATAGCCAAACTATCTCCATAAGCAGAAAGACCACTCCATTGATTCTTTACAATCAAAAAGGGACCTGAAT
>CAZMUU010000242.1:0-5667 GCA_964569215.1 uncultured Cytophagia bacterium
AAATCTAATGAATATTTTCAATATGTTAGATTAAACATTTTTCAACAGAAACTAATTGGTACCAAGACTATTGCCTTTTTATGCAGCAAATGTTTGACTATTATCAATAATTTTCTTTATTTTACATCAGAAGAGATCTAAAAACAAATCTCCGGTTTCGAATTATATCCATAAAGAACAATACGAAACCCACCTGTAAAAACGTTTAGGGAGGAAAAATGAGTGATTTAGCGATGGAACACATCGGTCTCAACGTACCGGAACCTTTAGAAATGGCAGAGTGGTATGTAAAGCAACTTGAAATGCAAATCGTCCGAAAACAAGACACAAATCTTATGCATTTTCTCGCCGATGCAGATGGCAGAGTTGTTATGGAAATATTTCACAATCCCGCTGCTCCCCTGCCGGATTATCGACAAAAGTCTCCGCTGGAATTCCACCTTGCTTTCCAGGCAGATAATTTGGAAACCCTTAAGGATAATCTGTTAAATGCAAAAGCAGTGCTGGTTGAAGATATCAACACCACCCCGGCCGGAGACACGATGATGATGCTGCGCGATCCCTGGGGCGTGCCGATTCAATTCGTTAAACGATCGATTCCGTTAAAAGCTCGCTCATAAATTGGAAAATAGCATCCTGGTGTCCCGGCAGGGCTTCATGCCCAAAGTCTGGATAGATGGCAACGCTTTTTTCACTTTGTATTTTATTATATGCAGCGAATTGAGTAGAAGGGGGACAGATTTTATCCGCCAGCCCTGTCCCCATAAAAACTTTGGCGTTTATTCGCGAACACAAATTTTGCACATCAATATATCCCAGGCGGATAAAAACCTCCTCTTCACGGTCGTGTAACGGATCAAACCTGCGAAAATAGTCCTTCAATTCTGCATATGCATCTTGAGCCAAATCAATACTCCACACCCGCTGATAATCGCATAAAAAAGGATAAACCGGTGCCAAACGGCATATCTGCGGTACCAGGGCACCACAAGCCAGGGTCAACCCCCCACCCTGGCTGTAACCCGTAGCACCAACCCGATCTTCATCTACCTCGGGTAAATTCATAATAATACGCGCCAAAACAGCGGTATCTAAAAAAATCTGCCTGAATAAAAGATCCTCTTTCGTGCCGTCTAATCCGCGGATAATATGCCCGTTTAGCGTTCCGCCTCGCACTCCACCATTGTCTTGCGACTCTCCGCCCTGCCCCCGGCAGTCCATGGCGGCAACGCAAAATCCATTGGCGGCGTAGGGCAGTTTTTCCGTCCAATCTCCGCTGTTGCCGGCATATCCGTGATAAAATAAAACCGCAGGGTGGGGGGCGTTTTTCGTCAACGGTTTCAAATATTTTGCATGTATTCGAGCTCCCCCACAACCCGTAAAATACAAATGGTAACACTCCACAAAAGGTGCCTGAAAGGAAGCTTTGATAAACTCCACTTGCGGATCCATTGCATCTATTTCTTTTAATGCGTCATCCCAATATTGATCAAAATCTTCTGGACATGGATTGGTTCCGCGATAACTGTACAATTGATCATAAGGCATATCAAAAACAAGTGGCATTTTCCCTCCCATGGTCTTAAAATCACAGCATTCGTGGGTTGTCAGATTATCATTCTACCTGTTGTTCTTTAATTTTTATCACCACAAACGTAACATCGTCATTGGGATTCGCATGTGGACGCCATTGACGCCCTGCCTCGACCAATCGATCAATCACCTGTTGAGCGGATTGATCGGCATTGCGTTTAAAAATATCTTCAACGCGATGATAATCGAACATTTGTTTGTGTTCATTGAACATTTCGGGTAATCCATCGGTTAGCAAAAGAATAGTATCGCCATCTTGCAGGGTAACACGCCTTTCTTGATAATCATAATTTGCAACCGCTCCCAACGGCATTCCCTTGATGAGTATCTCCTCAATGATTTTGCTTTTTGCACGGTAAACATAAGCAGGAGGCATACCCGCAGCTGAAAAAATCAATTCATTATTAATGATCTTTACCAGAGTCATTGCCATATATAAATTTCCGAGTTGAAGCTGCCGAATGGTATGCGAACATTTGTTTAAAAAAGACCTGTGATCACCATTAAACACATCTGCTATAAACAAACTTTTAGTCACTGAAACCATCATTCCTGCATTCAGGCCGTGACCTGTAGCATCACCCACTACAACTGTTAAATGCCCGTGTTCATCTATACGAAAATCATAATAATCGCCTCCCACTTCTGTTGCCGTTTGCATATGTACAGCAATATCGAGGTGGGGCAGTTGCGGAAGTTGCTTGGGCAACATGGAAAGCTGTAAAGCCCTGGCTTCCTCCAGCTCGTGTGTTTTTCTGGCATTTTCAGCTTTAATGGCACGAGCCTCCGCCTCAGCCGTTTGTGCCCGTAGAGTCGCTTCCCGGGCCCGCATTTTTTCGCGTTCCATATTAATCACACGGCGGCGCTGATACCGATGTACACCATATATTCCTATTCCCAGGAGAAGCGTATATCCTAAAAAGGCCCACACAGTTAGCCACCAGGGTGAATGAATAAAAATTTCTACGGTTCTGTCTTTATGACTCCAGACACCGTCATTGTTTGTTCCTTTAACACGAAACACATATTTGCCGGGATCGAGATTGGTATATGTGGCAGATCGCTGTGTGCCGGAAAGCCGCCAATCACGATCGTAATTATCAAGCATATAAGCGTATTGATTCTTGTCAGGTTGATTATAATGAAGGACGACAAACTCGAAACTAATGTCGTTCTGGTCATGAGAGAGATCGATTCGACGGGTTTCGGAAATATGCTTCTTTAACGGCGAGCCGTCTCCGCTTCTTACCGGTTCCTGAAAAAGCATAAATTCAGTAATCGCAATTTTAGGAACATAAGGATTATCTGCTACGCTGTCAGGATGAAACACATTCAATCCTTTGATGCCGCCAAAAAACATCTCTCCGTTGCTGTTTTTGAAAAAGGCCTGGCCGTTAAATTCTTTGCTCTGTAGGCCGTCATCAACGTCGTAAGCCTTAAAAGTCTGGTGGATTTTATCGAATCTGGCAATACCGCGATTCGTGCTCAACCAAAGATTGCTGTGGGCGTCCTCCAAAATACTATAGACCGCATTATTGGGCAATCCACTGTTTAACTCGCTAAAATATGAAAATTGTTTTTGAGCCGCGTCAAAACGGTTTAACCCGCCACTAAATGTCCCGATCCATAATATCCCCTGCGAATCCAGGTGAAGAGCCTGTACCTGGTTGCTGCTGAGACTATTTATCTGACCCGGTTCATGCTGAAATCCATTGAACAACGCCTTTTTTATATCAAATTGATACAATCCGCCACCAAACGTACCGATCCACAATATACCGGGCTCCCCCTCTACAATCGCCCGTACAGAATTATGACCAAAATTACGCTTCTCCTCATTTGAGATCATATATGATTTGAAGGTTCTATTGTTTTTGTCAAATTTAACAAGTCCGGCCGTTTCCGTACCAATCCACAGAGTACCTCTACGATCCTCGTAAATAACCCGTATATGGTTATCATCGATACTGTTGGGATCGGTTGGTCGATGAATAAAACGGGTAAAGTTTTCCCGTGTCCGGTTGAACCGATTTAATCCACCGCCGTACGTCCCGACCCACAATACACCATCCCGGTCTTCGCACAAAGCCCATACATTGTCATTGCTCAATGAAAAGGAATCCTACCCATAAATTACCGTCCTCATTCTCTGCTATACATAATATGCTGTTATTTGAAATAGTGGTCGTATCGAAGGGGTCGTGCTTGTAAACTTGAAAGGAATATCCATTATACTTATTCAATCCATCCTCAGTTCCAAACCACATAAATCCTTTGCTATCCTTGTGAATAACGTTTATGATGCTCTGGGAAAGACCATGCTCGAGTGTTATGTTTTCAAATCGAACCGTCGAAGCGCCCGACGAGAAGGCAAGACTGGTGAAAAAGAAAAAAAATGTTATTTTTTTAGTATTCTTCAAATTGGAACCTGATCATAACCAAAATTATCGTTCAACCTTCCCGCGACCGGAAAAAGGTACTATTAATTTTTCTTATTTAAAACAAAATTCCTGTATGCCCAATTAATCTCTTTATGCGGTCCGGACCAGCCCGGTGTAAAAAAACAATTAATTCGCCCCTGCACAAATTAAATGTATAGAGCTGCATCAAAAAAGCCGGTAAAAAGCGACGATATAGCTGCTGCGGAAGTTTTCGATATACTGCTTTTGGCTTTTTTAATACAGCTCGATTTAAGAACCTGATAAACCGCCTTGCAAATCAGGATTAAAGCAATTTTAACGCTCTTTGATAGCGCCTGGACACATCACCCCAATTCACAACATTTAAAAATGCTTTTAGATAATCTTTTCGTCGATTTTGATATTTTAAATAATATGCATGTTCCCAGACATCAACCACCAAAAGAGGGATAACGCCCCACTGGGTTAAGTTTTGATGTTTCTCGGCTTGCAAGACAACTAATTTTTTGCCAAGGGGTTCAAATGCCAAAATTCCCCACCCACTTCCTTCAACCGTCGACGAGGCTGCAACAAAATGGTGATTAAATTTTTCCAGACTGCCAAAGTTGGTCACAATAGCCTCTGCCAACTCTCCTTTTGGCTTTCCGCCACCGTCAGGAGACATGTTTTGCCAAAATATCGTATGCAGTAAATGCCCGGATCCGTGAAAAGCAAGTTTTAAACTAAAATGTTGAACCAGATTATAATCATCTGATTCTCTGGCGTTTTCCAGGTTTTTTATCGCCGCATTCAACCCATTGACATATCCCAAATGATGTTTGTCATGGTGAAGCCGCATGGTCTGTTCGTCGATATGTGGTTCCAGGGCATTATAGTCATAGGTCAAGGGGGGTAAGGTATATTTACCGTTTTCATCAACCGGTAGAGACTCGCTATTCAGGGCAAAGGCGCTACTGGTTGACAGCGCCGCGGCCCCGGCAACCGCTGGTATCGCTTTTAGGAAATCTCTTCTGCTATTCATTTTTAACCTCCTAAATATTATCATCTTTCTCAATTTAAAACAGCTACGACACACTATATATTCCGTTAAACTCGATCACCAAGAGAGATAACTCGTTTTTCTGTTTGAATCCTTGAAAAATAATTATATTTTTATATAAACATGGTAAATCGGGATGTTGTTTATGATCAAAAGCTCAATTGTATTACTATTTGTAGCCGTAATTGCCTGTTATAGCCAGGGCAAAACATTGCCCTTTCTGGCAGCAAACGATAGCATTAAACAAGCCGACTTGCTGATGCATCTCTCATATCTGGGCGACGATTCTCTACAAGGACGTGCAACCGGCTCTGAAGGTGAAAAACTGGCAGCGAAATATATCGTGTCGCAATTGATGAAATGCGGTATTGAACCATTATCAGAAAAAGACAGCTATTTCCAGACAATTCCCATGCATAGCAGCATGCCACTGGCTTCTTCAGAACTGACACTTTTCGGCGACAAAACAAAAGATGCGCTTTCCCTTGAAGAGGATTATGTACTATATAAATCAGGGGCGCAAACATTTATTCCCAATCCGGTGCCGCTGGTTTTTGTAGGATACGGCATCATTGCCCCGGAATGGGATTATAACGATTATCAATCCGTTAACGT
>CAZMUU010000243.1:0-1148 GCA_964569215.1 uncultured Cytophagia bacterium
CTCAATATGTGTGGTGTTGTTCTTCATCTTTACTGACACCTTTTTTAAAATGAAACAAATCTGCAAGCGTTTTCAGTGCCTGAAGATAAATATGATCCTGAAACAATACATCCAATTCATTGCTTAAAATATGACCCGGATCCGTGGTCAGGGGAATACCTGCCAGAACTCGATCGTTTTTCATGATTTGAATGCTGTTTTGTTGCGAACGAAAAAGAAATTGATCCGGACCGACCTTGATTTCGATCGCGAACAGATGTTGATTGCGTCGTTCCTTGTTTTCGAACAAAACATTAATCTGCTGGTTTTTGTGAGAAAAGGTTAACCGGCCGGAGAGGATATCCTCCGGGGTCCAGGATAATCTTGAAGCCAGCCAGCCCACCAGAAGCCATGCATCAAGAGCCGGTTCTTCGCCGCTGCTGAAGAGGGTAACCTGTTGAATGTGCTGCAGTGAATCAGGATCGATATAGTGCGCCATAGCTTCACGCCAGTTGGTTATTCTTCCCCAGGCGTAATCGCTTAATTTTATTTCCTCAACAGAAAGCACGGTTTCCACAAGCGTTTCAATGTTGACCGTACGAAAGAAAGGCGAGTTTACAATTAAGCGATTTGTCGATTTTAGCAAGGAATCATAATCCAGTAACTGATCATAAGGCAACATCCACCACAAATATAACGGTAGATTGGGTAATATGAGCGGTAAAATCAATCCGGTCAGGTGTTGACGGCTGTTCTGACCAAAATGCAAAATAATCATTTCCGAACAAATACGTTTTTGATCTGCCTTTTCATGGCAGTAGGTATACACATGGGCGGTAATCTGTTCCGAGGTGTTTTGCTCATCAAAGGCCGCAACCACAACCCGGCCGGGATGGTGAGGCGCAACGTGATGGAGAAGCTCGAGGATTTTATCGAGCAGAGACACTTTACAGGTCACACAAAAATTGATCGTGCTGGATCTGACAAGATCCTGTTTGAGTTCAGACGCCTTTTGCTCCCAAACCTCATGTAGGTAATTTTCAATTTTATCGACGGGCACTTTTTTGCCGGGGATTGTCATAGACGCCTCCACAAGCGACCCTGTTTTTCAATCCAGTTATCGTCTTTTTTGGGTCCCCAGCTGCCGGCCGAATAAGAATGGACCGGGA
>CAZMUU010000243.1:1158-5665 GCA_964569215.1 uncultured Cytophagia bacterium
ACCGGGATGTCTGAATCCTCCTGCCATTGGCTCAGAATGGGATCGATAATTTTCCATGCCTGTTCATTTTCATCCGCCCGTGTGAATAACGTTGGATCACCAATCATTGCATCCAGGAGCAAACGCTCATAAGCATCGGGCGGAACCTGGCCAAAACTGGTGCCGTAGCGAAACTCCATGGTAACGGGTCGTATTCGGGTGCGGTAACCGGGAATTTTCGAATCAAAACTCAGGCTGATCCCTTCATCGGGCTGAATCGTTACCGTCAGGACATTGGCAACCGCTTCTTTTTCGACGTTGTGTCCAAACATGAGTAGTGGCGGTTTTTTAAAATAGATTGCAATCTCGGTGACCTTTTTGGGTAGCCGTTTCCCGCACCGCAAATAAAACGGAACGCCGGCCCATCGCCAGTTTTCTATCATTAATCTGAGAGCAACATAGGTTTCGGTTTTTGATTGCGGAGAAACATTTTCCTCGTCTCTGTATCCTTTGACATTGTTGCCATCTATAGAGCCTTCGGTGTATTGTCCCCTTTTGACATTTTCATCAATGTCCGGGCCGAGCGATCGCACAGCATGCAACACTTTGACTTTTTCATCTCTTATGGCATTGGGCTCGGTTGTGGACGGAGGCTCCATCGCTACCAAACACATTAATTGCATCATGTGATTTTGCACGATATCGCGTAAAATGCCTGTCTCTTCAAAAAAGCCTCCGCGACCTTCAATCCCAATTTTTTCCGAAACCGTGATCTGGATATGATCGATATATCGTCGATTCCAAATCGGTTCAAAAATAGTGTTGGCGAAACGAAAAACGAGTAAATTCTGCACCGTCTCCTTACCAAGATAATGATCGATACGATAGACCTGGTCTTCATTAAAAACCTTTTGTATCGATCCATTCAACATGCGGGCAGAGTCCAGATCATGACCGAACGGCTTTTCAATAATGACTCTTGTCCAGTGGTCCTGCAAAAACGTCATATCCACTGCGCCGAGGTTATGAATAATGTTATCAAACGCCGATGGTGGTGTCGCGAGATAATAGAGGACATTGTTATCGATTTCTTCAAGCCGGCTCTTAAGACGCTTGAAATCGTCCGCTTCAGAGTAGGCACCGCGAAAATAGGAAATCCGCTCTAAAAAGTGTTCAATGCTATCTGATGACGTCTCTTCTGAAGCGATCGTTTTTTCGACAGCCTTGCGAAAAGAGTCGTCCGAATTTTCACTGCGGGCAAAGGCGATAATATCAAATTCCTTTGGAATAAATCCCTGTTTGAATAGACTGAACAGGGCCGGCATGAGTTTGCGTTTGGTCAGATCACCGGTGGCTCCAAAAATGACCAGCGTGTTTTTATCAGCGATTTTTCTTATCCTCAAGCCTTCTTCCAGAGGATTTTTCTTTTCGGATTTCATATTATGCCTTATATTGGTTTCCTTTACTTTTCAATATAACAAAAATAAAAGGATTTGCAACAATCAAATAGCAAGTGCTTGCAAAATTCAATTGTTGTTGGTATAATAGAGTTAAACCAAGAGGATACTATGCTAAAATATTTGACTTTGGTGATTCTGCTGATCGGAATACTTTTACTGTCATATGCGTTTTTAATCGAACCATACCGGCCGGTGGTCGAAAAAATAGAAATCGCAAGTAACCAACTCGGCAATCTCTCAAAGCCTGTTAAAATCGTACAACTCTCCGATTTGCATATCAAACATTTCGGAAAGTATGAAAATCGCGTTGTCAAAAAAGTGAATCAACTCCAGCCAAATCTTATCGTTATCACCGGTGATTTATGCAAACATTCAAGGCTTTATGAAAATCCTCAAAGCAGTTCCTTCAAAGTACAACTGCAGAGCATTGTCGAATTTCTAAACGCTTTAAAAGCACAAAACGTCATATATATTGTTCGCGGCAACAATGATTTCAGCGACAACAAAGAGAGCAGCGATCTGTTGCTGGATGAAATTGCAAAAACAAAGGCCGCGGTATTGACCAACTTGAAAGAGAAAATCGAGGTTATGGGAGACACTCTTGTTTTGGCAGGCATAGACTTTCCCGATTTTTATCACGAAGTGGTTACCGATTTCTATGTTGCCAAAAACAGGAAAAATGCTGCCCTGGTTTCGCGGGCATCTGCAAAAAATTCCTATTCGCATTATTATCCGCACAGCCGGGACTCTTTTAAAAACTACACCTATAGCGGCAGGATGAAACAATCCAGCAGGGACGGCGGCATCGGAGCGACGTTCTATTCACACCTGGACCGCGGATACGACCGCTTTTACAGAATACGGTCACATCCCGATTTCCCGGAATTCCATCTCTCTCCCCATGGTACACGAATCAGAAATCAAAAGTTGAACAGTGGTGTCATTCCAAAGGTCAATACCTGGTATTGCTTTAAGATCAAGGTTGAAAATAACAGAGAGAGAACCAACATTTTTGCGAAAATCTGGCGACAAGATGATCGAGAACCCGCTGAATGGCAAATTGAAGCAAAGGATTCATCGGAAACCAGGCTGGTAAATGGAACGTTCGGGGTATGGAGCGCCAAAGCCGGCATGCATTACTTTGATGATTTGACCGTATATACGGAAAACGACACTCTTGGTCATAATGACTTTGAACATATCGAATCCGGCAAAGACCCCTTTCAATGGATTGATATGAACTTTGAAGATCAACTTCTTCCCTTTTTGACCGCCGGAGTAAAAAAGAATGTCTTTACAATATTGCTGGCCCACTCACCCGATACTTTTTTAAAAACAAAAGAGCTTCCTGTTGATCTGGTTCTCAGCGGTCATACACACGGTGGACAGGTCCGCCTTCCGTTTATTGGAGCTATATATTCGCAGACTGCACTGGGCCCGGATATTAGCCAGGGGCTTTTTCAGCGTAATCATTCCCTTCTTTATATTAACCGTGGTATCGGCACAATTCTCATCCCCGTTCGCTTTCTCTGCCCTCCGGAAATTACACTTTTTACACTCAGACCTGCGGAAAAATCGCTGCAGCTGTCAGGGGCGTCTGTGAAACCCTTTAACCACTAGTCCGATTCAAACACATCATTTTTTTATCCCGCCTCAGTTCCGGTTTTGTTGTGGTGATCAATCGACAAATTTAAAAAAAGGCCTGATTTTCCTTTTGACTCGGTTGGTCAGTATTGCGTTTTGTGCCAAAATGTATAGACACATTTTTTTTACAGGTGTCATGTTTTTGGCACTATGTTTGAATGTATATAGAGTGTGAGCAAAGCGAAACATTCATTTAGATATTATTTTACATGTAGTTAACGCAAAAAAGGAAGACGGAATTCGTGGCACGAGGTAAACAAATAATTATTTACTCTCCCCTTTATGCCACAAATTTAACAGTATACCAAAAGCGGCAATGGACTGATAAATTCAATACCTCTCAGATGTTAAAGATATGACCGGAAAACCGAGTTTAACAGTTGTTTGCTGAGAAAGCAAGCTCATTTTTCAGGGAGAACATGGTGATGAGAAGATTTAAAATGTATAAACATTCCACGGCAGGATTGGGAGGGCTAGTCATACTCCTGATCACAGGGTGGGCCTCACTGGCGCTTGCCGGTGAATTGGAATTTCCACCTCAGACATCTGTGGTTACACTGCAAACCAATGGGCCTCACGCACCATTGACCAGCGGCGACTGGTGGACCAGCAGCGAAGTTCAGGAGAGCGATCAGAATCAACACTGTTTCGAGATTTATGTGCCGAGATTTGTTCGGGATGATTTTCCCATTGAATTACTGCTTTATGATCCTGAAAGCTTTTCTACCGGTGAAGACTTTGATCAAATGGGCGGGGCATCCTGGGATACAACAACATTTACACTGATTTCCCCAAATAATATATCTATTATTAAAAACATCGCGTTTGAACCGGTATCGGAAACATCTGAACAATGGGTTCCATTTGCTACATTTACCTCTCAGGATTATGGCTTTGGCATTTACAAACTTTACGTCACTACAGATCATGATGACGAAAACAGCTATCGTTTGAAGATACGGCAAAACAATCCGGATGGCATTGCCAACAACGGAGACGAAATCACCATGTCTGCCCGCAAAGCGTTATACCGCCACCGCGAAAGTAGCTGTACAACCTACTGGTTTTATCCGTCAACGGAAAAAACGCTCTCCCTTTTGAACTTTGACATGGACAATGAGACCAGCCTGCACTACAGCGATCCGTATGGAGGGCGGTATCTCGGCATTCTTTCTGGCGAGGCTGTCTGGAATAATAATGCGACCACGTTCAATAATAACGATGGCGATCGCTTTGTCGATCCCATAGCCGGGTGGTGGAATGCATACGCCTGCGCCGAAAGCGATAACCCCTACATCTTTTTTCCAGATAAAGCCGTATTTATTGATCAAAAACCCTCGGTTCCAAGACTGTTTGTACAAATAAGCAACGGTGTCAATCGCCTTTCACTATATGACGAATCCACATATTCGATTACCATCAAC
>CAZMUU010000244.1:0-5632 GCA_964569215.1 uncultured Cytophagia bacterium
TTTTAATCATTTAGAAACCTAAAAATAGTACTATTGATACTTTTGATACAGCCCCGGACTAAATCAGCGTTTTTATGTTTTATAATTTAAAAGAATTGTTATATTATAGAATATCCGGTTGCCTCAGCGATACGGTTTATGCACTCGTCTTAAAACGTTTTCGACAAATGATACAGTTATATAGAGCTTGTACACTGACAACAAACTAAATCCAACATCATTAACCCCCGAGGAGGTACACATGAAACGCTTATTCCCATTGTTGATTCTACTGGTTTTTATCTTTGCTTGCGGAGAGCAAGAGTGCGATTGTGAAAGTGAATGTGTAAAAAAAGAAATCATCAATACCGAAAAAGCACCCGCAGCGATCGGTCCCTATTCGCAGGCCGTCAAGGTCGGCAATATGCTCTACCTGTCCGGACAGCTGGGCATGGATCCGGCAACCGGTGAATTTGCCGAGGGCGGTATAGAAGCCCAGGCGCGTCAGGCGCTGAACAACCAGGCGGCAATTTTAAAAGCGGCTGGATTTTGTCTAAAAGATGTGGTGCAGTGCCAGGTGTTTGTCAAAAACATGGACGACTATGCCGTTTTCAATAATGTCTATAAAGAGTTTTTTAAAGGTGATTTCCCTGCACGCGCAGTACTCGAAGTATCCCGTATTCCCGCCGGTGGACTTTGTGAGGTGATGATGGTGGCGGTTAAGGGACCCGACTGCGGACACGAATGCGGTGAAGGCGAGAAATAACAAGCCTTATCCTTCTTTAACATCCCTAATCCTCTCGCACAGAGCACACAAAGCCGCGAAAAATCGAGAACATTTTTCTGACTTTGTGACTTTGTGCGAGATCCATTTAATAGTCGATGGTTATTCCCTTTTAAAATTCAGGCATCAACCGGACGTTTAGGGTGGTCCAGCCTTGTTGATTCACCGTGACGGTATCAAAAACACGTGTCTGATAACCCGGTTTTCTGATGATCAACCGATGCGAGCCGGCCGATAATATGCGGTCATAACGGCCGAAGATGGCATCGCTTGTTCTGACATCGATATCTTTGGTGTCAATATCCGGAAAGAAGACCTCAGCCTGCAACGGATGACCGGTAACGGCATCGTTTACGTGTCCCCTGATTCCCGGCCCTTTCATCTGCTCCAGCATAT
Organism: uncultured Cytophagia bacterium; assembly: GCA_964569215.1. Taxonomy (GTDB): domain Bacteria; phylum Zhuqueibacterota; class Zhuqueibacteria; order Residuimicrobiales; family Oceaniaggregativiventaceae; genus Oceaniaggregativivens_A. Next base: position 1,160 of record CAZMUU010000244.1, read on the forward strand.
AACAGGCGCCCTGCAAATTGCTCTCGATGATCTTTTGCAGCGATTCTTTTGCAAAGATGTGGCGGTTTTTGCCGGTTTCGACGACAAAATCCAGAGTGCCGACGGCACCATAGAGCCAGGGATAGGTCTGGCCGACGGTCCCGGCACCATAATGCGGAACATAGGTGGTATCGCCTTTCAGGGTTGTGATCGACGCACCCAGACCGTTGGCGATGCGGGTCAACACGTTGTCATCCGGCGCTTTACGGCCGCGCCAGTCCCAGGGATAGTAGATAACCTCACCCTGGCTATGATAGGTGACCGATAAAAGGAATTTTTGTCTTTCTGCCAGGCCGGCCACGGCAACGCACTCGCTTTCGGAAAAGGGGTATGTGCCGCGGTAGCGCTGATTGGTGCTGTCGCCGCTGCCGCCATGCGCCCAGTTGTAATCGAAATTGCGGTTGAGATCAATCCCATCGCCATATTCGTATAACTTGCCGTTGTTGTTGGTGTCCCGTGTATTTTTACGCCAGCGCGGATCGATATTTGCGGTTACGACGTGATGCCCGTCTACATTGATAACCGGTATAAACCAGATTTCATAGTCGTTTATCCAGCTGGTTTCCCGTTCTTCTTTTTCATAACGGTCGACAAGGTTGTTGATCAACGTCATGCAAATTTCGGTGCCGGCGAGCTCATCCGCATGTATGGCACCGTTGAAGAGGATAGAGGGCTCGTCTTCTTCTATGTCGGCGTTATCCGATAATTTGACGGCATAAATATCCCGTTTTTCCTGCGAGGTCTCGCCGATTTTTTCGATATGTACGAGCTCGGGATGTTGTTCCTGCAACGCTTCGATCTCCGCAAGGATCTCTTCATAGGTATGATAGACCGGGTCGAGTTTGCGCTCCGGCCCATAAAGCGCGTGTTTGTAGAGCTCTACTTTCTCTTCATTCTGCAGCACCAGGTCGTAGTGATAACCGCGTTCATCGAGCACAGCAGACTCTGCATCGCTTACCACGGCCAGCGCCGTCGTATCTTCCAGTCCGGTCGCAAATTCAATTTTCATCGCCTTGAGGTCGTCGTAGGCTTTATCATCCAGGTTCAGGCGTATCAGGCGGGTTTTCAGCGCCTCTTTGGGTTGAGTAAATGCACCCAAACTGCTCAACAGAATCAAAAATAGTATCACTTTATTATATCGCATGGTACTCCTTTCATCTGATATCCATTCTCATAACCAATTATTAATCCAAAAGACAAACTATTCAGCCCACCAACTTTTTTTCCGAATCGTTGAATCTATAACCATTCCTGCTCTTGCTCCGTATGCTGCTCTATTCCTTTTCGATTTCCACTCTTTAAGCTTCTGATTTCTGACTTTTGCCCCGCTCTTCTGTTCTTAAAACCGGTATTTTTTTTAATACTTTAAATACTCCTGCGGCTCGACCGGAAAATCAGCCGGCATGCGCCAGCGATAATCGGGATCGATTCGGGGAAGATCGTTTTTATGTGCTTTCATCAGGTCGATTTTTTTCTGTAACAGCTCTGGAAAATTATCACCGTAAAGAAACCAGGTTTCGCCGTATTGAAATACCGGCATAAAGGTTGTCTTGCTGGAGGTGGAAAGATCGAGCAAAACCTGCATATTCTGCAGCTCGTTATCGATCATGTCCCGCACCTGTTGCAGACGCCTCTTCTTTTCCGGCTCATTGTCTGCTTGCAAATAGCCGTGCACACCGGCAATCCAGGCGGCAACGTTTCGCAGGGTGCGATAATAACAGCGCGCCGCCACCAGCCGGTCGTGCTGATCGATGAAGAGAGCTTGTGCAGCGGGTTGTGAATCAGTCGCTTTAACGGTGGTTTCACACAGGGTGATGGCTTTATTGAGCGGGCCCCACATTTTTTCGTCGCATTGCTGAACGATGCTATCCGCCTCTTCAACAGTCAAAAATTCCCATAAAGCATCGGCATTGAGATCTATATTGTGGGGATTGTTAAATACCGACAAGACATATTTTTCATAGTATTGCCGTTTTTGCGACGGGATATTGCTGATGTCGGGTACCAGCGGGCGTACCCAGAGACGATTGGGGATAAAACCATAACCGGCGTAAAGGGGGATACCGGGGAATGCAGCAATACTATTATCAGCCAATTTCCAGGCTTTAACGAGTGCGGTCGAATGTTTTTCTCCCACCCATTGATCCGCCTTTTGCTGAATGATCCGATCGATATCGCTTTCCGGATCGAGATGAAAGGCTTTGAGAACCTCACGGTTGATGTCGTAGGGTGCCAGAGATGGCGGATCGAAAACAATGCTCACTTTATCCAGAGTGGCCTCGATCTGGTTCTGCAGGCGGGAAAAAGCCAGCCACGGAAAGGGAATGCCGAGAACGGCGGCATTGATTCGCAGTGCCACCGTGCTGTGCAGATAAGAGCCCCGTTCTCTCAGAGCCGACTGTTTTTGCCATTTCTGCGAATTATTGCGATCGGCAACAGAACTCTGAGTGTCCAATCCGTTTTCCATGCCTTCCAGAATAATATCCTCTTCTTCCTCGATGGCACGCAGGCCGGCGATGATGCGAAAATCGGGGTTGATTTCCCGCGCCGCATCGCGCAGGGTACGGTAATAGCGCAAAATGTTTTTCGCCGCGGCCTGTGCAAACGCTTCGTTGCTTCTCCATTCCCGTATCAGGTAAGGACCGCCGTTTCTGCCGGCATAGAGACGTACGGTGTGTTCAAATCCGGAGCCGCTGTCGTTAAGCCAGGTATACATAAACCCCAATTGCGGAATGTGGTGCAATATTTTTTTCAGCATTTCGGCATAATGCCAGCGCACCACCGGATGAGCCGTGGTGAGGGCATAGCGCGGCCGGTAGGCGCGATAGGGGTGATCGATGCGCGGTCCGATAAGATAGGGGTAGCGTTCGATCAGTGTTTGCGGAACCGATCGCGGATTGGCCACGACCATGCCGGGTGTTAGGCCGTATTTTATCGCCATATCGGCGTTTGCTTTCATAAAGTCGAGATTGGCAGAGAGGTATTCCGGCGGATAAGTCCCTTTGTTCAGATCGGTTTCGACAAACTGGTCAAAGTCCGGTCCCGAGACATAGAAGCGGTAGTAAATTTCACCCGGCTCATTGACCTCGAGGGGGAAAGGTTGTGCCAGGGCGTTGACCGCAACATGCGAACAGCCCATGCGGGCAATCTCGCGGATGCCGGCATGCGGATCGTACTGTTTACTGAACCGGTATCTCCAGCCGTAGTAAAGATCGCGGCCGGTGAGCCATTGAAAAGCGGGATAGTCGATTCTGCCCTGATGGAACTGAGAAACCGGTTGATCAAGCCACTCTTCCTGAAGACGGCAGAACAACGCATAGAGCAAATGCGGTTTCGAGCAGGTGAGTTCACCGCTGCCACTGGAATCGATCTGAAAAAACATCCAGTCTCTTTCCGTGTTTTCCCGGTCATACCGGGTCAGGCCTTCATCCGCAATTGAAATTTTCAAAACGTGAGCGCCTTCGATCTGTATCTCTTCAGGTGAGATGAGGGCAAACTGTGCCTGCGGTGCCAGTTTTTTTTCAAGCTCTCTTGCCACCGTTGCATCGACGGGATGGCCGTCCTGAGGATAAAGGATATATTGGGTTTGAAGCAGGGCTTCCCTTACCGTCATGTCACCGGCGAACAGGGAGATCGTTAGGAGCATCATTAATAGTGTAGATACGACTGTTTTGGTTTTCATAATTGTCCTCTATTTTAACCACAGATTTCACAGATTTCACAGATTTCACAGATTCTAACCACAGATTACGCAGATTACGGCCACAGATTTTAACCACAGATTACACAGGTTCTAATCACAGATTGCGCAGATTACACAGATTAAGACTATAAATGACGCAGATTTTATTGCTTATTTAGATTGTAAACACAAATAACATTTATTAACCATATATAAATCGTTTAAATATTAATGAAGATTCGCCAAAGTTAATCAAAAGACCTATATGATGACGGCTTGATTTGAGACTGTTAATGATTTGCGCTTCATCAATAATAATCTTATGTGTCCTCGGATCTTTTTCCATCTACTTCCTATCAACGGCTATTAAACAGAATAGCGTTAATTCGTTCCATATAAATGTTATCTTTTGTTTTATCAATCAGTTTAATACAATTTTTTCTTCAGGCTGTTTCATTCGATGGTTATATGATTTCAGGTTGTTTACTCTTTTTAATCTGTGTAATCTGTTTATCTGTGCAATCTGTGGTTCTACTCCAGCGGCACAACATCCTCCCACGCCACCCACTTGGCCACACCGGGGCGGCGGTAGATGCCGTTGTCCTGGCCGAACAACATCGATGGTGCTTCAAAGAGCAACTGATTGTTATAGATAAGCTTGCCGGCCTTGAAAAAGGCATAGTGCATATTGCTTTTTGTTTTTTTCAGATAACCGTATCGCGCATCGGTGATAAAATCACCATATTGATTGC
>CAZMUU010000245.1:0-4757 GCA_964569215.1 uncultured Cytophagia bacterium
GACAAAACGCTTTAGCGATATTATCTATAAACTTTATCATGCTATTCCCGATGTCTGTCTGGGCACGGATGTGATGGTTGGCTTTCCGGGTGAAACCGACCAGCAGTTTAAAAACTCGGAAAAGATTTTGTCGGCATTGCCTCTCGCTTATTTTCACGTATTCAGTTACTCAGACCGAAAACACGCCGAAAGCAGACTGATAAACGCCAAAGTGCCTAAAAACGAAATCGACAAACGCAGTAAAATCCTGCGTAAACTCGGCAACCTGAAAAAAGAGTCCTATTTGCAAAATTTTATCCATAAAAAGGTAACGGTTCTATTTGAACAAAAGAAAAAGGGATACTGGAACGGACTGACCGATACCTATATTCGCGTCAGAACAGAATCCGACCAAAACCTGAAAAATCAATTCAGACAGGTCAAACTTGTTAAAATCGATAAGCAAATGATGTTCGGCACGCTTTTATGAAAGTCTACATCGAAACATATGGCTGTCAAATGAATGAATATGACAGCGAATTGGTAAAAGCGATTCTGAATGATCAGAACTTTAGCCTTACCACATCGCTTACAGAAGCGGATATTGTGCTCATCAACACCTGCTCTGTACGTGAAAACGCCAATCGCAAAATTTATGCCCGCGTCCATGAGTTGCGCCATTTGAAAAAGGATCAGAACTTCTATATCGGTATTCTCGGATGCATGGTCACCAATCTCGGTAAAGAATTATTCGATCTGCCGGTGGATTTTTTAGCCGGACCGGATAGTTACCGCCGTCTTCCCGCTATGATAAACGAATCCATTTCAATGCAAAACCCTGTTCTCGATGATAAACTCTCTAAACAAGAGACCTATCAAAATATATATCCATTGCGCGAAAAAGGGGTGAATGCCTGGATTTCAGTTATGCGCGGATGTAATAATTTCTGCTCGTTTTGTGTGGTTCCCTATACGCGGGGACGGGAACGAAGTAAAAGTATGATGGACATTTATAACGAATGCCAGCGACTGGCGGATGAAGGATTCAGGCAGGTCACCCTGCTCGGCCAGAATGTCAACTCTTATCATCATGAAGGAAATGATTTTGCTGCTTTACTCGATAAGGTGAGCGAGATAGATGGAATCAAACGCATCCGCTTTGTTTCGCCCCATCCGAAAGATTTCCCGGAATCGCTGATCGACATCGTCGCGCAAAACGATAAAATCTGTAACCACATACACCTGCCCTTACAGGCGGGTAACGACCGCGTACTCGATTTGATGCGACGAACCTATACGCAAAAACAATATCTGGAATTGGTGGAAAACATCAGAGAGGCGATTCCCGATATCACGCTTACAACCGATATTATCGTTGGTTTCCCAACCGAAACCGCAGCCGAATTTAAAGATACCGAAAACGTGGTAAAAAAAGTAAGATTTGATTCTGCCTTTATTTTCAAATATTCTCAAAGAGCCGGGACGCTGGCGGCTAAAAAATATCCCGATGATATCGCAGAAGAGGAAAAAACAAGACGCATTGTATCTTTGAATGAATTGCAAAAAAAAATATCACTACAGAAAAACAAATCGCATATCGGGGAAATCCATGACATCCTGTTGGAAAAGAAATCCACAAAAAAATCAACACAGGATTATCAAGGCAGAAATGATGGAAATAAAGTTGTTATCATACCCAAAGGTCCCTATCAGATCGGAGAGTTTCTCAGGGTGAAAATTCAGGATGCCGGCGCGCATACCTTAATGGGTACGGTTATCGCACACCAATCCTAAAGATCAGAAAAAAAGTACATGCAAACGAATGAGAAAAATCTGACCCGGGGAAGCATATCAAAGAATATTTGGTATCTGGCTCTGCCCCTGATGGCCACGAACGCTATACAGACAGGTTTTAACCTCGTCGATATCGCTTTTGTCGGCCGCCTGGGGCCGGAATCGGTTGCAGCAGTATCTCTCGTCGGTGCCATTATGATGTTACCCTTCTCTATGATCCTCGGTTTATCCATCGCCTCCGGAGCCATGATTTCGAGATTTTACGGATCGAAAGAGTATCATCATGTGGGGCATGTCATTATCCAGTCCATTCTTTCTTCCATTATTGGCGGTATTGTTGTAACCATTGCCGGCATTGCCCTGAGTCGATATCTGTTCGCAATTTTTGGCATCGAAGATAGAGTCGCACAACTGGCAATCATCTATTTGCGTATTCTCTTTATCGGTACCGTGCCCATTGCGCTGCAATTTCTGATCGCTGCCATTTTTCAGGCCCTTGGTGATGCGTCTAAAGCGCTCTATATAAATGCTTTTGGTATTATCATCAATATTATACTGGACCCTCTGCTGATCTTTGGACTGTGGATATTTCCAAGACTTGAGGTTGCCGGGGCGGCACTTGCCACCACAATCGGCAGAACAGTGGCCATGTTTTTAGCATTTTATCTTCTGTATGCGAAAACACATCATCTTCCCATCGTTTGGAATCGACTGAAATTCCGCAAGCAAACGATTATGTCCATTATTAAGATCGGTGTTCCCAGTTCACTGCAAATGAGTTTTCGCAGTGTCTCAAGCATGGTCATGATGGGTATTATCTCCCGATACGGGACCGCAACATTGGCTGCATATGGTATCGGCATTCGGCTCGATATGCTGACGATGATGCCCGGATTTGGTTTGGCCGCGGCGACCGCGACGCTTGTCGGTCAAAACTTGGGTGCAAAAGAACCCAAAAGAGCAGAACAAAGCAGCTGGTACTCTGCTATATATTTTATTGTCATCATGAGTACAATGGGCGTTGTTTTTTATGCCTTTCCCAAAACCATATTCAGTCTCTTCAATAACTCTGAAAACGTTATTCAAAGCGGCGCCCTATACCTCCGCATTATCGTTCTATCCTATCCCTTTATTGCAGTTTCCGTCATTCTAACAAGAGCCCTGGCCGGTGCCGGAGAAACCATCATTACCATGTTGATCACGCTTTTCTCACTCTTTGGTATTGCGGTACCCCTCGCATTCCTGATTCCCGCCTTTACCAATAGCGGTGCGTTGGGCGTCTGGGTTGCCATCGCCGTATCGAATATGGTTCACAGCATTATTGTCACCCTGTTATTCTTTCAGGGCAAGTGGAAAACAAAAAAAATCGAGATTGGCTCTTTGCAACGGACAGAATTATTAAATGACCTCTGACCAAAATCAAAATCCTGATCCCCCTCTGGATTGGCACGCGATCCCGGAAGCGTCGACCATATTACCGGCAATAGAGGCTGAACCCGAGCTGACCACATTACCCCTGAGCCGGGCGATCGTTAGGCTGGCCGGTCCGGCGATGGCATCTATGCTTTTGCTGATCATTTTCAATCTCATCGATATATGGTGGGTGGGCAAATTGGGGCCGGCCCCATTGGCCGGTGTAAGTGCGGCATCTTTTATTTACTGGGCCCTGCAGTCCGTGGGTACGCTGATCAGTACCGGAGTGACCGCCATGGTCGCCAGGTTTTCCGGCGGTAAAAAACGCAAAGAGGCAAACCTGGTGGCGCAACAGGGTTTTTTGCTTGCGATCTTTATTGCACTCATTTTTGCCATCGCCGGTCTTTTGGTATCGCCCTCAATTTTTACGGCTATGGGCCTGAAAGGTGTGGTGCTCCATTCTGCAAATCAATATATGCTCTATATTTATCTCGGCCTGTTTTGTATTTATCCCGTATATGCCCTCGAAGCCGTTTTCCGGGGACTGGGCGATACCAAAACGCCTTTGAAAATTATGGTTATCGGTCTGAGCATGAATACCATTCTTGATCCGCTCTTCATCTTCGGACTGGGGCCTCTGCCGGCCTTCGGCGCCGGCGGTGCCGCAATCGCTACAGTCATTTCACATTTAATCGGTGCCGTTTTCTGTTTTATCATTTTAAACAAACGTCAGGTTCGGATTCATCTGCACAAGTTCAACGTCTCACCCGATATGATATGGCGAATCAGTAAAATCGGTGCTCCCATAGCCTTTAGCGGGGTTATGTTTAGCATAAGCTATCTTGTACTGACCGATATTATTACCGATTATGGCTCGGAAGCGATTGCTGCATTGGGATTGGGACACCGAATCGAGGGGCTGGCCTATTTTTCCGCTGTAGGGTTTGCTGTGGCTGCAGAGGCACTTGTCGGTCAAAATCTGGGCGCGTCCAAACCTGAAAGGGCGGAAAAAGCGGCATGGCTCTCTGTGCTTTATATCGGCCTGCTTTTGCTACTCATCTCTGTGCTCTTTTATATTTTCCCGGAACCGATTTTCAAAGTTTTTACGGATGACCCGCGTATTGTTGAACACGGAAAAAATTATTTGAGAATCATTGCTGTTTTTGAAATCTTTTTGGGGGTTGAACTCGTTCTTGAAGGAGCGTTCAGTGGCGCCGGCAACAGCTTGCCTCCAATGATCGTCATCGTACCGCTTACCTGGCTGCGTATTCCTCTCAGTCTGCTGCTGGCGGATTATTTCGATATGAAAAGCATGGGCATATGGTGGGCGATAAGCATAACCACCGCCATGAAAGGAATCGTTCTCACCTTTTGGTTTAAAAAAGGTAAATGGAAATATAAACAGGTCTGAATTGTGTTATGATTAATCAAAACCCTAAATCCGAATGGAAATCGATATGAATGATGAAAAAAAATTATTGTTCAAATTAAAAACGGAACGCCTCTCTTTGTACGTGATGAAAGAAGGTAAAGTTCTTTTCAAATCCCGCGAACACAGAATAAAACCACTT
>CAZMUU010000245.1:4767-5591 GCA_964569215.1 uncultured Cytophagia bacterium
ACCACTTTATCTTTGTCTCAGACAGCACGGTGAGGAGATGAAAGGAGCCGTTGTCGTCGATAAGCTCGTGGGGGCTGCTGCAGCTTATCTCTGTATCCTGGGAAAAGTAAAACAGATCATCACACCGGTAATCAGCCAGGCAGCAGTGAGCGCGCTCGAAGGGGCAGGCATCCCCGTATATGCTGAAAAAACCATCGATACCGTTATGAATCAGGATAAAACAGCTCTTTGTCCAATGGAAAAACTGGCAAACGAGTTACAATCGCCAAAAGCCTTTTACGATCATATTTCAGAACATCTTTTCCAAAACGAATAAGAATGGGACACCAGGGTACCGCCCTGTCCCACAGGAGTATCAAAAAACGCTTTTCCGCCCTTGCTCGTTCCCCCGCTTTGCTGCTACAAAACATAATATATTAAATAACAAGTAATTACAAATTGAAATATAATACAAAATTTATCCGGTTTGGCATATCATTTGCTAATCTATGAACAGATGAGATGGTAACCAGGATTCGCCATCGAGCAACTCTTTGTTCGGCAGCATAGAGCTTTCGAAGCGGCAACGGTGAATCCTGGTTTTAATTATTTAGCAGATTTTTTAAAATAATAATAGAGAGGTAAACCGGTTAGAATCAAAGCCAACGCACTCAGAACCCCGCCGGTCGGAAAAGCCAAAAATGTCATATAGACCAGGCCGAGCTGAAAACATATCGACAGCAACGCCATCAATCTCCACGCCGGTGATTGAAATGAGGGGTTATAATCTTCCTTCCGGTGCAGCCAAAAAATGGCAAAATATACCAGCATGTTATGCAGCACAT
>CAZMUU010000246.1:0-5581 GCA_964569215.1 uncultured Cytophagia bacterium
ATATACGACCGGACAAAACCCCTCACCCGTTTTTTCGCCGATTCTCGGGAAAACCTGGAAGATTTGCGACTCGAAACCAGAGAAAAAAATTTAAATCTTATTATCAATTCCTATGGCAGAATTGATTACCGGCAACTGGTCACCAGCAAACGCCGTCGCTTTTTGTCACAACTGAGGCAACTCGAGGCTGATTTTGTCGTTCTCGATCTGGGGCCGGGCGCCAACTTTACCAATCTGGATATCTTTCTGGCAGCGGACAGTCAAATTGTGGTGTCAACTTGCGAAAACATTGCTCTGTTCGAGGCTTACCAGTTTCTGCGCGCTTCTGTTTTTAGAATGCTGGAATATCACAGTGACGATCGACTGGAGCTGCGCAACGCATTGCAAACCTTTGGTGATCTGCGCGACAAGGAAGATGTGAAAACGCTGAAAAATTTTCTCGATCAAAACGCAGCCATCTCCCGGCTTGGCGTCGAGCAATTTATGCGGCGTCTGGCTGCAATGCGTCCGATTCTTCTCGTCAATGCCATTCAGGAAAGCGATGAAACCAGAACCATTCAGGCCCTGCGATTGGCGTTGCAACGCGTTTTGAATCTGGATCTGGAACTTGTCGGAAGAATCCGCTTTGATCAGACGGTTAAAGAGGCGGTTGCTCACGGCAATATGGATTACTCGGGCAAAAATCCGGTGTTTCAGGATATCAAAACCGCTGTAACCCAATCGAGACGAATAAAAACCATGTACCATCCCTTTGTCGGCGATCATCAGCTGAAATGGGATCAAATTCGAATTTGTAACCATCACTGCGTTGCATGGAATTGTTGTGGTAAACGCAACGGTGGAACCCCCTGTGCCGTCCTGCATCCCGATCTCGTTCAGGATGATTTTGAATTGTTATCCATGCCCTCCTGAGACCGGCATTTACTTTTTTGTACGACCCGTATAAGAATCCGATGATCAATCTGCAACGAGAATCATACGTGCGCAGGAAGCGACCCGCTGCATAGCTGCCGTCAAACTCCGGATGGACTCGCGGGTGTCGCGCACCACCCGGCGGACCTGTCAATTGTCCGTTGCTGTTGTACAATTGCTACTGCCGAAACGGCCGCATCAATTACAGGGTCGTCAATGAAAAAAGAAAGATCAAGGTCTGTTTTCAGCCGCCGATTCTTTTTCTCTTAATCAGATACTGTACAAGAGCGCGATCGAAGGGCTCGCGCGTGTTCATCAGCACATAGTCGATATTGTTTTCGCGGCATTGTGTTTTTATCGAGCGAATAAATGCGCTCATCAGGTCGCGATAAGCGCTGCGTATGTGCCATGGCTGTGTGGTGATTTTTTCCCCGGTTTCCATATCGACAAATTGGCTGTCTCTGGTAAAATTAAAGTTTTGTTCATAAGGATCGAGAATATGAAAGACAATGACCTGGTGTTTATTGTGACGAAAATGTTTCAACCCTGAAATAATTTTTTGCGGATCATCCAAAAGATCCGAAAGAAGAATAACCAGTCCGCGGCGACGGATGCGTTCGGCCAGCTGATGCAGGGTTTGCGACAGGTTGGTTTTTTTGGCGCTTTTGGTGTTTTGCAGCTCTTTTAAAAGAAGAGAAAGATAATAGCCGACAGAGCGGGGCGGCATATAGGATCGTATGGTTTCGTCAAACGTGAGCAACCCCACCGCGTCTTGTTGTTTGATCATCAGATAAGCCAGAGCTGCGGACAAATAGGTGGCATATTGCAGTTTGGTGATGGTATGAGAGGTGTATCCCATCGAAGCAGATGCATCGAGAAGCAGATAGGCTTTGAGATTGGTCTCTTCCTCAAATTGTTTTACATAAAAGCGGTCGGTTTTGGCAAAAACCTTCCAGTCCAGATGCCTGATGTTGTCGCCCGGCATATACTGGCGGTGTTCGGCGAATTCGACGCTGAAACCGTGATAGGGGCTCTTGTGCAGTCCGGTAATAAAACCTTCAACCACCAGACGGGCGATCAAATTAAGGTTGGTCAGCCTGGATACGGTTTCAGGATTGAGATATTGTAACGAATCTTCAGCCATTATATTACCCGATGATTTTATCGATAATATCGACGCTTGAAATGCCTTCAGCCTCTGCATTAAAGCTCAGAACCAGGCGATGGCGCAGAACCGGTTTGGCCACGGCGCGGACATCTTCGATGTCCGGGGTCGGACGCCCGTTGAGAATGGCGCGGGTTTTGGCGCCGAGGATGAGATATTGTGATGCCCGTGGACCGGCTCCCCAGCGTATCCATTCCTTGATAAATGCCGGAGCGTCTTTGAACGATGGCCGGGTTGTGCGAACCAGCTTGACGGCGTACTGAATGACATTGTCCGCTACCGGGACCCGCCGCACCAGATTTTGAAAATCAATGATTTGCTGTGCATCTAGAACCTGTTTTAAATCCGCCCGGTAGGCGCTGGTGGTGGATCGCACGATTTCTTCTTCTTCACTTTGTTCGGGATAATCCACCCACAAATTGAACATAAAACGGTCCAGCTGGGCTTCCGGTAACGGATAGGTCCCTTCCTGTTCGATCGGATTTTGTGTGGCCAGGACAAAAAAGGGTTCATCCAGAGTGTGGGTTTCGCCGGCAGCGGAAACCTGATGCTCCTGCATGGCCTGTAATAGAGCGGATTGGGTTTTCGGCGGTGTGCGGTTGATCTCGTCCGCCAGTACAATATTGGCAAAAACCGGTCCCCTGACGAACTTGAACGCCTTTCGTCCCGTGCTCTTGTCCTCTTCAATGATTTCCGTTCCGGTTATGTCCGAGGGCATCAGATCCGGGGTGAATTGGATGCGGCTGAACTTGAGATTCAGTACGCTTGCCACCGTGCTGATCAACAGGCTCTTGGCCAGACCCGGTACCCCGACCAATAGACAATGGCCGCGGGCCAAAAGCGCGATGAGCAATTCATCGACAATACGGCGCTGCCCGATAATCACTTTATGAATTTCATCCAGTATGTTCTGATGTGCCTTGTTCAGGCTTTTAACCATCTCAACATCGTTATGAACCGTCACGTCCTGCCTCCTGTTTGGTAAGAGCATGAATCAATCAAAAAATACTATCAATTTTCAATATACAGGATAAAGAGCATTTTTGCAAACATTAACTCTGAGGCACAGGGGCTCGCTTGACAACCCTTTGTTGTAAATTGACAACAAAGGCTCTAAAATGTGTTGCAAATCTGCAACACATTCATCACTGTTCTTTTTTGGTGAGGCATCCCAGGTTTTTTATTATCATGGTATTGCAGGGATTTGGAATGTCTGGCATTTTATTTGCAAATGACCGCAACCATAGTGAGTCAGGGCATACAGACCAATCCGATGCGGGAGGGTACCGCTGTAAAGGGGGGACAGCGGTACCTTTGTTTTATCATGGCCTCAGCAGATCAATTGTCGCATAAAGGTATCCATTGTCAGATCATCCTCTCCCATCTCAAGGGTCGTTTCTATGATTTGTTGCCGCTGATTTTTATCCAACACCGTTGAAGCGTTGCTGTTAAACTTTGCAATAACCTCTTCGTCGGTCATTGGGTTTTCCGGGCTGCCTTTGGCGTGGTCTACGGTTGCCTCTGCTTTTTTGCCGTCTTTGGTGATGATTTCAGCGATTGCCCGTTTGACAGCCGGAAAAAGGCGGTCTATTTCATCATCCGCCACCACTTTGATTTTTTCCAGCATCTCCCATACCTTTTTATCTTTGAGTTTTTCCGATGAAAACGAATCCGGCAGAACATTTCCGTCGACCAGGGCAACCGCGATGCACCAGGGCAGACTATGGTCAGCGGTTTCTCTGGTTGTGGGATTGTATTTGCTGGGGTCGGAAAGAATATCGGCTCCCCGGGTTGTCGTTTTGATCAAAACCCGCTCGATTTGATCAGGAACGAGATCGTGTTGTTGCCGCAGGTTCAACACCGCGGTGATCGGTTGGTGGGTGAGGGCCTCGGTGGGAAAGGCTTTATAGCCGCACTCGGTAATCATAAATTCACTGCCCAGATTTTGCAGCAATCGTTCCGTTGACCAGTCGACGTTATGCATAACCTCGATCAATCCTTCCTTGCCTTCGATGACCTGGTCGGGACCGTTATATCCCTCTTTGGCCAGCAGGGCGGCATCCACACCTGCGCGGGTCGCCATCGGATCGGCGGTGTTCTTCATATTGGTCAGATGGCCGGCGACGACGCCGCCGAGGGTGAAATGGGCCGATCCGCTGATGCCTGCCGCTGAAACGGTTTGGTTCTCATCGAGGCCGAGAAGACGGGCGGCAACAAAAGGAGAGACGAATTGCGTCAGAGTGGCGTGGTGCCAGCCTCTTTCCCGAATACCCGGATCGGCGGCGATACACCAGCGAAGTTCAAGCTCATAGGCGATTACTGTGGCGACCAAAGCCTCGCGCGTGGATAATCGTTCGCTTTCAGCACAGGCCCAGACCGCCGGCAGAATATCGGAAGGATGGCTGGGATCCTGTTTCCAGAAAATATCGTTATAATCCAGCGCCCTGACCAAAAGCGCATTCATAAACGCGGCGTTGGAGAGATTCGTTCGCAATCCGGTACCGATAACGGTGGCCTGGTTCGTACCGCCAAGCGCCTGAATGTAGCGGTGTGCAGCCTGCATGTCTTCGTTGTTGAGGGCGGCAAATGCACATCCGATACTGTCCAGGGTAAACCGCCGGGCTTCACGTCTGGCGGTTTCGGGAATGTCCTCATACTGCAGCGATCGGCTAAACTCTGCCATTTTTGCGGTGATACTCATTTAATTTCTCCTATTTTTAAATTTTTTACGGCGATCATCGGGTGACATGTCGTGCTGTTGCTGGTTTAAGATCTTTCAATATCGTCATCTTCATAAATCATGCTGCCGACGGCGCGGCGCTGGCCCTGGTATTTGCCCCGATAGGGTTGACTGGGAACCCGGTCCATGCGGGAAAAAATCAACTGTCCGATACGGCGGCCGGACTGTAACCGGATCGGCAGACGATTGGCGTTGTAGATTTCCAGTGTCAGTTCACCTTCAAATCCCGGATCCACCCATCCGGCGTTTTGGATGAAGAGACCCATTCTTCCGATAGAGCTTCGCCCCTCGATAAAAGCGGTGAGATCCTGCGGCAATTTAATATACTCGAGCGTGGTGGCCAGCAAAAACGAAAGCGGCGGAATAATAATTTCGTTCTGATCGAGTTCGATATAGGGTGCTTTTTCATCCAGACGGATCATTCCGATGTTGTTCTCGTCGAGTCTTAAAAAATGGGTGCCCAGGCGCAAATCCACGGAAGCGGGTTGTATTTGCGAGTCCTGCATCGGTTCGATCACAAGCTCGCCGCTCTTCAGCAGCTCGCGAATGGTAATATCCGATAAAATCATTTGGCTCTCCGTTTTGATGTTTCGAATTACGTCTTAAAAATACGCAATTGAGTTGTAAAATGGTATTATTCTTTTCTTTAGAGGGCTGTGGCTGAATTATTAATCAGGTTCATCAAAGACTGCATTGATAAAAGCCGGGCCTCTACCATTCAATTTCACTCTTGTCCAAAATGGATTTAATTTTTTCTCTGTTTA
>CAZMUU010000247.1:0-5560 GCA_964569215.1 uncultured Cytophagia bacterium
GATCAAGGATCTTTATCGCTAGCGGACGTATTCTGTCACCTGCAAGGATATTCTTTGAATTTTGAAAAAAAGTGGTCACAAAATGGCAAGTTTGTCGTAGCTATTGATATTTATCTTTTTCTGCGGCCTCTTTTTTCTCATTGCGAGCTCTGCGTTTCATTTTCTTGTCTTTATGAAACCATTTGGAAAGCAAATTTATATTTTAGGATTAGTACTTGAATTTCATTCACAATAGCACTAAGTTACAGGGGGTGATAAATTCTCAATAAACCTATTCTTTAGGACGGGATGCGGGCTCGTAATGATCAGAGTACTAGTCATTCTCATTTTTATTTCCTCCCTTACAGTCATCGCACAGAACGACTATTATTACCGCATTCACCCGCAATGGACGCGCCTCGTTGATGGCAGTCTGAGTATGGATGTCAACCTCGACGGTACCGATGAATTCTTTTTCAGAATCGGTGACCAGTACGATTTGCGGGATCCTGAGCTGGAATTTTATTATAAAAGTTTCAAGTTCTCTCTTGAAGAGCTTTTTCTGGTCGAGCCGATTCCGGCCTCCTCAATGGACTCTATCTATTTTCAGGTCACATTTCAGCGTCAGGATACGGTTTTTGTCAAATTGCTTGCACCCACTCCAAAAAGCATGGGAAAAAGCATGCAGCAGGAACCTCTGCTGGATCTTTTTCGCTTTGTACGAGATGAACGAACCGCTCCATCGGATTTCAAACAATCCTTCAAATTTCTCAGCCATATCAGAACGACAGGCGGAAAGCAGCTGACGCTTTTTTCCACGTCGACACCCTGGGACTCCTACGGCAAACGGGCGGTTTATGCCATAGACTATAAACGGCAAAAGCTGCACTGGACGTTTAGCCATGGACCGTATCTTATCAATACGCGAATCGTAGATCTGAACCGGGATGGCAGTGATGAAATTCTGCTCAGCAGTTATGCTTCCAACAACGGTGTCAGCGGACAGAGTTCAAAGGATGACAGCTCTTATGTTTTTTTTCTCGGCAGCGATGGCCGGGTGATCTGGCAGCGTAGCTTTGGCGGCTTTTGGACCGGCGCTTTTGCCGATGTTGGTGACTTTTACGGTGATGGCCGGCCCCGCGTGGTCTGTTTTCAATATTCCACCAGCAAAACCAAAACCAGCCAGGATCGCGCCTATATTCTCGATGCTGAAAGCGGGCGTATTTTGCTGGAAAAGCGGTTCGGTGATCGCTTTCGTCCCCATCTGGATATAGACTCGAAAATATGTGCTGATTTGAACGGCGATGACCGTGACGAAATTGTGATGGGAAACAGCGATGGCTATATGCGCATCTTTAATGGCGATTTACAGGTGCTCAGACAATCCAGACGCTATGACGGGCCATTGGAAATGCATGGCATTGCTGATTTAAACGGAGATGGTTTGTTTGAAATCATTGCGATACAAACCGATGAAAAAATAATAGTGTTCGATCACGAGCTGAACGAACTCTGTTTTTACCGTGGCAGTGCAGGAGAGAGGCTCTTTCCCCGAATTGTGAACGCAGAAGAGGGCTCTTTTCTCGTCACGCAAACGCCGGCAGAGAAAAGAATGCGGGTTACCCTTTACGAGTTGCAGCAATCCATTTTTCCGTTTGAACCTGAACGGTTTTTGAACAGATACACAATGGTTTTGCTTATTGTTCTGCCGCTGCTGGGGGTGTGGTTCTATTTTTATCACCGCCGAACGTTATACCGTCAGTTCCTGCAGCTTGTCTCGTCGCTTCCAAATCGTTTTCGTGAACACGTCCTCTTGTTAAAAAAGAATGGCGAGGTAAACTTTGCCGGTCAACAAGTGCGCGAGTGGCTGCAGATGCCGCTTGTCGACGGCAGCAATCTTCTCACATTGCTTCGTTTACATCACCCTGAGCAAATAAGGGAGATCGAACAATTGCTCAATCGCCGCCAAAGTATTCTCCGGACGGAGTTGTCCGGGAAAAGGGTTGAAATTCGCGCATTCTATTTCCGGTCGCTGCGTCTTATCGGACTGTTATTTATCGATCCGGAGGAAACCGATCATATTCGCCAGGTTAAGCTCTGGGCCCGGGTGGCTCAGCGACTGGCGCATGGCATTAAAAATCCCCTCACCAGCGTCAAGCTCAATGCCCAGGAACTCAAATTCTTGCTACAGAACAAGTACCAGCTGCAAGATGACGAGATTCCCGAATATCTCGATGCCATTACTTCCCAGGTGAGCAAACTCAAGCGTATGACCGATGGCTTTATGCATTTTGTCGAGTTTGAGCGTCCGTTATTGCAGTCCCTCGACATCAATGCACTGCTGCAGCAATGGGTGCAGGAATGGAGTGTTAATCAACCGCCGCATATACAGCTCGACTGGGATTTGGCGGAAGAGCTGCCTCTGGTACAGCTGGATAAAGAGCAGTTTGCCTTTGCGTTTCGTAATATCTATTTCAATGCGGTGGAGAGCATAGAGAAGAGGGGATCCATTTCGATCACGACCCGTCCGATACAGTTTATCGAAGCGAATGATTCCGTCAGACACTACATTGAGATACAGGTACAGGACACCGGCAAAGGGATCGAAGCTGAATATCTCGACAAGGTTAAGCAGCCCTATTTTACCCTCAAAGCGGAAGGCACCGGATTGGGATTGAGTATTGTCGAAAAGATCATGCAGAGTCACAGGGGAAGTTTTGACATTGACAGCCGCGTGGGTGTGGGTACCACAGTGACCCTTCGTCTGCCGGTTTAGACTGAAATAACAATTTGGCATGGCGATTGCAACTTTTTCACAGAATAGGTTGTACCGGTCTGAAAAAAAAGGGAACGCATCATGTCTATACTGATCGTAGACGACGACCTTTCGGTTTGTCGGATCTTAAAGCGAATATTGAGCGGCGAGGGATATACGGTTATCGAGGCGCAGGATGGCAAAAATGGTTGGGAGGTATTTGAACAGAACCAGATCGATTTGGTTCTGCTTGATTTGCAGCTGCCGGATGAGGACGGCATCGAGCTGGCCGGACGCATGATACAAGAGAATCCGGCCGTCCCTGTGGTGTTGATCTCCGCTTATGCCACGGTTTCCAGGGCGGTTGAAGCGACGAAGATCGGCGTTTATGATTTTCTGGAAAAGCCGTTCGAGCGTGACCGTATTTTACTAACAGCAAAGAATGCGCTTTCCTGGCGAGAAATGAAGAGGCAGCTGGGGGAGTTGAAAAGCGATACTCTGATTCACTATCACATGCTGGGGCAATCCGATGTCATGCAGACTCTGTTTCAAAAGATCGACCGCATTGCGCCGGTGGATTCGCCGGTTTTGATTCTGGGAGAAAACGGCGTCGGCAAGGAGCTGGTGGCGCAGGCGATACATGAAAAGAGCCGTCGCGCGGCAGCGCCGCTGCTCAAACTCAACTGTCCGGCTATTCCGGAAACGCTGATCGAAAGCGAATTATTTGGACACACAAAAGGTGCATTTACAGGGGCTTATGTCAACAAATCCGGAAAGCTGAAAAGCGCGGACGGCGGCACCATGCTTTTGGATGAGATCGGCGATCTCAGTCCGGGGGCGCAGTCCAAGATTTTGCGTTTTCTCGAATCGGGTGAAATTCAGAAAGTGGGATCGTCGGAAAATTTGTCTGCAGACGTTCGCATCCTGGCCTCGACGAATCAGGATTTAAAAGCGATGGTAGAGGAGAAACGATTTCGCCAGGATCTCTATTATCGTCTCGACGTCCTGTCGATTTGGGTACCGCCATTGCGGCAGCGCCGGGAGGATATACCGTTGCTGGTGGAGCATTTTATTAGTGGATACTCTGAGGCTAATGGCTTGATCGAGCCGGCCCTGTCACAGGCCGCCATGCGTCAGCTCACCGCCTATCCGTGGCCGGGCAATGTGAGGCAGCTCAAGCATTTCATCGAACGCCTGTTGATCATGGTGCGCAAAGAGCTGATCGACATTGAGGATATCCAGCCCTTTTTTCACGAAAGCGAGTCCACGGATACGGCATTTATTCTGCCCTTTAAAGAGGCGCGACAGCAATTCGAGCGCCGTCACATCTCGCAAATTCTGGGTGAAACCGGAGGCAGCATCAGCCGCGCCGCCGAACTGCTGCAGATGGACCGCGCCAATCTCTACCGTAAAATGAAGCAACTGGGGATCAAATAGTCATTTTGACACAGAAGGCGTGTCGGAATTACAACGAGAGCACTGTTCCGCAATTTTTCTTGCCATGTCGCCGGCCTGTTTGTGCCGGGTTTTTCTTCTTTAAATAATTAAATTTCAGTGTGTTAGTGTGCAATTTCCTGAAAGTATGGTAATAAGGGATTAAAATTCCCGATTTGGTCTGATTCTTGTATGAAACCGTCATAAAGTGAACTGAATTCAGGGGTTATTATGCAGGGCGGGGAGATTGATACGGACAGGCAGTTTGAGCAGTATCTTGAATCTTTATCGGATGAAGAGTTGTTGACGATATACTATGAGCAACAAGATGAATTTTCCGATAATGCGCTGGTGATGATTGAGGAGCAGATTAAAAAACGGGGGAATATCCACCGGAAAAATTTTCGTCAGTCCGAAGTAAAAACAGCCAAATCCGGCACAACAAAATTTTCCTCACAAACAACCCCGAGCGATACCACTATTTCCTCTCAACCTCTTTTATCGCTTAAAACACAGTTTGCCAAAAATCGTGTAATTTGGATTGTAGGGTTGGTTTTACTTTTGATCATCAGCAGTATTTCCCGGCCGGATGATACCAGCAATATTTTTTATTATATGCTATTCTTTTGTTTTTGGGTGGGTCTGGCTATTTTGTTATTTTGGGGTTTGGAGTGGCTTTATAGACTTTATATCGGACTGATGGTGGGATCAGGTTTGATTGCCATTGCAAGTATTTTTGGTGATAATTCGGGTATTGCAGTTGTTGCAGGGGCAATTTCTGTAACCTTGCTCGCTCTTTTACTTGCCGTTGCAGCTGGTATTTTTGCAGTCCTGCTGGGACCAGGCTTCCTGGCAGGTACTGGTGTTAATATGATACTTGGAGATAATTTTGTTTCCGGAGCTCTCGGTATTATTGTTTTTCTGGTAATTACCATTTTCATGTTTTTTATGGTTTACGGGATTATTCTTCCCTTTGCCAAAGGTTTGTTTATAGGTTTGGTTTCAGGTGGTATTGCAAGGGATATAGCCGCTTCGCTGTTTGCCGTACGTCAAATAAGATTCCTGGACCGCAATCTCGATCAGTTCCTCGATCATCTTCGACTGAATCGTCTTGATTTTTCGACAACCGGAGAATCCATCGACAGCATTTTCAGTATGATCGGCCGCTTGTATAGCTTTTTGTTCGTGGGTAACTGGCTTGTCATTGTTGGCTCAATTGTTTTGGGTATTCTATCAATTATCTGGACCTTCAAATATCTTGAAGACGAAACCAGGTAATATTAAGAGATTGACTCTATGAGTGGACAAAAAAATTTTAGCGGTATCCTCAAACCCTCATGGACCTGGGCAGATTAGCTCAGTAGTTATCGTTTTTGGGGGTTGCTTTTATTC
>CAZMUU010000248.1:0-4592 GCA_964569215.1 uncultured Cytophagia bacterium
CGGTAAATCTTCGGTAAAAAATCCGTTTTCCAGACGGACCGCTTTTATTACCCCGGACAATCAAAGCGAACGCTATTATCTCGGTACGAGATTCAATATCAGACTGTCGGATGCTGATCGCATTTATGCATTTGCCTCCACAAGCCGGTTTAAATACGACACGCCGGATACCAACAATTATGATGACCGGGATGAACTGCGTATAAATTCCCGGCTTGTTTTTGAACATATCTTTAATAAATCTTTGAAACTCAATTTGAATATCGGCGTAAATCTATACCATATGGTCTATATCTTCGGTGAACGGAGTGCGGACAACAACTGGAACCGTATTTTCAGGTTGAATCCGACCATATATTACCGGATTGGAGAGCGTTTTCGCTTGTCGCAATCGTTTGAGGTGCTGGCGAATTATGTCGATTATGATTATGAAGAAGTGGATAGCGCCATCCGCAGCTTTGTGTTTCGAAAATTCGCTGTTTATGATTCGTTGAGTTGCCGGATCAGCAGGAGAACGGTTGTTTCGATGGACTATCGTCTGCAGCTGGAAGAGAATGGACAATTGCTCTGGGAAAAATGGTCGGAAAAAATTATTTCCACCAGACGGAATCAATGGCTGCATGTTTTTGTTCATTACAATTATAACGAGCTGTTTACCCTGTCGCCGGGATATACTCTATATTTGCGCGATCAATGGCGTTACCAACCGGATCAACACGGAAACCAGGTCAGGAATAAACAGGGAACGTTTGCCGGCTATGGGCCTATTTTGCGAATACGCTATGCTCCATCCGCCAAATTGAATCTGATCTTCGACGCGGTTCGGCAAGCTGTGAAAAATGTAGATCAAAAGAGATATTATTTTAATAATATAGATATCAAATTAAATTGGTTTTTTTAAAAATAATATTTAGGTTAATACTGAGGACGTTATGTCCACTTTAAAAAAAGTGGTTATACCCAGCAAGTGTGAAAATATCCAACGGGTCGAGCGGGAAGCTGAAAAATGGGGCAAAGCGCTCAAGCTTTCTCAGGATGAACTGGACAGTCTGGCGATAGCTGTGACCGAGGTTGTGGCGAATGCTATTTTTCACGGCAACAAAGAGGATAAAAATAAAAAAGTTACTGTTACCTTTTCCATCGCAGGAGACGAGCTGACGGTTCGAATCATGGATGAAGGGTATGGGTTTGACGTAAAAAGCATCAGGGATCCGCTTGATCCGAAGAATTTACTTAAAGAGAGCGGCAGGGGTATCTTTTTGGTGCGAAACCTGGTCGATGAGGTGGATTTCAAACCGAGCAAAAAGGGAACAACAGTGATTTTGAAAATAAGGCGCAAATCAAAAACGCATAAATGAATATGCATGCATTGTTCACATTCAGGGGTTTTTTCATAGCGGTTTTTCTTTTGTTTGTTGGTCGGTCTTTATTTGCACAATTCGAGTTTCAACGAATAGACGACGATCCGCTTTCAGATTATGAAACGGTCAATTTGTGGACCACCCCCCATTACAACCGCGTGGAAGGGCTCTTTTTACACGCCGGACTCTTTTTTAAGGCTCTGCAGCAAGAAAGAATCTCCTTCGATGTTCAGGGCGGATATGGTCTTAAAAACAAGAGCTGGCGATATCAGGCCGGCATGGAAAAGCGGTTTTTTCAGGCCAACCGTCTATTTTTGCGAATTCAGGCTTTTCGGCAAACCACAACGAATGAATCCTGGGTGATCGGTCATCTGGAAAATAGTCTGGCCTGCCTGCTGCTGCGCGAGGATTTCCGTAATTATTACGGTAAACAGGGCTATCGCTTTATTGTGGATCATAAAATCGGTTATCTCAGTTTCCTTCGCTACACCATTAGCCATTACCGCTATTTATCCATGCAAACAAATACTGATTTTGCCCCGACACTTTTTAGCTGGTCGAAATCATTTCGTTCCAATCCGGCAGTGACCGAAGGCAGAGAGACCCTGATCGAATGGGCCGCTATTTTGGATTATCGCAACAACTCTTACTTTCCCGACAAGGGATGGTATTTACAAGCTAAATTCCAAAAGACCTTTGAAGATTTCCATACAACCGCTCTGTTTCTGCAAAGCGGGCTATACATCCCGACATTTCACCACCAGCATATCGCAACGAGCGTCTATCTCGGTTTCCGCAAAGGCAGCGTGGCCAATCAACATCTGATCTCTTTGGGTGGCATCGGATCTCTGCGTGCCTTCCCCGAATTTTACCGCCAGGGTCAAAATATGATTTTTGCACGCCTGAATTACCTTTTCGGCGGTGCGATCGTCCGGGCATTGGGGTGGTACCGCTCGCCGGTTTTGGACTCGATGTCATTCGGTCTCTTTCTTGAAGCTGGTGATGCCTGGAATTCAAAAAAGGTAAAAGATCACCTGCTGCAGGATTTTACCGACGTTCATTGGTTGGCCGATGCAGGCTTTTCTCTGTTACTCTTCGACGGCTTGGTGCGATTTGATTTTGCTCAGGCGATGCTGCATGCGACTGATCGCTCCTACAGGGTGACGATGAGACTGCTTGACAAATTATAACGATGAGGATAAAACCATTAAACGCTATCTTTTGATTTTTACGCTTTTTCTAACCGGCATGATTTGCCGTTCTGTATATGGAGCATATGACTCGAACCAGCAGGTTCATGATATTATCATTGTCGGTAACGAGAAAACACACGAGTCCGTCATCCTGCGCGAGATGGAGACTGCCGTCGGAGACGAAATGGATATGGAAATACTCAAACGGGATCAGCAGCGGATCGAGAACCTTCAGCTTTTTAATCGTGTCGAGATCGAGATGATCGAACAACCGGATGGTGTCACCGTGCTGGTGATGGTTACCGAGCGCTGGTATATTTTCCCTTATCCTATTTTGTATGCCAATGAACGGGATTGGAAAAAATTATCTTATGGTGCCGGTATTGTACACAGTAATTTCCGTGGACGCAATACGAATATCGGTCTTTCCGGCCGGCTGGGATATAATCCCGGATTCTCGCTCTATTATGCAAATCCCTGGGTCGGGGGTGACGCTCATTTGTATCTCACCCTGAAAGCCTTTTTTGGTACTGTTCGCAGCCGTGGCCTGGAAGTGGACCGTTTTGATATGACCAGTCGCGGCGGTTTGATAGATATCGGCAAACGCTGGGGGCTCTATACCTATACAAGCGTTGTATTCAGCTATCAGCAGATCGGATTTCCCTTTCAGTATGACTATCTGACCGCCAGTGGCGAGAGAAAAGACCGCTTGCCGGCGCTTGCTCTTGTTTTCAAATATGACCGGCGCGACCTGGTCGAATATCCAAAGAAAGGATTGTTTTTTCAAACCTATGTCGAAAAAGTATACTATCCCTCTCAGGTCGATTATCTGCGCTCCGGTATCGACGCCCGTTGCTATATCCCTCTGCCGGCAGGCATTTCGCTGGCCGTGCGCGGTGCCGGTGACCTGCTGGATGGCGATAATCCCATGTATGCCCGTCATTATCTCGGATATAGCGAACGCATTCGCGGTCACTACAGCCGGGTACGACAGGGAGACTATCGTTTGTTGTCACAACTGGAATTGCGATTTCCGATCGTTTCGCTGCACTATTTTTCAGTGGATGAATCGATGTTTGGTCCCTATTCGAGCAATATGCCGTTTGCCCTCCACGGTGCCGTCTTTGCGGAAACCGGGACCACCTGGTCGCGGGGAGAACAGATCGACAAAGAGAGGTTTTTGTCCGGATACGGAGCCGGGATTCATATTCAGCTGCCCTACTCATACGTACTGCGTTTTGATTATGGTTTGAATCTCGATGGTGATGGAGAATTTATTTTTGATCTAAATGCCTGGTTCTGAACATGTCACATGTTGAACAATATTATGTTGCGCCTCAAGATATTCGGGGTGATTCTCTTCGGCTTGTCGGCGAAGAATATTTGCATGCGGTGAAAGTGATGAGAAAGCGCATTGGCAGCCCGATTGTCGTTGTTGACGGCGAGGGACAACGATACGAGGGAACCATTAAATCGCTGGATGCAGAGGAGGCGCTTGTTTCTGTTTCCGGGGTGAGATTCGGTGTTAATGAACCCTCGCTGTCTATCACCCTGGCACAGGCGGTTCCCAAATCCATGCTTTTTGAATGGGTTCTTGAAAAGGGAACGGAGATAGGGATAGATCGATTTATACCCATGCTTTGTGAGCGTTCGGTCAAGCAGCCTTCGGGGCGTAAAGAGCGATGGCAAAAAAAAGTGATCGGCGCGATGAAGCAAAGCGGTCGTTGCCGCTGTCCGCAAGTTGAATCGGTAAGCTCATTTGAAGCGGTTTTAAAAACGTTTTGCGGCGAAGAGATTTACATTGCTCATCCGGGAGAGGGCAAAACGGTGAAACCGGAAAACCGGTCCATTTTGCTTCTCGTCGGACCGGAAGGAGGATTTACCGACCGGGAGCTTGATTTGGCCGGGCAAAAGGGGGCACAGGTTCTGGATTTAGGCAAGCGACGGCTTCGCAGTGAAACAGCCGGGATCGTAGGCGCTGCCAAGCTTTTTATCGCCGCCGGGGAGATATAAAATGCCGGTCCGAGTAATACATCCC
>CAZMUU010000248.1:4602-5448 GCA_964569215.1 uncultured Cytophagia bacterium
AGCCTTTACCACAGAGGACACGGAGAAAGGCAGAGAAAAGCAGTGGATTTTTTTCTCAGCTGTTTTGATTAACCTTAAATAATTGATAAAAATGATTCTGTTTTCACACATTCTCTCTGCGTCCGGATATCTCTACAGATGAATAGCACAATAACAATATAAAAGTATAATAACAGAAAGGAAGAGAATATGGCTTGTTTGTTTTGTCGGATCGTGGAAAAAGAGATACCGTCGGATATCATTTATGAGGACGAAACAATGCTCGCCTTCCGGGATATTGATCCGCAGGCGCCGACGCATTTTTTGGTGATCCCCAAGGAGCACATCGAAACCCTGAATGATTTGACCCCGGAAAAAAGCGCCCTGATTGGAGAGATGGTCAACCGCGCCAAAGAATTGGCCGGCAAAGAGGGGGTTGCAGAGTCCGGGTACAGAATGGTTATGAATTGCAACCGGGATGGAGGACAAACCGTATTTCACATTCACCTGCATCTTTTGGGAGGGAGGAACCTCGGATGGCCTCCGGGTTGAGAAAAAAATCTTGCATTTGGTTATTTATTTAATTAATTTGGTATCTTGATGATAAAAAACAAAAGAAGGGAGGTTGACTTTTTAATGCCCGGTGTTCGTGTTCGTGAAGGAGAACCATTTGAAAAAGCTTTAAAGCGATTCATGAAGGCTTGCGAAAAGGCGGGTTTGATGTCTGATATTAAAAAACATCAGCATTTTGAAAAACCCAGCGAAAAAAAGAAACGCAAGCTCGCAACTGCACGCCGCAAAATGCGGAAAATCCAGATGATGGAAGATAACTAGGTTCGGGTCAAGCATGACTATATTTGAGCAATT
>CAZMUU010000249.1:0-5445 GCA_964569215.1 uncultured Cytophagia bacterium
CTTTCTTTGTAATGTTATACAGAGGATTGTTATTAACCAAAAGATTGGTTATCTTTGAATTTTACAGAGCAAACCGATGAGGATATGGCATGAATGTTAAAATAAAAAATTTACAAACAATATACCAGGGCTTTTTAACCCTGGAAAAAGCAACTCTGAAATTTGAAAAATTTTCCGGAGAAATGAGCAAAGAGGTGGAGCGATTAAATGTTAGTCGCGGAGATGCTGTGGCTATTCTTCTATATGATTCAAAAAGAAAAAAAGTGGTTCTGGTTGAGCAATTTCGCTTCCCGGCATATACGGCAGCACCGGATCAGGCCTGGATGCTGGAAGCGATCGCCGGATCAATTGAAAAAAATGCCAAAATAAAAGAAACCGCCGTCAGAGAAATAGCCGAAGAGAGCGGTTATCACATCAACGAGGCACAACTCATTGGCCTGGGATTATGTTTTCCGAGTCCCGGGACAACATCAGAACGAATTTATCTATATGCGTTGGATATCGCCAACACTCCCAGGCCCAGCGCCGGAGGAGGGGTCGAACAGGAGAATGAAGATATACGTGTCCGGGAATTCGATTATGATGAAATTTTTATCCGGTTACAAAAGCACGAGATACTGGATGCCAAAACCATAATACTATTGCAGTGGCTTGAAAAGACGCTGATTTGATAAACGCGATGTCAGGACTCCTCCCGTTATCAAAGGTTGAAACCGGCCTTTAATCACTATTCCATAATATCGCGGTCGACGATTGTGCCGGGATGAGTGTCCAACCGTGGCCAAATTTTTCTTCCGGGATAAATACTCGTGTGTATACCGAGGCTGACATGATCGGCCAGGATGGCGCCGAGCTTTTGACGTCGGCTATCCACCAGCTTACCCTTGACCATTGATTTGATATTGTTATCATCATGGCGTTTGTTTGCGGTTATTGAACCGCCGCCAATATTGCAGCCTTCACCGATCACACTGTCGCCGATATAGCTCAAATGGGCGACAGTAGATCCGTTCATGATCAGAGAATTTTTAATTTCCACACCCTGGCCAATGCGGCATTCATCTCCGATAGAGGAGTATTTTCGCAAGTAACAATTGGGTCCAATGCTGCAATTGTCCCCGATAATAACCGGACCTTCGATATAGGTTCCCGACTTGATGATGGTGCCTTTACCTATTCTAACCGATCCATGGAAAACAACATGATCTTCAACTGTGCCCTGGTTCTCCATGCCGGTCAACTCTGGCATAAAAAATTCCTGGTGCATGAGTAAATCCCAGGCATAACCTGTAGGCAACCAAAATCCATTGATGGGCAATACGGTAAAATCCCGTTCCTTCATAACCTGCAATATTGCATCGACGATCTCGATCTCACCGCGTTCACTAAAGGAGGTTTTTTCAATTTTGTCAAAAATATCCGGCTGGAACACATAACACCCGATATTGGCAAGATTTCCTACTGGTTCTTTTGGCTTTTCCACCAGATGTAAAGCCCTGCTCTTTTCATCAACCTCATAAACCCCGTAAAGAGAGGGATCTTCCACCTTTTTAGCCAGGGCACCGTCATTCAGTTCGATCAAACGCTTCAAATCTTCACGGGCAAAAAGATCATCACCGTTCATTGCCACAAACTTGCCCTTAATGAAGGATTTTGCCTGTAAAATAGCGTCCCCCGTTCCCAATTGTTTTTCCTGCTCTTGATATATCAAATCAATATTTTTATATCGGTTGCCCAGGATCGCTTTAATCATCTCCTGCCGGTAACCGACGATTAAAATCACCTGATCAAAAAGACCTTCCATCTGATCGAGACTGTGCATAATCAATGATCGATTCATAATGGGAAGTAACGGTTTTGGCCTTGTCAAAGTAAGGGGATAGGTCCGTGTACTTTTACCCGCAACCATAAGTACTGCTTGCATATGAAATCCTCTGATTTTTTTTACTTTTATTTAAACGTGAAAGCCACGCCGGTGGTATTCTTTTTGAATAAAACGCACATTTTATGAACATCCGGCAAGAGAACATAAACACACCAATAGTATAAACAAGTTTTTCGTCACTTTCCACCTCATTTTCAATGTTCTCTTTTTATTCTCATTGACTTTTCATTTTTGGGGATAAAACATAATACAGTTTAAAAATATAAAATAGATTGTATTTTGACAATATGATTATTAGTTTATAAAAATTTTAGTAACAGGACTGAGGATCCTATGCATCACAGAACTTTTGGCAAAACAACTCTAACCCCCAGTGAAATCGGTTTTGGTGCCTGGGGCATTGGTGGCCCGGCCATGGCCGGAGATGTACCCATCGGCTGGGGACAAGTCAATGACGAGGAATCAAAAAAGGCTCTGCAAAAAGCCTTTGATCTGGGTATCACTTTCTACGACACCGCAGATTTTTATGGTCTGGGCCATTCAGAAAAATTGATCGGAGAGGTGCTCGGCAACAAACAAGACATTATCATTGCCACAAAAGTGGGTCACAAACTGTCATCAGACAACTCTATCCTGCTGGACTATAGTAAAGATCATATACTAAAAGCCTGCGAAGGCAGCCTAAAGCGATTAAAGCGGGAATGTATAGATTACTATCAGCTGCATTCAGCAAAACTGGAGCACCTCAAAGAGGGTGAATGCATAGATGCAATGGAAACTTTACGGCAGGCGGGTAAAATCAAGTATTGGGGTGTTTCTCTGAATACATTCGATCCCTATCCAGAGGGAGAGTATTTGATCGATAATCAATTAGGTGATGGATTCCAGGTTGTATTCAATATCATCAATCAACGCGCTTTTCGTTTTGTCCAGCAAGCTCACCAGGCCGGCTATGGTATTATTGCACGAATGCCCTTGCAGTTCGGCTTGTTAACCGGCAAGTTTACAAGAGAGACAAAATTTCCACAAAATGATCACCGCCACTTTCGCCTGACGCCATCCATCCTCTATACTTCCCTGGACGTTCTGAAAGATGTCTGGCCAATTGCTGAAAAATATTATATTTCCAAAACCAGCCTGAGTCTCGGTTTTATCCTGAGTTTCAAGGAGATTTCCACGGTAATACCTGGAATAAAAACAACAAAACAGGCGATTCAAAACACAAAAGACATTATCAAACTGGACAATGAAGATCAGGACTTTCTCATCGATCTTTATGAAAAAGATCTGTCCAAGCTTGTGGATATGATGGAAAGGGAGAAATAAAGATATCGACAACACGAGAGTGGAGATCTTATGATTTCATTATTCGATGTACAAAACGGCTTTGCCGGTACGACCAAGGGAGAAATCACGGTCACGCGAAAGGAAAATTGTTTACGGCAGATGGACAAATGCCAAATTAAAAAAAGCCTTGTCAGAATCGTGCCGGACAAACTGGAACTGGATATCGTATATTCAAATCTTAAATTATATGAGACTTGTGCCCACACGGATCGCCTTGTCCCCTGTCCGATAATGCTCCCCAACACGGCTAATGATATCGGTACCGAGGAACATCAGATCGAACAAGCGCTGGAAAATAGTGCCGGAGCCGCCTGCTTACGCTTTGCCACGGATCATTGGCTGCCCGAGGCGTGGGTAGACAAAAAACTGCTGGACCTTCTAAGCCATTATCGATTACCGGCATTCATACAATCCACCGATTTATCCCTGGAAAAATTCGCGGAATTGGCCGCTCGCTTTCCGGACCTGGCATTTATCTATGCGGAGCCGGGATACCGGGATCAGCGTTTGTTCATACCGCTATTGAAAAATTTTAAAAATGTATTCCTCTCTCTGGGAAACCGGTATACCGTTCACGGCGGTATAGAACAGTTGGTGGCGCTGGTGGGTCCGCAACAGCTTTTATTCGGCAGTGGTTTGCCGGCCGGCGAACCGATGAGTGCTGTTATGCAACTCGTCTATTCGGAAATTGACGATGAGTCTAAACAGTTAATCGGAGCCGGTAATCTGAATAATCTTATGAAGAGGATAAGATCATGAATGCGTTGTTGCAAAAAGCAAGAGCAGGAAAACCTCTGGGGATCGATATTATCGATATACATGGTCATATTGGAAGATATGCCTTTGCAATACCGACTCTGAGCGTAAAAAGTATTATCGACTCGATGAACAAACTAGGTATTCAAAAAACGATTTGCAGCCATATGAATTGTATGGGACAAAATGCAGAAAGGGGAAATGAAGAGGTATATAAAGCGATTCAAGCCTATCCCGGCCGCATCGATGGGTATATATCCGTCTATCCTTTCTCCTGCAAGCATGTTGAAACCGTGATAAAAAAATGGTTAAAAGCAGGGTTTGTTGGTATAAAACTTCACAATGCCACTGGTTTGTCTTATAACCACCCCCATCTGGAGCCGGCTTATAAAATCGCAAATCAACACTACCTGCCGATTCTTTTTCATACCTGGGGTGATGAAATTGAATTTGAAGAAATTGAAGAAATTTGCCTAAGTTACCAGAATCTATCCATCCTTATGGCCCATTCCGGCGCCTGTAAAAAAGAAAAATATGCAGAGTTTGCCCTCAAACATCAAAATGTATATCTCGATGTTACCTTTAGCGGTGCGCCCGTAGGATTGCTGGAATACTTTACGGAAATGATCGGTGCCCACCGCATTGTGTGGGGATCAGACGTCTACTTTTTAAATCAGGCACAGCAGCTCGGCAAAGTGGTTGGCTGCAACCTGTCACAACAAGAGAAAACTCTCATTCTCTATAACAATGCCAGACACCTTCTGGACCGCATTCAACGCTGAGACAGGGGATCAAAATATGGAACCAGGCAAGCTCTTGATGAACGAATGGATGATGATTCTCTTTTTTATCCTTTGCATAAGTTTTTGGGGGGTTTATCTAAGAGAAAAAGCCGGGGCCGACCTTTCCAGTTCTTTTCTCGCCGGCAGAAAAGTGCCCGGCTTTATCGGTTCGCTTTCAACGGTTGCCACCAACATGAATGCAAATGATTTTATCGGCGGCGCCGGAGCCGTATATGCAATGGGTCTGGTGATGCTGCATCAAACCTATATCAACTGCCTGGTGATCCTGTTTCTAAGTCTCTTCCTCATGCGAAAACTACGCCGGCATAATGTGTTTACATTGGGTGAATGGCTACGTAAAAGATATAACAATCGTGTCGGAAATATGTACAGTATTATTTGGGCTTTCATTTGGATGCTGTTTAATCTGGGCCTTTACATTTACGCCGGCGCCCTGGTCCTGCATACGCTTGTGGGTTGGAATTTGTATCTCTCTATCGTTATTCTGACTCTGATTGCAGCGACTTATACCCTTCTTGGCGGATTCGGAGCCGTTGTCGCCACTGATGTGGTGCAAATCTTTTTAATGTTTTTTCCCTTTATCTTTTTGGTTATTTTGATTTGGCAGCAAGTCGGCTCGCCCGGGGAACTGCTGGCAAGCTTACCCAGCAATAA
>CAZMUU010000250.1:0-5441 GCA_964569215.1 uncultured Cytophagia bacterium
GTTTGAAGCTTTTCAGCGTCTCGGTTCAGATGGTAACGACCTGGAATGTCCAAAATGCGGCACAGCAAAACCGCAAAAGCTTTTCTCCGCTTTTGCTTCCTCCGGCGGCAGTGCTGGTGGATATGCCGGCGGTGGCAGCGCTTGCGGTCCCGGCGGCTTTACCTGAGGCGTTTAAGCGGGAGCCGTGTGCTCACCTGTTACAAAATATGTCCGTCATATCAATTTTGATCAAAAACGGGCGAGGGTAGTGAACCGCCGAGGCCAAGAAAAAAGCTCATCAACACAACTCGATTTCGCTCATTATTTCTCGCGCCTTGATCCGGTAGCCCGTGTTTAACCCAAAAAAATGTATAATTCTGAATTACCGACTGGTTTGAATTCAAAATGAAAAAGCCATATATAAAAATTGTGGCCGGCCTGACGGTCGGAGCGCTGCTCGGTTATGCTTATTACTTTTTTATCGGCTGCAGCAGCGGTCATTGCCCCCTTACCAGCAATCCCGTCATCAGTACCCTTTATGGGGGCGTCATCGGGTTTCTCCTGGTATTCAAGCCCGGAAAAAAATCGCAATAGTTTTCCAAACCATCGTTTCCTGTTTCCTTCGCGTTGATGTGATATAAATGATTTGAAAAATTGATTTAATTTACTAGATTAAATCAATACATTGTCAACGGAGGTCAACATGCAGCGATGGTTTTTTTATTTTATTCTCTATTTCTCCTTTCCTCTTTTTGCACAACCACTGGAAGAATCCCAAACCTGCAGGGAATGCCATCCAAATGCTTATGCTGAATGGCAGTCTTCCCGACATGCCAAATCAGATCATCTCCCTGTTTATCGTCAGCTTTTGCCTCAGAGCAACAAGGAAAATTGTTATCCCTGTCATCAACCCGTCTATGCACTGGACCTGGATGATTATGTCGAATCCAGGGTAAACGAGACCGCCATAAACTGCGATTTTTGCCATGCCGTTCGTATTGAACCCAAAGAACAGAGCTATCAACTCGTTGCCGAAAACGTCAAATTCGGGCCGATCAAAGACGCCATCGCTTATGCGCATCAATGCGACTATAAAGAACTTTATACCACGGCCGAATTTTGCATGACCTGTCACGATTATAACCATTTGCCGTTAAAACAACATTTTTCCTCGGTCTATGATGAATGGAAAGAGAGCCGTTTCTACAAGCAAGGCGTTGTTTGCCAGGACTGTCACATGCCTGCCCGGGTTGGCAAGGCAGCCACTTTGGGCAAAATACGCGATACCATTCATTCACATCATTTTTACAACGGTGAGTCCAGGGAATTTATACATCAATGTGCCGAGCTGCAGCTCACTGCCGTGCGCACCGGAGAGGATATCAATATTGAACTCCTGGTAACAAACCGTTCCGTCGGCCACAAGTTGCCGTCAGGCTCACCGCTACGAATGGTCATTTTGCAGGTCGAGGTTCAAAATGAACAGCTGCAGCCGCTGTGGAGAAACTGGTACAAAAATCCACTGGCCGAGGATGAAAACGCCGTTTTCGGCAAGCGCTTTTATTCTGCAGACAACAGGTTGGTCTTACCCTGGGAAGAGAGCGACCGCGTCATCGATAAACGCCTGATCCCGGATAGCACCGTTACGCTGAACTATTTTATACAGGACTCAACCGCAACCTGGATAGAGGCCAAACTGCTTTATCACATCCTGCCACCACCGTATGAAAACAAAATCATCACCGGCCACAGTGCCGATTATCCAGCTCGCCGGATCAATGTCGTTAAGGAAAAAATCGAGGTCATTGCAGAATAACCAAAAAATGTGGATGCTTGATAAAGTGCGATTCATTTTTTATATTTAAACGAAAAATAAATAGAGAGACGGAGAGATAGATGAACAAATCGTATCGTTATAGTATTTATATACTCGTGCTTTTCTGGCTCATTCTGATGGGCTGTTCTCAACAGCAGGGTGAGGGAGTCAGAATTATCGATCATCAGCTCGTTGTTGAGCTCGATCCGGAACAGTCAAAAATTTTTGCCATCGATACCGTCCGGCTCGATACCACCACGCTGGGAAGTGAATTTGTCTTTTTTCTCAACAAAAACCTCGAGGTCGAGCAGGTACGGGTCGGCCGGCAAGAGCTGCCCGTGAAAAGCGAGCCGCCCCTTAGCCTGTCGCCATTTATCGGCGACGACGAGGATTCGCTTTACAGCCATTTCTATCAAAACGGCCGGCGCTATACCGTACAATTTCCACCCAGATTAAAACCGCAATACGTCGAAATACAATACAGCGGCACCATTATGGACAGTCTCAGCCATTCGGCGTTCAGCCGCATGATGGTTGCCAACCAGACCAGCGGGCTGATCTCGACAGACGGTGTTTTCCTCGGTGATGAAACCCTGTGGTATCCCACCATCCCCAATTCGCTGACCTCATTCGAGCTGGTCACAAAGAGTCCCGCCGGCTATCGCACAGTAACCTCCGGAGAGTTGATTTCCTACAAGGAAACGGCTGATTCCACATATAGCATCTGGCGGGAAAAAAATCCCATCGATTGTATTTATCTCTGTGCCGGGGATTACAGGGTGAAAAGCGATACAACCAGTGGTATCGAGGTATCGACCTATTTTTTTGAAAATTCGCAATACCTTTCAGAGCAATATATCCAGGCTTGCAAATACTATCTCGATCTCTATAACGATTTAATCGGCCCCTATGCGTTTGCAAAATTTTCGGTGGTGGAAAACTTTTTTCAAACCGGATACGGTATGCCTTCATTCACACTGCTGGGCAATCAAGTGATTCGCCTGCCCTTTATGACCCGAATCTCCCTGGGGCATGAGATATGCCATAATTGGTGGGGGAACGGCGTTTTTGTCGATATGCAAGAAGGCAACTGGTGTGAAGGATTGACCACCTATTTTGCCGACTATTATTACAAGGAACGGGAATCGAAAGAGGGGGCAAAGCAGTACCGCTATGATATTTTAAAGGACTATGCCTCTTATGTCACCCACGATTCTCTTGATTCTCCGCTAAGTTGCTTCCAGCAACGCTCAACACCTGCCTCGCGAAGCATCGGTTATGGCAAATCGATGATGGTTTTTCACATGCTGAGACAAAAAGTGGGGGATGAGCGTTTCTTTGCAACCCTGAAAAGCTTTTATCAGGATCATCTGTTCCGGTATGCCACCTGGAGCGATATACGGAACGCCTTTGAGGCTGCTTCGAAGATGGAGATGCAGGAATTTTTCGACCAATGGCTGCAAAATACAGGTGCGGTTCAGCTCAGCCTCGCTGAGGTTAAACGGCAAAGCGAAGAAGAAAAGAATGTGCTTACCGCGGTTATTGAACAACAGGACCCATGGTTCACCGTTTCAGTCCCCATCCGTATTGAACACAAAGAGAGCAGGGTGGATACACTGGTTACGCTCAGCGACAATGCAGTTGAGTTCTGCTATAAATCCGATAAACCGGTGACAAAATTCAGCGTCGATCCGGACTATTCCATTTTCAGGCGCCTGAACTGGCAGGAAATCACACCGGGCCTTTCCCAGTTTTACGGGGATGAAAATAAAATCATCATCCTGCCGTCAACAGCAACGGATGAACAGCTGGCAGCTTACCAGGTATTGGCCAAAGCACTCAACCGCAACGGTGAGGCCAGGGTTGTGAAGGATACGGCTGTGGATTCATCACAGCTGCGTGACGCATCGCTTATGCTGCTGGGACATCCGCAGGAAAATCAGCTTGTCGCAAAAATTAAAGATAAATTGACCGTAACATGGCAGAGAAATCTGCCCTTGCTGATGGGGCAGGAGGTATCAAAACCGGGCGACTGTCTGGTTATTGCAGCAAGAAATCCCTTTTTCAAACAAAAGAGCATGATCTGGCTGATGGGCAACTCGCCGAGAGGCATTAAAACCGTTACCTCGAAACTGCCGCATTACGGCAAGTACGGATTTCTTGTTTTTACCGAGGGAAGAAATGTATTAAAGGGAAACTGGCAAGTCGACAGCCCATTAAGCCGTTCATTTAACTAAAACCGACGAGAACCATGCCGCAATGACTATTCAGAATAGACTGTTTTTTGCATTCGTTTTTATCGCTTCATCCTTATCTGCTCAAATCATCGATATCATCGATTTGCACCAAAACGACCAATATGGTGAACCCGCCGCACCCTACAGTGCCGGCAGCCGGGTGGTCGTTCAGGGGGTCATTACTGTTGGCGCCGGCATTTTTACAAGGTCTTATCTCGATATTTTCGTTCAGGATGAAACCGGCGGTATCAATATTTACGACCCCGGAAATGATCTCTTTCACCTTAAAAGCGGCAATTATGTAAGAGTTGCGGGAACCATCAAGCAATATCAGGGTCTCACGGAAATTGTCAATCCATCCGTGTCGGTACTGGCTGAAAACAGACCTTTGCCGGAACCGCTGCTGCTGACCTGCGATCAGCTTTCCAGCTCTTTTCTGAGCGATTACAGCGAACCGAATGAAAGCCGGCTCGTACGCATCAATCAGGTCCGGGTTACAGAATCCGATCATCCTGAATATACCATATCGGATGGAAGCGGCAGCACCATGCTCTATATACGCGATGCAACCGGTTTGCGCCCGCCGCCGGGAAGCTTTGATGTTATCGGTATCGTCAAGCAATACGACCGCAGCAGGCCTTATACGAGCGGTTATGAGATCATTCCGCGTTACCCCGTCGATATTATTTCCTCGGGAATCGTCTATCTGCAAGCACCAAATGTGACGGATCTGACCGCACAATCGTTGCAGGTTACCTGGACAACGGATATCGCCAGCGGTTCCGAGATCAGATGGGGCCAAACGACTGCCATGGATATGCCCGCACTTACGGATACGACCCGGGTTACCGACCATAACGTAACCCTGGATGGACTCTCTCCGGCAACTCTCTATTTTCTTCAGGCGGTTTCGACGACCGCGGCCGGTTCTGCGCTTTCCGACACGATAAGAGCGATGACCGCTTCCGATGCCTCGACCGGACAAATCATTCCCTATTTTACCAAAACCATCAAACCGGATCTGGCAGAGGACAAAATCGCCAACGGTTACACCGATCTCGCCCGGATTCTGCAGCGAAAACTCGACAACGCCTCTTATAGCATCGATGCCTGTTTCTACAGCCTCACCCATGAATCGATTGCCAATGCTTTGATTCAGGCCCATAACCGGGGGGTTCAGATGCGTTTAATCTATGAAAAGGAGAATGAAAACAGTCTGATCCGTTCCCTGATCAACGAGGAGGGTATCACAGCGATCGCGGATGACTTTGGCGATAATGATGGATCGGGATTGATGCACAACAAATTCGTCATCATCGATCACCGCGATTTCAGCAGCGCCACCGACGACTGGTTGTGCACCGGCTCTGCCAATGTATCCTATAGCGGCATGAGCAAAAACGTGGAAA
>CAZMUU010000251.1:0-5419 GCA_964569215.1 uncultured Cytophagia bacterium
AATGCATCTATTGAAGCCGCTAGAGCAGGAGAATCGGGTAAAGGATTTGAGGTGAAATCGTCCGGAAAGGATGTAACAGACAATGGACAATCAAACGTTAATGTCAGGCAGGCAGACAAAGTGCTTTTGGTCACCGGTGGCAAATCCTATCCCGGGACCGGTTCCAACGGCAGCGGCTTCAGGCTGGCTTCAAAACTGGGACATACGATCGCACAGCTCTACCCTTCTCTGGTACCGTTGTTGAGCGAAACCGGAATCGAGCAGAATCTGGACGGTCTTGTTCTGAAAAACGTTTCTGTAAGCGCCTGGTGTAACGGTGAAAAAATTGGGGAAAATTTTGGGGAAATGGCCTTTTGTCACAGGGGAATCGAAGGACCTATTGTTCTTTCGCAAAGCGGAAAGATCGTTCGGCAGCTTGAACGCCGACTACCGGTCTATATTTCTATCGACCTGAAACCGGCGCTTGATCATCATAAACTGGAAGAGAGGCTGCTGAGAGAAATTAACCGATATGACAAACAAAACCTAAAAACATTGCTGAAACGGCTGTTACCTAAAAAAATGATCCCGGTTTTTCTCAAGAGATTGAATATCGCCGCTGAGAAACCACTGAATCAGATAACATCGACCGAGAGAAAATCCTTGCGGATGCTGTTGAAAAACTTTGACATCCGCATTACAGGGCATGCCTCATTTGCAAACGCTCTGGTCACCAGCGGCGGCGTCTGTCTGGATGAAATAAATCCGCGCAGCATGGAATCTAGACGAATAAAAAACCTCTATTTTGCCGGCGAAATCCTCGACCTCGATGCAGATACCGGCGGATTCAATCTGCAAGCCGCCTTTTCAACCGGTTGGCTGGCGGGGCGCTCGCTTCAGGTAGTATAACCCTTTTCAACAATAGAGAGTTACCCCTGTTGCAGCACCGCGGATAAAGGTACATAATAACCTTTCAATTTGATCATAATCGAAATCACTTCAAACAGATCGGTAATAGATTTTTCCACAGAACTGTCCCATATCCAGGTTTTTAATCTGTAAGCAATGGTTTTAGACGATGACAGTTTAACCACCACATTTCCGAAACCCTGAAGCTCCCTGTTGCCGTATTCATTATCATCCGATCCATCAACAAGACTCTTGTCGAAAGCACCGCCATCCAGTATTGCAACAAAACTCTCTTTATTTGCATGATTGTAATAATCGGTAATTTCCCAGCCATTGGCCGGCTCGACATCAGCAAAAAAGAGAAAAGAAGCCGGATTGTTCCAGTTTTGATCCGGATTTGTTGCCGAAGGCGGCGGCGGGGTAACGTTGATATCGATGATGTATTCGATCAGAACATGAGTGGCTGCATCGGGGATGGTAATACCCGCTGTAGTTTGAATATCCAAAGCGGCATTCGCCGTATCCGCTGAAATGCCATATTCCCAACTATCCACCAATATCTTGTTGTCAACCGGAATAAAAAGTAAACCCTGTTGTGATAAAGAGAGATCGCTTTTTATCAGCGTTCCATGCTTATCAACGCCCACAAGACTAGACGCATCATCCAGCGTGTTTTTTAACGCTCCGACATTCAAGCTGTCCAGCACTCTGGCTTTTCCATGAGTATCGACCTGAAAAAGCATTGCATCTGAACTGTTTTTAACAGTTAATTGAGCCTGACTCGTTCCAACCAATACCAGTGCAACAAACGAAACCAATAATAAACATTTGAACCTTTGCATAATTGTTTTTCCTTTCCATCGTTAGCATTTACCACATAAAATTTTCTGATTGACATACTTTGGTGACAAAAGTCATAAAATAATTACAGAGATGACCTGGTTCAAATCATTAATCATCTGTTTTTTTTTTACTTAAATTGTTAATATGCGTCCTTTGCATGGAATTACAAGAATTATGCCAACTGTATAGCCGATTATCAGCAAAGAATAAAAATTTTACTCCGGAGATACAAAATCAGTGTCCAACATTAAAACAAAAAATAAGTTGCATTGTTAACGCGCGTATGCCTGAATGATACCCCCGGTTAATTTGAGCAGAGCTTGATCTGCCTCGATCAGGCTATAGACTGCATTCAAGTGCGACACTGCAGCGTTGAGATAGATCAACTGGACATCGCGGAAATTGAATGAATTTATAGTCCCATTGCGAAATTTTTCCTGAGAAATTTCCAGATTAAGATCAGCGGCTTGCAGCGATTCAACCGCCACCTCCAAAAGTTCCTTTCTAACCCGGTAATTTTCGATCAGGGTATAGAGACGATTGGTCAGGCTGTGTTTCATACTTTCCAGACTCACCTCACCTGCCTGCCGGTTGATCTGAGCGATTTCTATAGCCCGCTTGCGGTTACCGCCGTTAAAAAGTGTCCAGCTAAGGGTTAGGGTGGCATAAGCATTGTTCTGATCATAGGTGGTCGGATCGCTACCGGTATAGGCAATGCTGTTCCGGCTTTTATCGTAACCGGCACCCAGCGATAATCTAGGCCACCATTCGCTTTTCTGCAGAGCAACTTGCTTTTCCAGCAGGGATTGGTTGATGTATTGATTTTTCAATGTACGATTATCGGAGAGCATCTTCTGCAAGAGCGCATCAACATCATAATCAGGGCCTTCGATTTCAAATGCTTCTGTAAATTCATATTTTATATCTTACCTGATACCCATCAGAAAATTAAGCTCCCGCATCGAGTTGCGATAAACGGTTCTTTGCTGCAAATATCGTCCCTTATCCTCGAGATAGGCATTTTGCGCCTGCAACAGCTCATAGCGGGTTTGTGCCCCCAGGCGATGACGTTCCTCTTCATATTGATTGCGATCCCGGGAAAGCGACATGACCTCTTCCAGAACGTTTAACTTTTCGGCCTGCAGCAGACTGTTATAATAGGCGAGGATTACGGCCTGGAGCGTATTCTCGATTACAATGGCTGTGTTGCCCTCTGATAGCCGCTCAAGCTCCTCAAATCTTGACTTGCGGATATAAATGGCAAAACCATCAAACAGAATCCAGTTCAAAGTCAGGGTTCCGCTTAGCGTGCGTAACTCCGAATCGCTCCGATTTTCCTCGCTCCAGCGCTCGGAGGCGGATAGATTAACAGCCAGAGAAGGTAAACGCCCGGCATTGCCCCAGGAATTATTAAACTCTGCAATTTTTTCATCAGATTTGGTGATGCGTATATCATAATTATTTTTCAGCGCCTTGCTGATGGCTTGCGAGAGACTCAGCTCTTCAGCTGAAAGCAGGCAGCTCATGGAAAACAATAGAACGAAAATGCGATATATCATTTTGCTGATCCCAAATTCTTCTTGAGTTATGATTCAATATGTCGTTTGCTGTACTCGACAGCGATTTCCATCTCTTCAGCTTTTGGGCGCCTACCGGTCCAGGCCCAATAAAAGAAGGAACGGATATCGTTAAGGACATGGATCAGGACGGGGAAAAAAATCAGGATGAAAAGAGTACCGATAGCAACCCCGTATGCGAGAGAAATCGCCATCGGAATGAGGAACTGCGCCTGATGGCTCTTTTCCAAAATCAGAGGAAAGAGACCGATGGTCGTGGTGATGGTGGTAAGGATGATCGGCCGTAAACGGGCCTTACCGGTTTCCAGGATCGCCCGTTTAATTCGCATGCCGGTGGCGACAAGAGAATTGTATTTGGACAGAAAGATGACGGCATCATTGACGATTACCCCGGAGAGTGCAATCATTCCCAGAATGCTCAAAAGTGATACCGGCTTTCCGTGCAGCCAATGTCCCCAAAAAGCACCCAACAGGGATAAGGGAATCATCATCAGAATGATAAGTGCCTGTTCCAGAGACTTGAAGTGTATCATCAACAAAAGAATGATAAGGGCAAAGGCGATCAGAAAGTAGGTTTGCAACCGTTCGACAGCGATGCGGCTCTCCCGTTGCTGCCCCTGATACTGAACGCTGATGCCGCTGTATTTGTTTCTGATTTCAGGGATAATCTGATTATCGATTTGCTGCAGAATATCGGGAACCGACGCATAGGGATCGACAAGATCCGCTTCGATACGGATTTCCCGTTGTCCATTATAGTGCTGGATACTGACCGGACCGCGAGTGATTTCATAGTCAACCAGCTCGATAAGCGGATACTCACCTTCAGGAGTTTGGATCTTCATGCGCTCGAGCTGTCCGAGGTTGAGACGATCCTGGCGGGGAAAGCGCACCCATATGCGCAGTTCATTTCTGCCCTGCTGCAGCCGCTGTGCCTGGCCGCCGAAAAATGCCTGGCGCACCTGGTTGGCAATATCATTTTCATCGAGACCGAGAAAGTAGGCCTGAGGTTTCAGGTTCAGCCGTACTTCCTGTTTTCCCTGGGCGTTATTGTCGACGACATCTTTTAAAATGGGCAGGTCTTCGAGTTCATGCATTAGTAAATTTTTCGCCGCATCGAGTTCCTGCAGATTGCGGCTCAACAGGCTGATGGCAACCGGAGATCCCCAGCGGCTGCGGCCACCGACTGTATATTTTTCCGCTTCAGGGACAGGTCCGATTTTTTGACGTACCTTTTCGGCAATTTCCATTCCGGTAATATCGATATAGGTTAAATCCTTGGGCCAGACGGTAAGCCTGCCGGCATGAGCGCCCTGCTCTCTACCGGAAAAGGCACTGCCGACGCGCAACCGGGTATGGTCGATAAAGGGAATGGTATCATTCATACTCTGCATGAGATCTTCATTCACTTCCCAGACTGCATTTTCAAACCGGTGTAGATAGTCATAGGTCAGCTTTTCGCCGGATCCGGGAATAAAGGCAATATTAATTTCAAAACTGTCAAAATCAACCACCGGAAAGTAGGTGTTTTTGATAAATCCACCCAAAAACAAGCCGGTTGTAATCATAAGCAAAACCACAGGCACACCGACCATAATCCACCGCCAGGTAATGATCCACTTGAGAGCCCGCCCATAAACATGTTCCCGCAGCCAGAGAAAGAATTTCTCCGTATACTTTCGCATGCTAAAACTGCGCCCATTCTCTATGTTTCGCCTGCGAAGTACATGTGGATTACCGAGATGAGCCGGTAAAATAAAAAAGGCTTCCACCAGAGAGAGCAACAATGAAACAATGACGATAAAAGCCATCTCCCATTGAGTCTCAAACTGTGTGCCCTGCATGAACAACAGCGGTGAAAAGGCGATTACCGTGGTCAATATCGATGTCAGCACCGCAGGGGCCACCTCCATGGTACCATCGACCGCCGCAAGGCGGGGATTCTTTCCATTTTCAAAATGAGAAAATATATTTTCACCGATGACGATTCCATCATCCACCAGAATACCGATGACCAGAATCATTCCAAATAACGAAATCATGTTTATGGTGATACCGTATAAATTGGCCAAAACGAACATGGCCAAAAAGGAAGCGGGAATCCCCCAGGC
>CAZMUU010000252.1:0-5330 GCA_964569215.1 uncultured Cytophagia bacterium
ACGGCTGTGGAAAGATGTGTCCGGCGTCAGGACGTATTTTCATTACGCCGATGAAGGGCTGATCGGGGAATATGACGCCGCCGGCGTCGAAATCAAAACCTACGGCTGGAAGCCCGGCTCGACCTGGAGCACTGATCCGCTGTTTATGAATGTGGGGTCGCAATATTATTTTTACCACAACGACCATCTGGGAACGCCGCAGAAGATGACCGCGATAAACGGGGCTGTAGTTTGGGCGGCCAAATATGAATCGTTTGGCAAGGCGGCGATTGAAATTGAAGCGGTTGAGAATAATCTAAGCTTTCCGGGCCAATACGAAGACCAGGAGACCGGGCTGCTTTACAATTGGCACCGGTATTATGATCCGGGCAGCGGTAGATTATTGATGCCTGATCCGATCGGGTTGACCGGGGGTGCTAATTTATATATCTATTGCCTAGACAACCCAATAAAATACTACGACTATTTTGGAACTGAAGTATATTCACCTAATCCAACTTGGTTCGATATTCCTCTTAGAAAAAAATCCCACAAATATTATGGAAAATGTCATTATATTTCCGGTGGTAAAAATGTGGG
Organism: uncultured Cytophagia bacterium; assembly: GCA_964569215.1. Taxonomy (GTDB): domain Bacteria; phylum Zhuqueibacterota; class Zhuqueibacteria; order Residuimicrobiales; family Oceaniaggregativiventaceae; genus Oceaniaggregativivens_A. The sequence goes on from CAZMUU010000252.1 coordinate 580, forward strand.
TGTCGGCGTAATGAGATGTAATATTAAATCTGAAAAGAAACGTAAATTAAGTGGCTTATATAAAAAAGGACAGATAGTCGTTGTATTTGGAGGTCTAACTTTAGGCTCTTCATTTGGTGTTACTATTTTTGATATTGAATTACAAAGCAATTCACTTACAGATGATCCAAAATTATCTGACCTTGAAGGACTTTCCGGTATATACACAGCCGGTGCCGCCGCCACAATTGCAGGGTAACGATTCACACCCTCTTAGAAAAAACAAGGAAAAAATTCATTTTTCTAGGGACAAATGGAATCAGCCATGATACAAACAAAATGTGAAGGATAAATTTACCCCAGAAGATTTGCGCCAACTGAATAAAGAGTATCTTGAAAGGATGCGGAAGTGCGACCTGATAAATCTTACATTTCGCCTGCGCAACTTCAGCATCGAATTGTATGAGCTTCTGAATATTGATTCAAACAACAGTTCGAAACCGCCGTCGTCAGATAACCCATATAAAAAAAGGACAACAACGGAAGAAACTGAATGTGCTGAACCGATAGATGCAGATATCTCGGGTGATGATGTTGAACCAGACATAGATGACAAGCAGCCAAACCAAAATGATGAGGCGCATAATGATGCCGAAACAAAACGCCAGCCGGGTCGCCAGCCGGGTTCACAGGGGTTTTGGCGCAAGCAGAAACCGGAACCTGATTTTAAAAAGCATCATTATCCCCAAAACTGTATCATCTGTGGGGAAAAACTCAGCGAATCGGCTCAACCCCACATGGCCCATTACACATATGAGCTTGAAAGAAAGGAAAACGGCATTGTCATTTTATGCACACTTCATTATTACTATGCCGCCGTTTGTGAGTGTGGACATGAAAACATTGAAAAACCGGGTGAAGGTTATATATCGGTTCTCGATGGGCGTAAACGAAATGTCAAACTGAGTGAATATACAATTGTAGGCCCAATGCTAGCCGCTTTCATAGCTGCCTTAAACAGGCGCAGCGGAATGTCCCGGCAAAAAATTCAGGAACACCTGCGCACCTGGATGAATTTTGACCTTTCCATAGGTCTCATTTGCAAATCAATTCGTGAAGCCGGCATTGCCTGTTATCCTGTCGTGGATGAATTAATCAATGACCTTCAAAAAGAAGAGCATGTTCATTTTGACGAGACGCCCTGGTTTGAAAAGGGACTTTTTCGTTGGCTTTGGGTTGCAATCAGCAAACGCACGGCTGTATATCGCATTGGAACGCGAAAAAAGGATGAACTGCTGCATTTGATAACGGAAGCCTTTATAGGCTGGCTGATTACGGATGGTTATCGGGCCTATCGAAGCCATCCGCACAGACAGCGTTGCTTAGCTCACTTGATTAGAAAAGCTGTTCGCTTAACGGGCGCGGTCGATGATGAAGCCCGAAAAATGGGGGAATGGTTTTTACGGGAAATGCGAGGGTTGTTAAAAACAATGGCGGGAGGTGAGGATGGTCGGAAACAATGCGGGCCCATCCTTGCCAGATTCAAAAAAGCCTGCAACCTTGGATCAAAATCAGATCATGCCAGATTGAAATCGTTTGCAAATGAAATTTTAAACGATTGGGATGCGGTGGTGGCGTTTGTCAAAAATCCTGGGTTGCCTGCTACAAATAATGAAGCAGAGCGCGCACTGCGCTGGGCGGTTATTTTTCGAAAAATCACCTTCGGCACACGCACTGAAGAGGGGAGTCGTTCATTTTCCGCGTTGCTAAGCGTAATAGAAACATGCCGGCTGAGAAATATCGAACCGTGGGAATATATTGCTCAAGTAATCGCGCTTGGCCGAAAAGGCATAGCCCCCCTTCCGATGGCATAAATTCCTTTTTTTACTAAGGGGAAGTGAATCGTTACTAAAGGACTGTTGCCCACAGGCTATGAAAAATTCATCCCTGCGGAAAAGGTGGCATATGCCGGCATCGATGATGTCGGTCCGGCCGCCCGAGACTGGCCGCAGCTCAATTTCATCATTTACCATTCCGCCACTAAACAGGTCATACCGGATCGGGACGCGGTGGAGCAATTCAAAAATGACGGCCAAATCGACTGGGTAACCGACCTCGCCCGGATACCCGGCCAGTTTGGCGTCGATAATGTTTATGCCGAACTCGGCGCGGTATTTGCCGCCACATGCTCGGCTCATCCCCTGCTGTGCGCCGGAATTCTGGGATCTCTCGTCAAAGAGATGGGCGCCGACCATGTCTGTTGGGGTACTGATTCCGTCTGGTTCGGATCCCCTCAATGGCAGATTGAAGCGCTGCGCCGTTTTGAAATTCCCGAAGACATACAAAAGCGTTTCGGGTTTTCGCCGCTGGGACCGGCCGACGGCAAAGTCAAGAATTTAATTTTCGGTGAAAATTCAGCACTGCTTTACGGGATTGATCCCAAAGCCTATAGTTCCGGCGCTGACAAAAAGGAATAAGGCTTACGGACGATTCATTACCGCCATATCTTCGGTTGGCGGCGTCCAGGTTTCCAGCCCCCCGCTTAGAATCGCCGCCTTGAAACCGTTTTGAACAAGAATGCGAAATGCGATGTATCCCCTGAGACTGACTGTGCAATAGGCGATATGGATCTTGCGTTTGTCAAGTTCTTCCAACCGGTCCCGAAGTTCGTCAATATGGATGTGAACCGCATCCGGGATCGGGCCGATGCTTTTGACTTCATCCTTTGTGCGCACATCAAGCAATTGATATTCATTTTTATCCAGATCGCAAAGTTCGTGCCAGTGAACAATCGCAACATCTCCTTTGAGGATGTTGCTTGCCACATATCCGGCGATATTCACGGGGTCTTTGGCGGCTCCGAACTGAGGGGCGTAAGCCAACTCCAGTTTTTCTAGATCGTATACCGTCATGCCTGCCCTCATGGCTGTTGAAATAACATCGATGCGTTTGTCAACGCCCTTTTCGCCCACGATTTGCGCCCCAAAAATTCCGCCTCTTTCCCTATCGAAAATGAGCTTTATCGCCATGAGTTTTGCGCCCGGATAATAGGATGCGTGATGATAAGAATGGGTGAATGATGTTTGGAAGGGTTTACCAACCTGTTTCAAAAAATCTTCCTTGTCTCCGGTTGAAGCCGCCGCCATTTGGAAAACCTTTGTGATGCTGGTTCCAAGTTCGTATTCGTATTTACTTTCTCGCCCCATGATGTTGTCCGCCGCAACTCTTCCCTGTTTGTTCGCGGGGCCTGCCAAGGCAAGCAAACGCGTTTTGCCGGATATTAAATCCATCGCTTCCGCGACATCGCCTATGGCGTAAATATCTGGGTCCGAAGTGCGCAGCCCTTCATCCACCATAACGCCTTCCTGCTCCCCCATAGTCAAACCAGCCGTTTTTGCAAGCTCATTTTCGGGTTTGATTCCGATGGAGAGCAATACAATGTCTGTTTCAAAATCGACGTCTTTATCAGTCGTCACCAAAAGGCGGCCATCGCGTTCCGTAAATGATGCGATGCCATCCCCAAGGTGAATCCGGATATCCTGTTCGCGCAGATGATGGTGTATAATAGCCGCCATTTCATAATCCAGCGGCGGCATGATTTGATTCTGTTTTTCAATGACTGTAACGGCTATGCCAAGACGTGCGAAATTTTCAACCGCCTCCATTCCGATTGAACCTCCGCCCGCGACCAAGACGGATTTGGCATGATTTCTCTCCAGGCAGGCTTTAATACTGTCCGAGTCCGGCAAATCCCCCATTGTAAAAATTTTTTTGGAATTTACCCCCGGAAGGGGCGGTTTTATCGGGTGAGATCCGGGTGACAAAAGAAGTTTGTCATACCTCTCATTGAAGACTTCGCCGGTTGCATGTGATTTTACCCGGATTTCTTTTCGGTCCCGGTCGATATCCAGTACTTCCTGTGAAGTTTTTACGTCAATCCGATATCTTTTTCTGAGCTGCTCCGGAGATGCGATAAACAAATCATCACGTTTTTCAATTATTTCCCCGATATAATAAGGCAGCCCGCAATTGGCATAGGATACATAAAACCCGCGTTCGAGCAATACGATTTCGGCATTTTCTGAAAGCCTTCTCGCGCGTGCGGCCGCTGTAGCGCCGCCGGCTACGCCTCCAACAATAATGCATTTCATTTTTCTCTTAAAATCGGGCATCATTTTTCTCCGTTTTGCGATGTTGTAGAAGTCTCTAAAACACCTATTTTTGAAAGAATTTAAATCAGATTACTGCCTGTTGGTTTGGTCTAATCCTGTTTTTACATACAATTAAGCTTTCCGATCCGAAACCACAAAGATTTCAAGTTTGTGAAGACCGGAAATTTGATTTCTGTTCGAGAACAGATAATCAGCCTGGGCATGTTCAAAAAACCCACTTCCGCGATAAGTCGTGTTGTCAAACCGTTTTCATGTTTTTAACGTTGCATTTGCTTTTTTTCGACTTGTTTTCCCATTCACAGGCCTGCACGTCTTCAACTTCTTCCCATCCCGTGAGCATGGCTCTGGTATGCGCCATGACTGTTGGTCCGGTGGTGATCATATACATGTGGACCACGAGGAATATTAGAAGAGCAAAAGCGCCGGTCATGTGCAAAAAACTTATCGTTCCCAACCGCCAGTCCAGTCCAAACCGGGGCCAGGAATTGTAATAGTAATAAAGAAAGCCCGTGACCATTTGGTAGGGAAGCAGAACCGATACAATCCCTATATAGTGCTTGACCGAAAAAGGCTCAATTACGCCGCATCCTGTTCGAAAAA
>CAZMUU010000253.1:0-5308 GCA_964569215.1 uncultured Cytophagia bacterium
CTTTCAAATACCGGAAATCATTAATCACAAGAACAGACCCAGTTATCGAATCGTGGTAAAGATGGAAACAAATGGCACCTTCTCCACCGTATTCAAAGTAAGGGACTGGGTAACAACATATGTGGATGTCAACGGTTTGTTTCCATGGTACTTTGAACGACGGATACATGAAGGCAGCTACCGCCGTCACGACCGTATCGACTTTGATCATTATCATAAAAAAGCCTTTACGGCAAAAGATACCCTGGATATCGACCCCTACACCCAGGATACCATTTCGATTATATACTATACCCGCGTTCTGCCGTTAAGCGTGGGGGACAAAATCGATATCACAAACTATTCACCCAACAAGGTGTATCACCTCCGCCTGGAGATAGACCGCAGGGAAAAAATTAAAGTTCCTGCAGGCACCTTTGACTGCTATCACATCAAACCCGGCATTCAACCCGGCTATGATGAAGAAGCCAGGGGGCAAATGGAACTATGGGTAACTGCTGATGAGCGCAAAATCCCGGTACAGGTTAAAACGGATTTACCTTTCGGTTCGCTGACGATGAAACTGGAAAATTATACAGGTCTTGCAAGTCATCAGCTGGTATCCAAACCATAAAATCAATGCCTGCTTGACAAAACTTGCTCTTCAAATGAGACCGGTTTTATCCCCTAAAACCGGTCTCACCACCTCGTTTGGATAAAATCCTCCTTCTATACGATAACCATTTGTATGCAAAAATTAGGGTTGATCCATAGAGGAAAATATCGTATTTTCATCTTCAAAAAGTCACAAGGAGCAGATATGTTAAAAAAGACAGGAATACTGATGTTAGCCATTTTTATGTTTTCCCAGACCCAGTCACCGGCTCAAATTCGCGACCGCGAAAAGGCGCCTGTAGAACAGACCTGGAATCTCGAGGACTTGTATCCGAGTCCCCAGGCATGGGAAGAAGCCAAAAGAGAACTCGTTGCCGAATTCGACAGCTTTGAGGCGTTTGAAGGGAAGCTCGGTAAATCTCCGCAAAACCTGAGCGATTGTTTGCAATTGTCCAGTAAAGTTGAAAAAGAACTCTCCAGATTACAGGATTACGCACACCGAGCCTATGATCAGGATACCCGAAATGCAGAAACGCTGGCAAGAAAACAAGCTATATCACAGATAGCGACCACCTTTAATACCAAAACGTCTTTTATCGTGCCTGAAATCCTTTTATTGGATAAAAAGACCATTGAAACGTTTTTGCAAAAAGAACCACAACTGGTGCCTTACCGCTTTTATTTGAACGATCTGCTGCGCCGCAAGCCGCATATTCTCTCAAAAAAAGAGGAAGCAATCATCGCCAAAGCGGGACTGATGTCGGATGCAGCATACTCTATTTATAGCGTCTTCAGCAACGCCGAATTACCCTACCCTGAAATCGAGCTGAGCACCGGAGAAAAAGTACTCCTGGACAACTCGGGATTTGCACGCCATCGCGCTGTACCACAAAGACCGGACCGTGAAAAGGTTTTCCAATCCTTTTTCGGAACCCTGAGTAATTTTAAACAAACTCTTGGAACTCAACTCTACGCCAATATTAAAACCAATATGTTTTATTCTCAGGTGAGAAATTATGACAATACGTTGACTGCGGCACTTTACCCCAATAATATACCCGAAGAAGTATATCACACGCTTGTAAAAAATGTCAACGACAACCTCGATACATTTCATCGCTACCTGAGGTTAAAGCAACGCATGCTGGGTGTGGAACAGCTGAAATATTCAGATCTGTACGCTCCTGTGGTTAAAAACGTCGATCTGGAATATACTATTCCACAAGCCGAGGAAATGATTACAGAAGCTTTGGCGCCGATGGGCGAAGCCTATCTCAATGCGCTGCAGAAAGCGTTTGATAATCGCTGGATCGATTATCATCCCACCATTGGAAAACGATCCGGAGCCTATTCATCGGGTTCTTCCTATGATGTTCATCCGTACATTTTGATGAACTTTAACGGCAAATACAATGACGTCAGCACGCTGGCCCATGAACTCGGACATGCTTTGCATAGTTATTTTTCCAATAAAAACCAGCCCTATCCGCTGGCAAGCTATCCCATATTCGTCGCCGAAGTTGCTTCCACGCTCAATGAAGCGCTGCTGATTCAGAAACAACTCGAAGAGATCAATGACGATAATATCCGTCTTTCGTTGTTGATGAATTATCTGGATGGAATGAAAGGCACGCTGTTCAGACAAACTCAATTTGCCGAATATGAGCTCAAAATATACCAAACAGCAGAAGAAGGGACACCACTGACCGGTGAAAACCTTACCCGTATTTACGAAGAGCTGGTCAAAACCTATTATGGACACGATAAAGGCATCTGCGATGTTAATGAAACCGTAAAATACGAATGGTCCTATATCCCTCATTTCTATTACAACTATTATGTATATCAATACGCCACCAGCTATACCGCTTCTGTTGCTCTGGCGGAAAAAATTCTCAACAATGAAACCAATATAGTCGATAAATATCTCAAATTTATTTCATCAGGCGGATCTGACTATCCAATCGAGCTGCTTAAAAAAGCCGGCGTTGATTTGACAACATCGCAGCCCTTTGAGAAGAGCATGGATATGATGAATCGTCTCATCGATGAAATTGAATCCATTCTCGATAAACAATAAAATGTTTACCCAAAACCGGTGATACAATCGACAGACAAGACCTTTGTTTCAGGAGATATTATCACCGGTTTTGTTCAAACCGGTTTTACCCTTGCCGCGCATTTTTCATATATGGCATTAAATCTTCAAACGTTCAAAAAGGTAGGGAATGATAAAAGAGATAAAAAGACCGGTAAGAAAATAACGAAACAAGCGGCAAGCCGGATAGAAAGGCGAGGGTTCGGTGGGAAGAATCGATCGCAATCCTGCAAAAACGACCATAACCACAAATAATCCAAAAAGAAAACGCAAGGCAATACATTTGAATGAACGGTTCAGCCGGTTGGAAAGAAACCGGCGATTGAGAAGATAACCGATACCGAGTCCGATCATGGTCGCTGCAATCACCCACGCCTGCATATGGGGATAAAGCGCAGCCAGGATCAACGGAACAAAAACAACAAACAGATAACGACCGTATAGAGGTTGTTTCATCAGTATAGATGCGATTTTTTTCTCAAAAGCGATGAAAAGCAATAGAGTAATCAATCCAATCCCCCAACCGCCCAACACGTCCATCGGATAGTGCACACCCAAATAAACCCTGGAGAACCCGATAATCAAAATCATTAATACCGCCGCAGCCGTATAGAGATTTTTTTTCTTTAGATAGGCAATAAATCCCCAAAAAACCATGGCGACCTGGGCATGGCCGCTGGGAAAGCTGTAATCATATGCCATCATAACCTGCACAGCGGGATCTTTGATAAACGGTCGCGGTAAATGGAAAAAATGTTTGAGATCGAGATTAAGCAAAGCGGATAAGAGAAGGAGCACACCGAGTCGAACGCCGATTTCCCGATCCCAGCACCAGAACAATATTGGAAGGGCCATGAGATAAAACCCCTCATTTCCCATTACAGTGATCAGTTTCATCACAAAATCGAGAAAAGGGCTTCTGATCAGCTGAATCTGATGAATAATACAAAGCCCCCATGTCGTCCAGTCGAACATAATCTGCTCATCTTCCTATTCTACAGAGATAAATTCCTCATGACACCGGTGAGTACCGCTTTGGTTTATCCGATATAGGACTTGAAACGTTCATAAACCTTGTCCCATTTTTCTGTTTGTTTTGGCTGATACGTTTCCAGCGGAAATGAATTGACAACCAGACGCCGGGCTTCGGATATGGAAGAGATCTCATTTTTGGCCAGAGCCTGTACAAGAATATTGCCGATTGCGGTTGCTTCAATTGGTCCGGTAATGGTTTTGATTCCGGTCGCGTCTGCGGTAAACTGATTGAGCAATTTATTCTTTGTTCCCCCACCGACGATATGAATGGTTTTAAATGATTTTCCCGCCATTTGTTCGAGCTTTTCGCTGACATAGCGATACTTGAGCGCCAGACTTTCCAGAACGCAGCGTGCAAATTCACCCGGAGTTTCCGGTGGCGTCTGGTCAGTGCGGCGACAAAACGCTTCGATCGCTTTAGGCATATCCGGCGGATTGAGAAAACCGCTATCGTCCGGATCGACAAGCGATTTAAAGGGTGCGGCTTGCTCAGCAAACCCAACGATTTCACCATAATCGAGCTCATTGCCCTGCTTTTGCCAGCTTTTGCGGCAGCCTTGTAATAACCAGAGTCCCATAATATTTTTCAGAAAACGAATCGTCCCATTTATCCCCCCCTCATTGGTGAAATTGTTCCGCAAGGAAGCTTGACCAATAACAGGAGCATCAGACTCGATTCCCATCAGAGACCATGTACCCGAACTGAGATAAATCCAGTCGGAATCCTGCGCCGGTACAGCAGCAACTGCAGCCGCAGTATCATGAGTGGCTGATGCAATAACATCTGTCGGTTCAATATTGACTTCCCGGCAAATCTCCGGTAACAGTGTTCCGAGAACCGTACCCGGCTTTACCAGCGGCGCCATGATATCCAGCGGCAAACCCAATTTGGCAAAAATTTCAGCTTCCCAGGATTTGTCATGAGCGTTGATGAGCTGGGAGGTGGAGGCAATGGTATATTCGGTCTTTTTTTCTCCGCTTAATAAAAAATGAAAAAGATCGGGCATGAAGAGCAATTTTTCAGTGATATCCAAAACCGGGTGATTGCTTTTGATCATGCTGAAAAGCTGAAAGATGGTATTAAGCTGCATAAATTGAATGCCGGTAACGTTGTATATTTCGTCTCTGGGCATAAGGTCAAATGCCGCTTCCATCATGTCATCCGTTCTCGAATCCCGGTAACACACCGGATTGCCGAGCAATACATTATCACGCCCAACCAGACCGAAATCGCATCCCCAGGTATCCATACCGATACCCTCAAATCGGGTGATTCCGCTGTTGGACAACATGTTGAGGGCGATTTTAATTTCTGAAAACAGATTTAACACATCCCAATGATAATGCCCCAGAACCTGTATCTGACGGTTATCAAATCGGTGAATCTGTTCGAGAGAGAGGGTTTTGTCCAGCTTGCCCAGGATCACTCTACCGCTTTCCGCACCAAAATCAACTGCAAGATAATTTGAACCAGCCATTATCAACCTCATTTTTATGGTTTACTATTATCAGATAATAATAATAGCGCGACTGAAAACCTGAAATTCTTGATAGAATTTAATTGGGGACAGGATTGAATAT
>CAZMUU010000254.1:0-5304 GCA_964569215.1 uncultured Cytophagia bacterium
CTATTTATCTGCGACGTATCAGAGAATTGGGTGAAGATTTGGCCGCCCGTTATGAGCGCTATTATATGCTCGAAAAAATAGACGATAATTGGCGCCAGCATCTTCATGCGATTGATGAATTGCGCGAGGGAATTGGATTGCGCGGTTATGGTCAAAAGGACCCCTTGCTTGAATACAAATCCGAAGCCTATAAAATGTTCGTTCAAACCATCGATCGGATGAACCGGGATGTGGTTTCCACCTTGTTTAATATTTTCGATGTCGGCGGTGAACTGGAGGAAAAAAAGCAGCAACGGTCAGAACCAAAAGAATATGTAACCACACATTCTCAGGTTCAAACCTTTCAGCAGACGGCTCCGGCAACCTCCCCGGCGGCCAATGTTCAGAGCAGAAGAGAGGCAGGGGGCGCACAAAAGCCGCAACAAACAGTTAAAGTGGGCCGAAATGATCCCTGTCCCTGCGGTAGTGGCAAAAAGTATAAACAATGCTGTGGCAGTAAAGTTTGAACAATGAAATGATTTGACTTGTAATAATAAATTCTTATATTGAAAATAAGCTGGAAAACTGAGTGAAAAATCAAGAGCTTATGGAATGAAGCGAAACATCCTGGATATATTGACGTTTATAATGAGTGAAATACAATCGAACCCTTTGCAGGATATTGATTTTGATTTAATGGTCGAGACGCTGGAAGACCATGGGTATAGCGATGAAGAAATTTCAGCAGCAATGGATTGGATTTCACAACACAGTGAAAGCATTGATCGCCTGGTTTCAACAGGAAATTCAGATCTCCCTAGACCTGTGTGGCGACAACTTAATGATGTGGAAAAAGATGCCATATCTCCGAACGCATTTAGTTATCTTTTTCACTTACGGGAACTTGAATTGTTACGTGATGATGAAATGGAAGCGATCATTGATCGGGCGATTCATCTGGATTTGCCTTCATTGAATGTGGAGGATATGCAAGATCTTATCGCTATTGTGGTACTGGATTACGAAAATAACGCCTCCAGGGGATATTTTCAGTTTAGTATCAATCAATTGCCGCATTGACATATATGGTTAACTCAAAACACATTTTAAGCCACTGGATTGACAGTTTTTTATATTTCCTAAAGACGGAAAAGCACGCCTCTCCTCATACCCGATCGAATTATAATCATGATTTGCTACAATTTCGTGATTTTCTCAGGGATCGGTACGATCTGCAGTCTGTTGATCTGGGTTATTTTGAAAAGCGAAATATCCGGCAATTTCTCAGTCACCTCTTGTCAGCCGGTTATGCGAAGAAGAGCATTGCCAGAAAGCTGGCTTGTCTCCGCGCCTTTGCACGCTATTTAATCCGGGAACAAGCCATTGATTTTAACCCCACATTGAATATTGCATCTCCAAAACCGGAAAAACGATTAGCACCATTCATCAGTATGGGTGAAATTAAAACCCTTTTCCGACTTTTGGATGATTCCACACCGACGGGCAAACGCGATTTGGCCATTCTGGAGCTGTTTTACGCTACGGGTGTGAGAATTGGGGAAATGGTGACGCTCCGCATCAAACACGTTCATGCTGAGGGAACATTGGTCGTCCATGGTAAGCGCAATAAAACCAGGCTCGTTCCCATGGGTGAACGGGCACTGCAGAGTCTGCAGCGATACCTCAATTTGAGGAATCTCAAGCCCGGACAGATGAGTGAGGATTTTGTTTTCGTTAATTCAGCAGGAGAGCCTTTTACAAGGCAGCAGCTTGCCAGAATCGTCAGCAACTATTTAAAACTCGTTACCAAAAGAGACGCAGCGCATCCCCATGCTCTACGACACACATTTGCCACGCACTTGCTGGATCAGGGGGCGGACTTGATGTCTGTTAAGGAGTTACTCGGTCATGCAAATCTATCTACGACGCAAGTCTATACACACATGTCTGCAGAACATTTAAAACGGATATATAAACATTCACATCCCCGAGCCGATTAAACAACCGGGAATCGTGACCTCTCCCCGCATTTTTTAAGTCACAGCTTTTAAACCCTGTTTAAATTGTAGGAGGGACTTATGAGAATCACTTTCACTGCGAGGCATTTTAAAACATCAGATAGATTAAAAAATTATGCTGAAGAAAAGGTCAAGAAACTGCACCGCTATGATGATACATTGATGGACGTGGATATTATTCTCGATTACGTAAAACAGGAGCAGGTAGCGGAAATTATTTCTAAAGTATCCGGAAACACACTCGCTGTGGTCGAAAAAAGTGAGGACATGTACAAATCGATCGATCTCGCGGTGGATAAGCTTGAACGAAAACTAAAAAAGCATAAGCAAAAACTTCGCCGCTTTGAAAATGAGCGCATTACTCAAAATTTTAATGAAAAATGAAAGTGCACTATATAACCGTTAAGGACCTGTATGACGCCAATGCAAAACGGGTCCGCCTGAGCATTCTCAATGACGAGAGTAGTTTCGAACGTAAGATATTTGAAAAAGAATTGCACAGACCCGGTCTTGCTCTCAGCGGCTTTGTCGAGGTATTTACCTATTGGCGTGTACAAATTATGGGGAATACGGAGGTCGGTTATCTGAATACGTTGCATGGCAAAGAGCGTATTGGTGCTATCGCATCGGTTTTGGGATTTGATCTCCCCTGCATTATTATCACCAACGACAATGTTCCGCCGGATGAATTGCTCGAAATTGCAGATCAAAATGGTATAACGGTTTTCTCCACACCGTTGACGACGACGACCGTTACTCATCATCTCAGCGAATTTCTGGATGGAATTTTTGCCGATACGACAATCGTTCACGGATCAATGTTGGAAGTTTTTGGTGTCGGCGTCCTCATTACCGGTGAAAGCGCTATCGGAAAAAGCGAACTGGCCCTCGATTTGATCGAACGGGGGCATCAGCTTGTCGCTGATGATGTGGTTCATGTAACCAAAGTTGGTGCCAGCCAACTGGAAGGTGCTCCGAGTGGTCTTTTGGCTCATCATATGGAAATCCGCGGGCTGGGCATTATTGATATACGCAAATTATTCGGCATCCGTGCTGTACGCGGTAAGAAAGCGGTGGAAGTTATTGTCCATCTGGAAAAATGGGACGATGAGAAGGAATACGAACGCATTGGTATGGAAGAAACCGCCAGAGAAATTTTGGATGTTCCGATACCCTTGATTATATTGCCGATAGTGCCGGGGAAAAACATCACAATCATTGCCGAAGCTGTGGCTCTGAATCAAAAATTGAAAGAACAAGGCATACACACAGCACGCGATTTTAATGAACGATTGATTGCTAAAATGAACAAATCAGAGTCGGATTAAAACATGAAAAATGCTATCATCCTAACCCACGGTCCAATTGGTGAGGCACTTATAGAAGCCGTGTATGGTATTCTTGGAATAAAGGACGGATTATGGGCTCTTTCCGTTACGGAGATGTCTGTGACCGAAATTTCGGAGAGATTGCTCTCCATTGTAAATGCACCTGACAAAAAAGAAGATGGTGTCATCATTATGGCGAGCCTGAAGGGAGGGAGCTGCTGGAATGTTGCCGTGGCGGTTGCCATGCAATATTCCAATGTTAAAGTGGTTTCCGGTGTGAATTTGCCGATGGTTCTCTCGTTTATGACCAAACGAGACAATACAACCCTGGAAGCACTAACCGACTTTATGATTAAAGACGGTGTTCGTGGATTGTGCAAGTTTGAATAATAAAGTGTGGAGAAATCTTATCATGCCTCTGGTTCAAGTTAGAATTGACGATCGTCTTATACATGGTCAGGTTGTTGTCGGTTGGCGTCATGTTTTACGACCTCAGCGAATCGTTCTTTGCAGTGATGAGGTAGCCAATTCAGAATGGCAACGTACGATATATCTTTCAGCAGTCACCAACGACATTGAATCATCGGTTTTAACCCTGCATGAAACCATCGATGCCCTTAAATCAAACCGCTTTAAAGATGAGCGTGTTTTGCTTTTGGTTGATACCCCCAAAAGTATTGTCGAACTCGTCAATGCCGGTGTGGATATTAAAGAGGTCAATGTGGGTGGTATGCACTTTCGCCCCGGCAAGAACCAGATTTCTCCGTTTATTTTTGTTGACGAAGAAGATATTCGCAATTTTCGCATTCTCTTTGAAAAGGGTATCCGGCTGGACGGCCGAGATGTGCCAACCCGATCCCCGGTGGATATCGCCAATGCGCTCAATTTTTATGACGAGTAGAATTTTACGGCTACTATGAACACGAATCGTCACAACAGCCAGAATAGTGATATTTTCATTCCTTACAACCGCTTTTTGTTCCAGACTTTTATTACCGTTTCTCGTCGAATTGACAACGAACAGAATCAAACACCATAGCGACCCCCTCGGCGCTCATGGATTAATCCACTGTATCTGATAATCGGAATTTATATTCATAATCCCTGGACATGAGATGATGAAAGGATACGTACAAGTATATACCGGTAACGGCAAGGGAAAAACCACAGCTGCTTTGGGCGCTGCCCTTCGGGCTGCAGGCGCCGGTTATTATGTCTTTATTGGCCAGTTTTTAAAGGGAATGAACTATAGTGAACTGAATGCTCTCGAACGCTATCGCGACCTTATTGAGGTCGAGCAATACGGCAGGCGTTGTTTCATCAAAGATATACCGGATCGCAGGGATATCAAATTGGCGCAAGAAGGATTTGCGAGGTGCCGGGAAATAATAGAAAATCCCAAATATGGCATGGTTATACTGGACGAGATCAATATTGCCGTTTATTTTAACCTCATCGCGGTGGAGCGTATAATTGATCTGATTCAAAACAAGGCCGAATCTGTCGAGCTCGTTCTTACCGGCCGATATGCGCATGAAAGACTAATACAAATGGCAGATCTGGTTACCGAAATGAAAGAGATTAAACATTATTTTCATAAAGGCGTAAACGCACGAAAGGGAATTGAAAAATAAGCATTTTAACGGGGATATGAATCCGGCCGGCTGGTAAACTTTTGAACAGAATTCGGTTTAAAAGGTACCCTGCATATCTCCACCTTTTTGAATTCAACTTTTTAGTAAGAAGAGGAGGCTTTATGATGAATGGTGTTTGCCGATTTTATAGTGCTATCCTGGTTTGTCTGCTCGTTGTTGTGAATGTTTTCTCCCGGCCTGTGGATACTTTGCTCACATTGCCGTCGGGTTTTCAGGCTTTTGTATTTTCTGAGGCTGTAGGCAGAGCCCGGCACCTTACCGTAAGGTCAAATGGAGATGTATATGTCGCTTTACGCAAAGCCAAAGATGGACACGGTATTGTAG
>CAZMUU010000255.1:0-1684 GCA_964569215.1 uncultured Cytophagia bacterium
GTGTTGTTCAGCTCATTCGACTCTGTAACCTCGTTTGCCGCATCGACCTGAAACATAAACCGGTAAAGACCGACCATTGATCCCGGAAGTTGAAAATAAATTGTTGAATCCGCCATTCCCTGCAAACCGTTTTGTATCGTTTGTGTGTCCAGCAATACAGCATTATCACTGCTGCTCCCCGTGTAAAGCTGTACTCTAAAAGCACCGGTCTCCACCTGACCGTAATTTTTAATCAAAGCCGATAAATGCAACTGCTGCCGGCCACCGACTCTGATTGATTGCTGGTCGAGGTAGAGATCCGCCAGTTTGTTGATATAATAGCGCTGCTCTTCGCCGTAAAAGATCTCTTTGGACTGGAGCTCAATTTTCAAACGATAATAAATGGTAGTCCCGCCCGGCTTAATCAGAGGAACCGATGTCTTCCATATATCGCTTTCTCTTTCAGACATACTCGTGGTTTTCCATTCGGCTTTATCAAAAGTCCATTGCAACATAATGTTTGCAGGCTTGCCGATCGTTTCTGTAAATAAACTATCGACAGAAAATTCAAAATAAACCGGATCGAGATGCTTGGGTTGCAGCGGAATAATTTCAGCCAAAATGGGACGATTGATATTGAATATCACAGCACTGGCACCATCATCACCTTGAGCATTTTGATAATAGCCTCTGATAATGCCTTTACCGGTTTTGTTCGGCCAATATCGTCTCATGTTTGAATCCAGGGTAAACAACACCTCTTCATAGGGTCCATTCTCGATCTGAACCTTTTTTGACAGTAGTTTTTCACCCTTCTCGGTGTGGACGCTGAGGACAAGAGTGCCGGATTGATGATCCAGATTTCCCTGTACAGAAAGAGTATCACCGGAACGAAGCGTTTGCCGGGACAGCTTCATCTCAATATCATCATTCGGTACACCGAGTTGCAACGCCGGATCGCCCATTAAGACATAATTTTTCATGTGGTCCCAGTAACCGGCTCCCTGTCGGGAAGCATTGAATTTACCCAGGGTTGTTATCTCTCCCAGCGATCCGGCACCGATGTTAAAGATGGCATCATAGAGAGATTCGTGCATATTATCGAAATAACCGATATAGCTTCGTGCAACGGAGCCAAAATGAGCGACAATGCCCTTGTCTCTTGATTTAATTAAAAGCTCACCCAGCGAGGGCGTCTCCGGATTATCGAAATGCCCGACAAAACAGGTAATACTAAAGATAACCGGATACTTGTTCTTATTGTTTAACAGGGCGATATCCCGGGTTAAAAACAAATCATCGTCGAGATAGACCGCTCCTCCTCCGTGCCCCAGAAACGTCAGCAACAGTTGACCATTATTAAAATAATTCGCCAGGGTTTCAGTGGTTCCATAGTAGGGAGATTCCGGATCCGTATTTAAAAAGTTGGTGACGATGCGTGGAGGAATATAATTTTCATACAATTTCATCGACATTTGCATCAGGCCTTCATCCGAACCGGACAACAGACAAACCTGACGACGCCAGTCATCGATAACCGAATGGAGCTCATAATCGATGGTTTTATTTACCAGATTTTCTGCTTCCTCAATTGTGGCAGCCGGCAATCGGCCGATATACATATCGGGAAGATCATCATTACCGTGGACAGCAACGAAATAGTTATCCGAAGATGTCATTCCCCAGGTGCGGGTAAATTCCATCA
>CAZMUU010000255.1:1694-5279 GCA_964569215.1 uncultured Cytophagia bacterium
ATTCCATCATCGTCGGCACATAGCTCTTATACTTTGGATCCCGCTTTGCAAGTTCTTTGTCCATCAGATGAGAGGTGTCGCCGAACAAAAGCACAAACGCCGGTGCCGGTTTTTGCCAGTTTTTAAATGTAAAAGAAACAAACTCTTTAATCGCTCTCGGATCATAGATGCCATCATTGAACAGATCGTAAATCTCCTGAACGTCGACAACCCGGGTCTTCATCAGCGGCGTAAGGCGATAATCCGCCAGGCGCTGTGCCTGCTCTATAAACTTTTCATGGGTAATAATAAGATAATCGGCCTGATTTGACATATTTTTCAAGTCCGACTCTTTATCCTCAACAATATCAATGACGGATCGCAACTGAGATTCACCGGCGATAAAATAATTGGTCGGCTGGGTAAATCTGTCGACGAAAAAGATGGTATAGTTATCTCTATGCCGCAAACTCTGATAATTTACGATCTGCTGACCCTCTGATGTAAAAATGTACGGTTTTTCGCTGTGAAAATTTTTCGCTTTGACCATCACCGGTTGCTGCCGGCTTATCGTAAACCGCAGAGAATCCCTTTCTGCAATTAAATGGGTCTGATAGGAAAAGGTCATATAATTTAGAAATACAGCATCGATATTTTTCACATTTTGATTCGGATTCTCCGAATCATCAAATCCGGATAAAAAAAACGATATTTTGTTGTTTTCCGCAGCCGTAAACGGAACATGTTTGTGATAGGTATACTTGTTTCGACCATCCCACTTTAGATGATCAAGCTCCTGTTGATTCAGTTTAACAATAACATGATGATCGGGATTGCGGAAAGCAAGAGAGCTGTTGCCGAATAATTCAATATCCACCGTTATCATCGACTGATCAACCACATGGTTCATCTTTAAATCAAAGGTATATTCTCCGTCTGTTTTGTTTTCTGCAGAACCTTCATACTGGTGAAACTGGGTCCAGAACCAGTGATCTATATCCTCTCTCGGGACCTCGAGCAATCTTTCATAAATCAAATCTCTTTCCAGATGCTTTGTCGTTGTTGCAATGGAAAGGGTGTCAATAACCCCCGAGTCGGCTCCGTTTATTTGGCTAAACCGGGCACCAATTCCACTTCCCCACACCAGCCAATAGACATTGGAACTGGAATACCAGCTGTAATAGGTATTATCTCCGTAATTATGGTATCCGATAAAAATAATCCGGTCATCGCGGTCAAACCGGCCATCCTCTTCTCCTTCAATAACAATGGGTATGGGGGTGCCCTTATGCAGCATGGAAAGCGTACGCGGATTTATTGATGCGAGATCGACACCTTTGTCTTCGAGCTCTTTTCCGCTGATGGCATAAATCCCATCCTCTTCAACATATATTTTATAGCGGTTGGCTACATCCAGATAAGATGATGACTTGAGCATATTGAGGCTTTTAACCGGTTCCCGGCGCCAGGTCCTGGCCGCTTCATAATTGGCCAAATGGGCTTTATAAAAAGATTCAAAACCGGTATTGCTGTCTGTCGTGGATTTAACAGATACAGATTCCACTGCATCAGCGGAATAATAGAGCCGAAAGCGAAGGGATTTTACAATCTCAACCGTTTGGGTGGCAAAATTATACCGCACGGGATGACATCCGATCTTAACGATCCGCTGCGTACGCACAAACCCGGACGGGTACAACTGCAACAGATTTTCGGGATAAATTGTATCAAGTTGAAAATCAAGATGACCGGCGGTTTTTTCTTCGCTTACCGGAACCGTAGCAATAGCACCGACCGTTTGTGTAACGGTATTTTTTTCAAGGAGCTCGATCTCAGGGTCGCCTTCAGGTGGAATACCCAGCAAAATTTGAGTAAAGGGAAGACGGGGATAATTTTCCAGCCTCGTATATGAACATCCCGGTATCGTAATTTTTGAATACCAGCTTCCCCCGCTCTTTTCCTGAGTGGTTACCGCCTCCTTAAACTGCACATCCACATCCATATAGGATCGGTTGGATTCGATAACCGTCAGGTCATACGGTTTCTGGCCGCTATAAAGGCTGCTGTTGATAAATATCAGGCCAGACAATATTATCATAAAGAAAAAGGACTGTTTCACAAAAGACTCCTTATCTTGCTCACTCTGTATCCTCGTTAACCAGCTCCAGCAATTCAGTAATATAATCGGATAGCTTTAAAGCAAAAAAATCAATACGATCATAGAGTTGGGTCTGCTCAACCGTAAGCTGGGGTTTGACTTCATCTCCGAATATCGCAATATATCCCAATAATCCCTGAATCACGGAACGAATCTCATGACTCAGATGCTGATATGTGGGATCACTGCGCATATTCCCGGATTTTTTCTTTTCATAATCGTCGAGCAAACTCATATCCTCAACCATAAATAGTGTGCTTGATAAAATAGGCTGCCGGCATAAACAAATAAATGTCTACAGGCAATCGAAAACGCACCTTTGGGAAAAAAAGTGCATGGACAAGGGTAAAGACAACAATATAGATGACAAATAAATAGAGATCAGGATTGACATTCCGCAGAGCCGAATAAAATCCGAGTAGAGCGAAAACGAGCAAAGGTGTAACGCTCAGTATACTGATCCATCTCAGACTCGTCGCATGAAAATGCTTACCCGTTGTCGGCGACGGATCCGGACGCCAGAAATAGACCGACTTTTTTAGAAACCCTAAAAAGGCTTCCCCGGGTGAACGAGCTATCTCCCGACGCGCTGCTTTTAAAAAGATCCGGTCCCGCTCAACCTCATTCAAAGCCTGCGATAATTGTTTTTGTAAAGATTCCGGTACCGCCCTTTGATTGACAGATGAATGCAAATTTGCATCCGCATGGCTGCCCAACCATAGATTGTAGCCAAAATTGGTCCCCAAAAAGGGTTTGCCAAATACAAGGCTGTTTCGATATAACCAAGGAGCAAGCACAATAACCAACAGAGTAATCAGGATGGTGATAGCCGTCAATCGATGCTTTATCTCTTCCCGGCTTGTGTAAAAATACCAAATCAGAGCTGACATAAATACGATCAGAGCCGTACTTTTCATCAAAACGGAAATGCCAAAACAAAGCCCTGCCAGAACCGCATTCACTTGTGACGGGTTAACTTTCCTTTTATACAGGAAAAAAGTCGCAAGCAATAAAAACAAAGTAAAAAAAGTCGTCGGCAATAGTCTCGCCGGTGTAAATATCCAGTAGGGATAAAAGGCACCTAAAAAGATTGCGACGAGAGCGACCTTTTCATCAAATAGAATTCTGCAAAATCGATACAAAACAAACAATACCAATAAAAAAACGAAAACTTGTACCACTTGAAATGCAAAAACAGAATCAAAACCCGCAAAGTGCAAAAGACTCAAACACATGGAATAACCCACAGGGTGATATGCCGTGGGAGCGTCATGAACCCTGTAGCCCTCCCCTGAATAGAGATTTTGCGCCGCCTCCAAATAATAAAATTCATCCGGCCAGAGCGGTACGACAGGACGTGTTATAATATATCGAAACCGAAAAGCAAATGCAGGCAAAAGTATAAGAAAGCAAATGATAAAGGTTTTATCTTTTCTCAACATACCGAT
>CAZMUU010000256.1:0-5232 GCA_964569215.1 uncultured Cytophagia bacterium
GATTTTACCGGACAATATGGAAAATTTTATGCAAATTATCGAAACACAGACTGGTATCAGGATGAAGTGAAAAAGAACAGTGCAATGGCGCGAAAAATGGGATTCCAAAAGGTTTCTGATCTTAAAAAAGCAGTCGCCTTGACCATTCGCGATTATATGGCGGGGGGCGGCTTTGTCTTTGCCATGTGTTCCGCCACCGACACCATTGATATCGCTCTGGCAGCATTAAACACCGATATCGTTGCAAGTGTATTCGATGGTGACCCGGTTTCAAGCGATGCTCAGCACAAACTGGATTATACACAATGTCTGGCTTTTACAGATTTTAAAATTTTACCCGACCCATTGGTATACGAATATTCTGATATTGATATACCGCCGAGCTATTCGGCTCCCCTGCTGGGTGCAGAAGCAGAGTATTTCAGCTTGTTCGAATTTTCAGCCAAATATGATCCTGTCCCAACCATGTTGACTCAGAATCATGTATCTGTGATCAAGGGATTTATGGGGCAGACCACCGGATTTCGCAAGGAGTTGATCAAGACAAGCGTTCTCATTATGGGTGAATCGGAAGGCACACAACAAGCAAAATATATTCACGGAAACTATGGTAAGGGATCCTATACATTCCTGGGGGGCCATGATCCGGAAGATTATCAGCATTACGTAAACGACCCGCCCACCGAGCTGGAAATACATAAAACATCTCCAGGATACCGGTTGATATTGAATAATATCTTGTTTCCCGCTGCCCGCAAAAAAAAGTTAAAAACCTGAGACAAGGAGCGACATGAAAGAATTAACTATTCAGTCCAACAAAAAAGAAGAATTTATTACACTCGACCGAAAACTGCAATCCTTTATTGATGAGAGCAATGTACAGGACGGAGTGCTTACAATATTCGTTCCGCACACGACAGCAGCGGTGACCATTAATGAAAATGCGGATCCGGATGTAACTCGGGATATTATCAATCATCTTGGCAAAATGGTGCCACATCATGCGGGATTTAGCCATAGCGAGGGAAATTCGGATGCACACATAAAATCATCATTGCTCGGCCCTTCTCTGCAGTGTTTGGTCTCTGGTGGCCGGTTGGTTTTCGGTACCTGGCAATCGGTATATTTTTGCGAGTTCGATGGTCCCCGAAGCCGAAAGATATTTCTAAAACTCGTTGAAGAAAAGTGAGCGTCATAAAAAAAGAAAAATTCGTTCAGCCGTATACGCATCTGGCAGAAATATATGATGATGTTATGGATCATGTCGATTATGAAAAGTGGGCCCATTATATTGATAAAATTGCCAGATCATACAACCTTGAACGCTCTGATATGCTCGATATTTCCTGTGGCACGGGATCGCTCTGTTTTTATCTCGAACAGCTCGGATACAACGCATTTGGAAGCGACTCGGCTGTGCTGATGCTTCGCCAGGCACGAAGACGAGCGAGAAAGAAGGAATACCGTACGCACTTTTGGTGTGCAGACATGGTCCACATGAGTTCAAGAAAGCGGTTTAATCTCATCGTTTCGCTTTATGATAGTATGAACTATCTCCTTCATGACGAGGAATGGCTCTCCTGTTTTAAGGCTGTAGCGAATTCTCTAAGCTCAACAGGACTATTCATTTTTGATATCAGTACGATTAAAAATTCTTTGCGATATTTTAATGCCTTTGTCCATCAGGAAACAATCAGGCAGGGCAAGTATAAACGGCACAGTTATTTTGATGTAAACACAAAGATACAAACGAATCTCTTTAAGCTGTTCTTTCATCGGATTCCCGAGCTGATTTTTATTGAAGAGCACCGGCAGCGCATCAGAACACTGAAAGAAATATTAAGAATGATTAACCAGAGCCCCCTGGATGTTTTAGCATATTATGATGATTTTAATTTTCAAAAAGGATCAGAAGACTCGGATCGCATCCACTTTATCCTGAGAAAAACGGAATAAGCCATGCTGGAGTTGCAAAATGTAAAAATCATCTATCCGACCGGCGATGGTGTGTCCCGGATTACCTTCCAGGTTCCTGCGGCTGCTTTTGTTTTTTTGGTTGGCCCCAGCGGAGCGGGTAAATCGACGATATTGAGAGCGATTTACATGGATAGATTTCCGGATGAGGGTCATATTAAAGTTGGAGCGTTTAGTTCGTTATTCATTAAAAAACGGGAAATTCCATTTTTGAGGCGACGGTTGGGAATTGTTTTTCAGGATTTTAAATTATTTACCGACCGCGATGTGTTTGAGAATGTTGCGTTTACACTTCGGGTTACCGGTAGCAAGGAAAAAGTGATCAAAAAACGCGTGTTGCGGGCACTCGCTGATGTCGGGCTGAGTCACAAAGCCAGAAAAAATCCTGCAGAATTATCCGGCGGCGAACAACAACGCGTTTCTATTGCACGCGCAATCGTAAATGAACCTTATTTGTTGCTTGCGGATGAGCCGACGGGGAATTTGGACCCGGAAACCGCTAGAGAGATAATGCGGGTTCTGTTCCGAATTAATGCAAGAGGGACCACCGTCATTATGGCCACTCACAATTATGAGATGGTGAAAAACTATCCCGGACGGGTCATACATATAAAAAATGGAAGAATCATAAATATCGGATAATCCTTTCGTTGATGATGATTAGGAGTGCACGCGATCAAAACGAATGGCGGTAAACAGGTTATTAGGGGGCGGGCGACAGATGGTGTTGTTATATTGGCGCCATAAAGAGAAAACGACGGGACATTGCTCATGTTCAATTTGAGATACATTATTCGGGAAACCCGGGACAGCTGGCGACGTGGTCGGCTCTCTTTTCTGTTTTCGGTCCTGATAATGACCTTTTTGCTGATCCTGGTTGGCGTTATTGGAATATTGTCTTTGAATACCGACCGCATCGTCGAGGTGTTAAACACCAGATTTGATATTCAGGCTTTTGTCGCCAACACTCTGAATGAAAAAGAAATTTCCAGAGTGGGATCGGCGCTACAGACGTTGCCGGGCGTTGATAATGTCGATTTTTTTTCCAAAACAGAGGCCGCGGAGCAATTCCGTCGTGAGTTTGGGGAGGATTTGTTTGATGTTGTCGGAGAAAACCCATTGCCTTCTTCTTTTTTGGTGAAATTAACGCCGGAAAATCAAACGTTTGAACACATATATGAAATCGCCGACCAAATCAAAATGATCGACGGCATCGAGGAAGTCGTTTACCACGAAGAAGCCCTTCGCATCTTATCCGGTTATTCGGGTATTGCAAAAACCGTTAATGTTTTTGTTTTCGTGTTCGTCATTGTCGGTTCTTTGGTTATTATTTTCCACAATGTTCGATTGGCGATTATGTCTAAACAACAAATCATAGAAACGATGAAATTGGTTGGTGCCACCAGGCGCTTTATTCGTATACCCTACTATCTACAGGGATTCGTGCAAGGTATCCTTGGGGGTATTGTTGCGTTTGTGCTCTTGTATGCCCTGGTTCGTTTTATCAATCACCAGGTTCCGAATTTCTTATACGTTCCATTGAGCACTTTTTTCATGGTGATTGCGCTGGGTGGATTGTTGGGGTTGTTGGCAAGCGCCTTTGCTATCCGGCGGTTTTTATAAAATATGGCCGGGAAATTTCTCTTGACAACTCGTTTGAAATTCTCTATCTTACATAGATTTTAACAAAAGATATTTATTGGATTATGGTACTCGAAGAATTAACAGAACGAGAAAAGCAGGTTTTTTTGGCAGTTGTCGATACGTTCGTGCGTACCGGAGAGCCGGTGGGGTCTCGATATTTGGCCAGACACTATAAACTGGGGATCAGTCCTGCGACCATACGAAATGTAATGACTGACTTGGAGGAAAAAGGGTTGATCACCCATCCTCACACGTCAGCCGGACGAATTCCAACAGATGTTGGTTATCGCCAATATGTGGATGGTCTGGAAAGTGTTTTTCCGCTTACCAGCGAAGACAAGAACGCGATTGTCGAACAGTTGTCAAGGTTTTCTCAAGATGTCGACACGATTGTGGAAAAAGCATCCCGTGTATTGAGCAATATCTCACACCAGCTCGGCGTTGCCCTGGCACCACGGTTTCAAAAGGGCATGGTCGAGAAAATTGAACTGGTAAGACTGGCTGAAAGCAAAATTTTGTTCATTTTGAGTATTAAAGCCGGGTTGGTTAAAACGGTGATTGTTGAAATCAACGAAGCGTTGCCTCAACATTTGCTGGAGACCACCAATCAATTGTTGAATGAGAGATTATATGGATTGACCGTGAGCGAATTGAAAAATTCGTTAAAAGAACGCTTCCGGGATGTCGATGCACAGAGTAAAATAGTGATTGATGCCCTTCAGGCACAATCCAGGAATATAACCACAGCATATACTTCCGACATTTTTCACTTTGCCGGAGCTAAAAATGTATTACAGAACCCGGAGTTTAGTTCGGGAAATAAAATCGGAAAAATCATTGAATTAATAGATCGTAAAGATATTCTCGTTCGCGTTTTATCCGAACATGAATCCGAAGGCGTTTCTATCGTTATCGGAGATGAGAATCAGGAAGATTTGATGAAAAACTGCAGTTTGATCGCAACCACTTATCGCTATGAAGATGCGATCGGAACGGTTGGGGTTATCGGACCAACGCGAATGCAGTATGATAAAATCATTGCCCTTGTACACTTTATGTCAGAGACATTAGGGTATTTGATGGGCAAATCAAAATAAAGGATGGTGAAGCGTAATGCAAGAGAAAGAAAGGGAAACATTAGAAACAGAAGGAGAACATCAACAAGAGGAAAATCTTGTTCAAGTACAAAAAAAGAGTGAAGAAGAAAACGATATATTAAAAAGAGAAAATGAAGCGCTACGGGATAAATTCATGCGGCTCGCCGCTGAATTTGATAACTTTAAAAAACGCGCTGACCGGGAAAAGCAGGAGCTCATAAAATATTCCAACGAAGATTTGGTTACGGCGATTTTGCCGGTCATAGATGATTTTGAACGTTTTTTAGCTGCGTCACAGGAAAACAGCGATGATTCTCTGCTCGAAGGAATCGAGATGGTATATAAGAATTTGGTCAAGATTTTGGAAGAGCAGGGGGTTAAAAAGATGGTGTCTCTTAGCCGGGATTTTGACCCCGAAAAGCACGAAGCGCTGATGACGGCCAAAGTGAGTGATGTAGAGTCGAACAAAGTGGTTGAAGAGCATCTCGCTGGATATTACTATAAAGACAAAGTGATT
>CAZMUU010000257.1:0-5229 GCA_964569215.1 uncultured Cytophagia bacterium
CTCTGGATGGTGAGGTTTACGCAATGGGCATTGTTGTAACGGTCGAAGATATTCTTGTATTATAGTCGTGAAAACGCATCAGCGGTTTTCCTGAAAATGCCGGCTCATCGACCGGGAAATTCTGACGGCATTATGGCCTTTGATCCCGGCCCGTTGTAATTTTCCTGTCGCCTTATGCCACGACCTTGTTTAACCATGCTGTCAGAATTTCCCGGTCCGCTGTAATTTGGTCTGCTGCCTGCGCTTCGTTACCTGAACATGAGTTGACTTGTTTGGGGCACTTTACTTCGTAATTGGGCCTGCCACCCGAGCTGTGCCAAATGATTTCGCTATTGTATTGACCATTTCCGGCGTATTCGCGTACGACCTCAAAAGGCGGGGCTGTACCGAAAGCATCAGATGAACTATGATAGAAATAAACTCATACGATAAATCGTCTTGATACAGACCCAGCGATTTCCTGAGGTATTGGACAGGGCCGGCCCTCTCGTTATCGAA
Source organism: uncultured Cytophagia bacterium (assembly GCA_964569215.1). GTDB lineage: Bacteria > Zhuqueibacterota > Zhuqueibacteria > Residuimicrobiales > Oceaniaggregativiventaceae > Oceaniaggregativivens_A. The sequence goes on from CAZMUU010000257.1 coordinate 499, forward strand.
CCGGTTTCTCTTGATTTGCTGTTGCAGAAAAATCCATCATTCCCTTCAGCGGCCTCTGGTTTTCTTATTTTTTATCCAGCAGCTCCATTGCCGTCGGATAGGAAGGACGGATGTCGATCGGTACATGTTTGAGTTTTTCGATCGTTTGTCGCATCAACGGCGTCATGACGCGATACTCTTCAATCAGATCTTTAGCGCCTTGGTAATCCCCTTCAGCCTGGATGGTGAGCAGGGTGCGGGCCAGGTCGGTCAGCACCGGTATCACCTTTTCCGGTACCACATTGAGCTTTCCCGCATCGGTTTCAACGATGGCACCCTTTTCGATCATGTAATTGAATTGAATCGCCACACCGCCGCCATGCGCTTCGTTGATGCCGAACCGGATCGACCTGAACATACCGCCGAGGTAACTGGCATAGACAGAGTATTCCATGCTTTTCGGGTAAACGCCTTTTTCCATGAGAAAAATGAGATTATAGACGCCGAGAACATCTGCCTTGCATTCTTCGATCACCGAATACGTTTCTTTTAATTCTTTGCTGACGCTGGTTTCGGTGCCGTCGGCGAGGGTGATGTTACCTGGACCGAGTCCATGGCTCATTTCATGCATGAGGACGTGGTTGAAATAGGCGTCAAAGCTGACGTGTTTCAATGGTTTTTCCGCCAGGATGGTTTCCACAATGGGAATCCAGCACTTGTCGTATTTTGCTCTGGCGATGTTTTTTAACATGACTTTTTTAGAGCCCTTTGCTTCACGAACGCGTTCGTCATTGGGTAAATTAAAGGCCGTGGTTTGTATCCCCGCTTTGGTATCACCGGCGGAAAAAATTTCCTGAACCACCTTGATGGGAGAGGAAGAGCCGCGGTCAAAATTCTTGTAGCGGTCCGGAATCGGCAAATTGGCCTCCATGGCATTGAGATATTGCGCCGCGGCCGAGAGTTTTTCGCTCTCCTCCTGATCGACGATACATACAAACGCCTCATAGGCAGCCTTGTAGTTGAACAGGTTATCTTCATACACTTCATAGGGTCCAATGACGATCTCAAGGTTACCTTCCAGATCCATCCAGGCCATGTCGCTGTCAAAATAATCGTCGGTCAAGAGCGCTTCGGCGCGAAGATCGAGATATTTTTTCAGGGTCAGCTCCTGGGATAATTCGGCGGCTTCCTTTAGATACCTGTATGCTTTGGAGACCCACTCCTTATAGGCTTCGTGATAGGGAATTGCAGTCAGTCGACCTTTTTCGCGGCGAATAAGGGTAAACGTAGAGGTAAAATCATCTTCCAAAGGCGGACGCTCTTCGATATAGGAATTGAATTCCTCTTTTGACATATCGGCCGGATAAAAGCCGGCGCCATCGGGTTTTTCATAATCTACCAGAAAGGGTTCATCTTCTTCCAGCCGATTCCAGGGGCCGAACATGATATCGAACAATTTCAGGTAATCCATATCTTCCGGCGTTGTCGACGCTTTCAACGCCTGGCGCAGTTGAGGATTGTCCGGATTGACCTGACGCAAAAAGAGGTCATCCATGACCCTGGCTGCTTGAAGCACTCTGGTCAGCGTGGCTTTTTCCGATACTGCCAGGTGATCGATATTGCTACTGATTTCAACCGGAGCCAGTTTGTTCAATTGCTCGACAACATAATCATGCGGAGCGCGATCCAGTTTTGATGTACTACAGGTCAGAACAAATATCATCATTACTCCTAAAATATGGATTGGTCGCATAAGACACCTCATTTCTAAAATTTACTCGTTTAAAATTTACTCGCCAGCGTTAAGGTATAGTGGCGAATAGGCAAAATCGTTCGTTCAACCTGAGTATGGTTGTGGTTGAAAATATTTTTGGCATAAAACGTCAGTTTCCAGTCGTTGATAGATAGGGCTAAAAAGGCATTGGCGACTCTTTGGGGAACCCGTTCATCATTGGGATAAAGCTTAACCGCGTTCTCTTTCAGCGCTTCCACAAAGCGGTAATCGCCGCCGATATCGAAAAATTGCCAGGAATAGGTTAAGGAGAGGTTGTAAAAATATTTTGGCCGATAGGCCAGTACTGTATTTTCATCAAGATTTTTCGGATCCATTACGGTAATCGAGGCCTCGGTAAAAAGGTTTTGAATCCATGGATTGATCTTTATGCTTGCTTCTACACCGCGAATTCGGGCGCGTGTCAGATTGACAAACTGGATAACCTGATTTTCATTGGGTTCCGGTTCTATCAGATCCCAATAGTCGTTTTGAAAAAAGGATAAATCGAAATAGAGTTGTGACGTCAGTGAGGCATTAACACCGATCTCATGAGACCAGGCTGTTTCTGATTTCAAGTTTTCGTTTGGCAACAGGCGTAACCCGGAGTAGATCGAATCGGCAAACCGCTCCGACATGCTTGCCGCCCTGAACCCTCTGCCGGAGGAGGCGCGCAGGCTGATATTGGGTTGAGCGCGCCAAACCAATCCGATTTTAGGATTCCATTCCGAGTCGGCAAATCCAGTATCCACATAGTGATGATCAAAGCGTAATCCGATTGTTAACCGAAGCGTGGATAATACAGCTCTTTCGTTTTGGATAAAAGCAGAAAGAACATATTGATAGTGATCGCCGACCAGGTCCGAGCGGACAAGATCGTAGCTCTCTTCACTGCCGAAAATATATGAATTGTCTTTCGAGGGTTGATATTCACCCTGTAGTTCCACTCCGAATCGATTTGCTGTTGATGCTGATATATTGTCATGGAAGAAATTCTTCCAATAGTTGCGAAAATAGGAGAGGCGGGCTCTTACGCCCAGTTTTTTATTCAGGGTGGATTGATAAAATGAATTTAGACTGAATTTGTTCGAGACCGTATGATCAGCGAGTGCTTCCGGATCGACCTCGAGGGCATAGCGCTGATTTCTCCACAACAGACCGGCGCCCCGGTCACCGCCTTCGTAGCTCGAAGAAAGGGTCAGATTCGATTGTTGTCCCAGACGGGTGTGATATTTCATCGAGGCATTATAGCGCTGGTAAAAATTGTTCTGCCGGTAACCCGTGGACTGGTGTTTTCCCAGGGCCACAAATATTTCAGAGCGGTGGCTGAGTTTGCGCGTGTGGTCGATATCGATCTCATCAAAGTGCAAAAGCCGGTCGGTCCACTGCCATTCCGGATACGCCGGTTTGTCATAAAAACCGGCCGATAATCGTAGATTCGTAACCGGTTTTGCCGATGCTTCTTTGGTGATCACATTTATAACGCCGCCAAGGGCGTTTGAGCCGTAAACCGCAGAGCCGGCGCCCTTGATGATTTCAACATGATCGATCTGGCTTGCCGGTATCAGGTCCCATTTGATGTCACCACTGTCGCCGGGCATCACCGGGACGCCGTCTACAAGGAAAAGAATGCGACTTCCGGCGCCATAACTGAATCCCGACGACCCCCGAATATTGATCTGTGAACGCATAAAGTTGACGCCCGAGGCATGCTCCAGAAGATTATCCAGATAGATTTCATTTTTTTCCTTAAAATCTTTTTGCGTGATGATACCGACGCTGTTTGGCGAATCCTGGATGTTTTGCCGCCTTTTATTGGCCGAGATGAGAATCTCGGGTGTTTCTATGATGGTTTCCTTCATGGTAATGTCAATTTTAACAGTTCCCTCTGCCGGCACGGAAACATCCTCTTTGATCACTTGCCGGAATCCCATCATGGTGAAACGGATGCTGTAAGACCCTGCGGCTAGATCGGATAGGTGGTATTTGCCATCAATAGTGCTGCTGGTTCCCAATACCGTACCGATAATGGTGATATTAACACCGGGTAATGCGTCACCGTTTTCTGAGTGAATGTGCCCTTCCAGGGTTCCTGAATAGATTGCCACCGAAGGGAACAGCAGAAGAAAAAATATAATAATGTTTTTCATTTCTTGCCCGAGGTTCCTATTTCTTTACTGTGTAAAATAGAGGGGGATATCTATGTTGTCGACCCACGATGTATCACTTGCAATGGTTACCGGAGAAGCAAGAAAATCGCCCTGTTTTAAATAGACACCGACAACGCTCTGCAATGAAATGGGAATATCCTTACCCAAAAGCAGGGTGCCGATGAGTTGATAGGTTTTTGGTTGCAGGTTAAACTCGTAATGGATTGAATCGAACCCGGCTGCAATCGGTGGAGAGAACTGAAGGTCCAGCAAGCCTTTGGGTGGAAAGGAATCCGAAGCGATCATAATGACCGATTCGGCTTGCGCCGGCCACGGCTGTTTGACCACGAGTTTTCCGGAGATTCCACTTTGAACCGATCTTTTGGCTTTTGAGAGATCTGCGACAATATCCACCGATTCGACCATTTGATCGCGGTGTTTGATCGTCACGGATTCGGGATTAAACAGGTCATCGTCTTTGAAATAATAGCCGATGACATTGGTAACATCCCATGCTAGTCCTCTCTCTTTCCATATGACCCCGATAGCGCGAAAGGTTATCGGGGCGGTATAAATGGTATAGTGGACCGTGTCCTGAAATAATGGTAAGGGTTCGCCCATCACGATATCGGTTATTTCACCGGGGGGAAACTTTTTCGCGGCAACAACCACAACCTGATCGGTAGATTCAGGCCAGTTGTTTTGAAATGCAATGGACCCGGAAAAACCGCTCTGCAGTGGTTTGAGACCGGTATCGACGGAGCAAGTGCATAACCCAATACACCACAGGATGAAAAAGAGGGGTTTTTTCATATTTTCTCGATGCTTTGA
>CAZMUU010000258.1:0-5198 GCA_964569215.1 uncultured Cytophagia bacterium
TTTAAAATCAATAACTTAAGTTGTGTTCAAGACTGGTATTGGATTTTTTATCTGTCTGTGTTTCTTTTTTTACAGGTGTAATATTTTTTTGTACATAAAAGATTGTCCTATCCAGTCAACACTTTTATCGTCTGTAATGGCATACTTGTCCATTCATTTTTTTTTGATTAACGGAGAGATAATCCTGGATTCAGGCCAAAGCGGAAAGATTTTTTCGCCAAATCATCGCATTTGTAGCTAGGTACATAAATCATGCCATCACCGATTGGACATATATTATCCGGCCTGGCGATAGTGGCCGTACACAAGAAAAGAGTATTGCGGTTCGACAAAGAAACGTTACTTATTTTGGTGTGCGTGGTTTTACCGGATATCGATTTTATTTTCGGTTTTATCGAGGGCAATCCCAATGCGTATCACCATCAATTCACTCACAGCTTTTTTTTCGCTGTTGTCGCCGGGACATTATTTGGTGTTATATCGATGTGTTCCTGTCGACATTTTTCACGGCCGGCACTGCTGTTCACAGGTGCTATTGCATTGCATATCGGGCTCGATTTGATTGCCGTAGACAAGTCTGCTCCCTATGGAGCGCAAATTTTTTGGCCCTTTAGCGATAAATATTTTATCGCACCGGTTCAGATTTTTTCAGATGTTGTCCGGTCATCAGATTCTGCAACGTTTATACCCAGTCTTTTCAATTGGCATAATCTCAGAACCATAACAATAGAAACGGTAATTATACTATTGGTTATATTGTTCATAAACCGCCTGGGACGAAAATGAACAGAACAAAGCTTTCTGCGCCATATCTATCCATTGTCGTGCCGTTTTATAACGAAGAGGAAAATGTGCACCGGTTATGGCAACGTTTGCGGGATGTTTTAAAAGTCTACGGAAAGTCGTATCAGGTCATTTTTGTCGATGACGGCAGCAGCGACAAGACGAGGCAATTTGTGGTTGATCTCGCAAATCAAGAGAAATCCGTTTCCGCCATCCTGTTTCGCGCAAATTTCGGTCAATCGGCGGCAATGGCGGCGGGGTTTGCCCACACACGTGGTCAAGTGGTGATTGCGATGGACGGAGATTTACAGAATGACCCTGCCGATATCCCTGTGTTGGTCGAAAAACTGGAACAGGGCTATGATGTTGTTGCCGGATGGAGAAAAAATCGTAAGGATAAATTGCTCGTTCGTAAAATCCCCTCAAGAATCGCAAACAGAATCATATGTTCAACGACGGGTGTCTTTTTGCATGACACCGGTTGTTCATTAAAGGCCTTTAGGGGGGATATGCTGCGCAATATTTCACTTTATGGAGAGCTGCATCGGTTCATTCCGGCTTTAATGCGCATGGAAGGAGCCAATATCACTGAACTGGCGGTAAATCATCATGCCCGCAAATACGGCAAATCAAAATATAATCTAACCAGAACGTTTCGGGTTATTATGGATTTGACAACCATTCGATTATTGATGAGGCACTTGAAAAATCCTCTTTCATTCTTTGCTGCATTCAGCCTTTTTTTTCTTTTTTCCGGATCGATGACGTTTTTCTATGGTTTTTACAAGGTCATGATACTTGATTTACCATTTGAAGAGGTAAACATTTTGCTTACGCTTACCGTTCTTCTGATTGCCAGTGGTCTGCAGTTCTTGTTTCTCGGCTTGATCGGTAGAATGGTGGTGGAAAGCGGCTCCAGACGCTCTCTATATTGACATGTTTTTGTGACAGTTTGGTTGAAATTTAAGAAATGGTTTTGTAAATTCTAAATTTTATGGACATAAAAAATGGAAAATTTTCGGGATTCTATGTTTTTTGCAGATCAAATTTCTCAAAATTTTGATAAAAATAGTCTGGATGTTTCGGTCCTGATTTCGCTCCAGAATCAAGCGGGAAAGCTGGTCAAATTACACAGCATGTTGCAGAATATGTTGCGGGATTATGGCGAAACATTTGAGATCATCTATATCGATGATGGGAGTCGCGATTCCACTTTTCAGGATTTGACTCAAATCTGTGAAAAAACCACAAACGTCAAAGCCATCAAGATGCGGACAGCCTTTGGCGAGGCCTCTGTTTTGGAAGCAGGGTTGCAGGTCGCACGCGGTAAAAAGATCGTATTTTTTACCAGTCGTGCTCATGTTAATCCTCTGGAATTGATAAAACTTTTGTACAAGCTCGATCAGGGATTCGATGTGGTCATGGGCAGGCGTCACCCCCGCAGGGATTCGCTTTTAAACCGGGTGGTATCTAAAATTTTTAATGGAATTACCAACAAATTTACCGGAATTCATCTTCATGATATCAACAGTGGTGTCATGGCGATGCGCAAGGTGGTTCTGGAAAGCATTCCCTTTTATGGTAGTCTGAACGCATTTATGCCGGTTTTGGCGCGTCGGCAGGGCTTTAAGGTTACGGAAGAAAAAATAGAACAATTAAAGGGAGAATTCGCCCAATCTCTCTCTCCAAAGGATTATATCAGAAGGCTTTTGGATTTGATTAGTGTTCTGTTTTTGAGAAATTATACTAAAAAGCCATTGCACTTTTTAGGATTCCTGGGCGCAGTGTTTGCCATTGTCGGAGCAGCTATTAATCTTTACTTGTTTGTCTATCGGATTTTGGGAATCGGCGGTATCGCCGGTAAACCGATGTTGTTGCTCGGTGCCATGTTGTTTATTATCGGCATTCAGATGATTTCAATTGGATTATTGGGGGAAATGATTATTTTTACCCATGCCAGGAATATCAAGGATTATAATATTGAGAGGATAGTTGAATAGACGTGAAATTAATTATACAAATACCCTGTTTTAATGAAGCTGAGTCACTTCCCCTTACACTGGCCGAACTTCCCAAGCAGATAGCCGGTATCGATACGATCGAAACCCTTGTCATCGATGACGGCAGTTCGGATCAGACCCTGGCGGTAGCGCGTCAGCATGGCGTTCATCATATCGTGCAACTGACCAAAAATCAAGGATTGGCAAAGGCATTTATGGTCGGCCTGGACGCCTGTTTGCGTTTGGAGGCGGATATTATCGTCAACACCGATGCCGACAATCAATACAACGCCGCTTTTATCGAAAAACTCGTCGAACCGATTCTGAAAAAAGAGGCTGATGTCGTCATCGGCGATCGTAATACCGCCGGTATCGAGCATTTTTCCTGGAGTAAAAAGCGATTGCAGGGTCTGGGGAGTTGGGTTGTACGGCAAGTTTCAGGTACAGCCGTAAGCGATGCCACCAGTGGATTTCGCGCCTTTTCCCGCGATGCCGCCTTGCAAATGAATGTGCTTTCCAAATTCACCTATACGCTGGAAACCATTATTCAGGCCGGCAAAAAAAATCTTGCCATTGTTGATATACCGGTCCAAACCAATGAAAAATTACGCGAGTCGCGTTTGTTTTCCAGCAACTGGCGCTATATCAAACAATCTATGGCAACGATGACTCGGATTTATACCCTCTATGAACCGCTGAAAGCTTTTTCCTATATCGGCGGATTTTTATTTTTCTGCGGCTTGGCGGTTGGTTTTCGATTTCTTTACTTTTATATCACAGAAGGGGGCGGAGGACACATCCAATCCCTGATTTTAACAGCAATTTTGCTGATGCTGGGATTTCAGATATTCGTTATGGGTCTTATTGCCGATATTATCGGATTTAATCGACAACTGGTGGAGAATATACTTTATCGTATCCGCAAAATGGAATTGGATAAATCATGAAAGTGCTTTATGTTGCCGGACGTGAAAAAACATATTCCAGAACTCATAATGTTCTTAAAGCATTAACCCGACAGGGATTCGAGGTCATCGGCTGTTTCCCGCCTGACCGTTCTTTTCGTCATTACCCAAAACTTATTTTAAAGGCTATTTTTCATGCCCGTCGTTGTGATGTGATCATCGTGGGGTTTTACGGCCAATTGATCCTTCCGTTTATGCGGCTCTATCTCTTCAAGCCAATCATTTTTGATATGTATGTGGCCACTTATGATACGATGATCCAGGACCGTGCTGTCGCCAAACCCGGATCCATTAAAGCGTGGCTCTATAAAGCCGGCGATATTATCGCTTGCCGGTTGTCGACGGTCATCATTCTCGAGACACAGGATCACATCCGCGACTTTGCCCGAAAATTCAGAGTGCCGAAGGAAAAATTTCAACGCATTTTCCTGGCAGTGGATGGCGATAAAATTTTTCCTGTGGCAGGGAATAACAAGGGTCATTTTTTGGTGCACTTTCATGGTGAATATGCCCCTTTTCACGGTGTTGAGTATATTATCCGGGCGGCACATTTGCTACGAAACGAAAATATTAATTTTCAGATTGTCGGACGTGGAATTACGTTTGAACGGGATGTTGCTCTGGCAGGGGAATTGGGCCTGCAAAACATCCGGTTTATCGACCCGGTTCCCTATGAAGAATTGAGAACATTGATGGCAAAAGCGGATATTTGTCTCGGTATATTCGGCGGTAATGAACGTATGCTGAGGGTGACCACGAACAAAGTTATCGAATCGATTGCTATGAAAAAACCTCTGATCACCGGTCGAAATGAACCGGTTCAGGAGCTTTTAAGGCATGAGGAAAGCGTTTACCTCGTTGAACGGGCCAATGCCGGAGCTTTGGCTGATGCTATTCTACACCTTAAGAAAAATGCCGGTTTGAGAGAACGGATTGCTGAAAATGGTTATAAGGTCTTTCGCCAATATTGTACCATTGATCAATTGGGAGAATCTCTTAAGCGGCTTGTACAAACCTGGGAGGATTAAATTGAACGACCGGACTGGTTTAAAAAACAAGGAGATTTTGATCACAGGTGGGCTCGGTTTTATCGGTAGCAATCTGGCTCATCAGCTGGTTCAGCATGATGCGCGGGTGACGCTGTTCGATGCCAGGCTTGAACCCTATGGATGGAACGATGCAAACATTCGGGAGATCAAGGATGACGTCAGAATCGTAACCGCAGATGTACGCGACAGGGACATGGTGGAAAAACAGGTTAAAGGAAAAGATATCGTTTTCCATCTTGCCGCTCAGGTCGGACGCGAGATTTCGATGCAAAGTCCGGAACTCGATACTCAGATTAATTGTTTCGGAACCCTGAATATTTGCCATGCCTGTGCTAAACATGACGCAAAAGTTGTTTATGCCGGCAGCCGGGGCCAAATCGGAGAACCGCAATATCTACCGG
>CAZMUU010000259.1:0-5180 GCA_964569215.1 uncultured Cytophagia bacterium
ATAACGAGCTCGGGTCTTGGCTTTTCTACGCTGAGCTGGGTATAAACAACCCCGTTTATTTTTTTGACTCGTTCCTGTAACTCCTCGGCAATGATCTCGGCTCTTTCGATGTCGTGTCCGATAACCTTGATTGAAATATCTCCTTCTGAACCGAAGAGATTTTGTTCACCGCGATCCTCAAAGGCGATGGTAACATCCGGGAGTTTGTTTAAAAGCGGCCGTAAACTATCGGCGATTTCAAATTCTGTTCGGTCTCTTTTTTCCAGATTCGAAAGTCTTATGGTAATATCTCCTTCGGACGAGGCCCTGGATGAGAAAAGAGACATCACGCCTTCTCCCTGACCAAAATTAGAGTAGACGATCTGTTGTTCCGGAACTTCGCGTTCGATGATGTTATTGATATGGTGAATGGTTTTATCCATTTCTTCCAGGCTGGTCCCCGGCGTACGGTCCACCGACACGGCTAAAAAGCCGTCATCGCCTTCAGGCAGAAATTCTCCACCCAGATTAAAAAGGATAAAGATGGAGAGGAAAAACAACAGCACAGCGCTCCAAAATACGCTCTTGCGGTGATGCAAAGCCCATCGCAGGGCAATCGTATAGTATTTTTGCAATCCATCGATCCAGGATTGTATGTGGGTGCTGATGTTATGCCAAAAGCCCTCTTTTTTCCTGCGGGTGGTACCTTTGAGCATTCTCGACGTCAATAGCGGGATCAGCGTCAGGGCCACAATGAGCGAAACGGCGAGTGAAAAACAGATGGTGATTACCATTTCTTTAAACATTTCGCCGGCAAGTCCGGGTACGAATAGAATAGGCACAAAAACCGACAGTGTGGTCAGGGTGGAAGCGGTAATAGCCATGGCCACTTCTCCGGCGCCCTTGTTGGCGGCGGTTTTTGCCTCTTCACCGCTCTCCTTAAATCTGAAAATACTTTCCAGCACGACGATAGAGTTATCCACCAGGAGTCCAACCGCCAATGCCAATCCCGCCATGGAAATGATATTCAAGGTTAAATCGGCCTGGTCCATAACGGCAAACGTTACAATAATAGAGACGGGAATTGAAACCGCGACGATCAATGAACTGCGGATGTTTCTCAAAAAGAACAAAAGCACCAAAAAAGCAAGAATAATTGCGGTTCTGGCGGTACTGCCCAGGTTTGAGATGGAGCGTTCAATAAATTCTGATTGATCCCAGAATATTGCCAGTTCAACACCCGGCGGAATTTCGGACTCGATTTGAGCGAATTTGCCTACAACCGCTTTACAAACCTGAACGGTGTTGGCATCGGATTGTTTTTGAACCATGAGCATAACAGCGGGCTTGTCATTCATCCAGACCCGTTGTCTCTGCTCTTTAAATCCATCAACAACATTTGCAACATCTTTTACACGAATGACCGAGCCATTGACAGTGGCGATATTGGTGTTGGCGATTTCCTCGATGTTGTCAAACTCTCCGGCGGTTTGAACTGTAAACTCCTGTTTTTCATTATCAATCCAGCCCGAGGCGATTTGTAAATTGTTTGCCTGCAGGGCTGCGGAGACCTGTTGTATACTGAGGTGATGGGCCCTTAATTGTTGAGGATCGACGAGGATGCGAATTTCGCGTTCCATTCCACCGGATGTGAATGCGGAAGCGACTCCACTGATTCGTTCGATCCGTGGTTCGATATCGTGTTCTGAGATATAGCGCAGTTCGGCCAATCCGTGCAGATTTGAGGTAACAGCAAGAAAAAGAATAGGCTGCATGGATGGATCAAATGCAAAAACCAGCGGCTCGCTCGCATCAGCAGGCAAAAAATCACGGATAAAATCGAGCTGGTTTCGTACGTTAATTTCCGCCTGATCCATATCGGTACCCCAATCAAATTCCAGAGTTACGATAGAAAGCCCCTGCGAGGTTGTTGAGGTTACGGTTTCGACGTTTTCCACCGTTGAAACAGACTCCTCGATCGGCCTGGTTATAACCGTCTCGATATCATAAGGACCAACGCCGGTGTATTGCGTAATGACAGAAATAACCGGGAATTCCAGTTTTGGGTATAAATCGAGTTTGAGGCGTGCAAGCGAAAAAAGACCAAAACCAACCACGATCAAATATATCATTATAAAGGTAACGCCCCTTCGGACGGCGGTTTCAGTAAGTTTCATGATTGATCATCCTCCCCGATAATTTGTATCGGTGTTCCATCGTGAAGATTGTTTTGCCCTTCCACAACCATCTTTTCACCGATCTGAATACCGGCGTTTACCGCAATGTTCCTGTGGTTGACATATTCAACATCCAGTTTTCTTTGCTGAGCCGTGCTGTCGTTCTCGGTGACGAAGACATAATAATTTTTAACGATAATATCTTCCCCCTTTTCTCTTTTCATGGAAGTGTTTTCAATGGTTGCATATCTCGGCACCACAATAACCTCATCGATGATGCCGGTGATGACCTCTACCTGGGCAAACATTCCCGGTTTTAATTTTTTTGTCGTATTATCGATAAGCACTTCAATTTCCGCCATTCTCGTCAGAGGATCGAGTACCGGGCTTATTTTGGTGATTTTCCCGTCAAAGGATTCATCCGGATAACTCTTTACGGAAATTTTTGCAGTCTGTCCCAATGCCAGTTTCCCTAAATCTTTTTCAGTGGCATCGAATTCAATTTTGACGCGGTCCATTTGCACGATGGTTACAATCGGCATGGCCGGATTTGCCATATCTCCTTCATCGTAGTTGCGCTTTCCGATGATTCCCGAGATCGGCGCTGTGATTTTACTGTCCTCCAGACTGCTTTGAGCGCTTTTTAAGGCCGCCTGAGCCTGTTCAAGCGATGCCTTTGCTGCTTCATACTGCGTTTTAATGGCATCGTATTGTTGTTTGCTCATTGCATTTTCAGCATACAGGCGATTGGCGCGGTCAAATTCTATTTGCGCATTGGCAGTCTGCGCCTGAGCCGCGGCAAGCGCGGCCCTGGCCTGATGAACCGCCTGTTCGATGGTTTCCGCAAGGATTTCCGCGATCAAATCTCCCTTTTTTATGCGGTCGCCAACATCGACATAAAGAGATCGAATACGATCGGGTACCTTTGAAAACACATTTACAGAAAACTCTGCTCTGATATCGCCGTTATAATCCAGGCTCTTTGTGACCTGACCCAGATTAACCTTTTCCACCCGAACGGGTACTTTGCTGATCTGATTAAGCGCGGTATCAGATTGTTGACAAGCAAAGCCGATCAGAGATACGATAACTATCAGGCTTTTCAATCTTTTTTTCATTTTCTCATTATCTCCTTTTTGCTCTGATTTATTAAAGAATGTCCTTTAAATTTCCGGTTTCTTTGCGTAATTGGTATCTGGCCATCTGATGTTCATAAACGGATGAGGCGTAATTCACACGGGCACGGTTTAACGCCAATTGAGCATTAAGGACATCAAGCTGTGTGCTTGCGCCTTCTTCGTACATTAGTGTGGCCAGGCGCAAGGACTCTTCCGCCAATCCTACGGATTCAGCGGCGGCGATATATTTCTCTTTTGCCTCCCTGAATTTATTATAGGCAACCTCTACTTCTGCCAGGATACCGTCCCGCACCTGTTTTTCGGTGTCCAGCATGATGCGGTAATCGAGCTGTGATTTCTGGTACTGTTTGAGGTTTTTGAAACCATTGAACAAAGGTATTTGCAAGCTGACGGCAGAGGTAAAGCCCTTGCTAAAGTCTTCGTCTGTAAACTTGTAATCATTTCGCATCGCCATTTTTGAATAGTCTGTTTGAAAAAAGAGTTTGGGTAAAAAATTACTCCTGGCGATGGTTATGCTTTTCTTGCTGATATATTTTTGTTCAAGCAAAGCGTGCATTTCCGGCCTGTTTTTGAGCGCCATATTTTGCAGGGTATCCAACGGCATATTGCCAAAGGGGTCTTGTTCATACATCAAAGCGCCCTGAATGATAAAGTCCACATCTTTTTGCAATCCTAAAACATTTCGCAGCCGTGTCAATGATAGTTGGTGGTTGTTTCGCGCTGATATGAGTTCGGGCTTGAGATTGGCAACCTCGACTTTTGCCCGCATTTGATCGAATCCGGATGCGGTTCCTGCTTTGTATTTCTTGTCGACCATATCAAAATTCGCTTCTGCCTGTTCGAGTGCCTTTTGAGTGACCTTGGTCAGCTCTTCTGTCAATAAACACCCGTAAAAGGCATCGCTGACATCATAGATAAGTTGCTGGCGAATGCTCGAATAATTTTTTTCAGCCGCTCTTTTGGCTGCATAGGCTATTTTTACGCCGGCGATTCCGGCACCGCCGAGGAAAAGCGGCTGGGTAAGCGTGGCACCATAGGTAAACGTGTTTTCAAGGCCAAATGATATTCTGACATAATCCGGCATTCCCGGAGGTGCCTGGGGTCCCAGCATCTGCTTGATAAAATTGGGAATAGTGGTTTCCTGGATATCCCAGGCATGCTGAAAATTGACATTGCCGTTCAGGCTGGGCAGTATGCCCGAATAAGCTTCCCAAACCCCGGCTTTTGCTTTTTTATACTCTTTTTCCGCCATCTGTAATTCAGGATTGTTGTCAAAGGCAATGGACATGCTGCTTTCCAGAGTCAGCACCCTTGGTTCCTGTGTACGGGCGGAAACAACAAATACTAAAATCGTCAATAAAACGTTTATGATGCGCATTTAATCCTCCAACGCGTTATTCGTTCAAACCACGAAACAGTAACTCTATCACTTCATCCGATATTTCTTCGGGTGATTTCATGTCGTCATTATTCAGATATTTGCGAACATAATGAATCAATACGGCTCCGATTATATCAATAGCCAGTGAGGGATCAACCCCGGGGCCAAATTCTCCCGAATCTATTCCTTCCTGGATCAATTTTTTAAAGAGATTTCGATGTGTTTCTATCTTCTCTTCGAATTCCTTTGTTAACGGCAATTTTGTCGAAGAGGTATTTAAAAGCAGAAAAAAACGTGAAAAGTCCGGGTAAATTTGCGTCAGGGTTAGTCTTTTCTGCATAATGATTTTCAGCTTGTCTCTGAAGGAGATCTCTTTATTCAGTGCCTGCTTTATGATTTCTCCTCCATGGTTGAGTCCGGTTTCGAGGAGCTGTTTATAAATGCCTTCTTTATTTTCGAAATAATAATATATCATGGGTTTGGATACACCGGATTGTTCTGATA
>CAZMUU010000260.1:0-5159 GCA_964569215.1 uncultured Cytophagia bacterium
TCAGTTTTTCGTTTTTTATCCTGGAGTTGTCGATTTTTTCATTACGATCATTAATTATATTGCTCTTTCTTTTTAAGGGTTTTAGATATAAATGTGACCATTATAAAAAGCAGAGCGGAAAAAAGAATACCAAAAACACTCGCATCCAAACCCAGCGGGGTTTGGGTTTTTGAAAAAATAAGCCACAAGGTCAGCGTACCGCCACCGAACATACTGATAAAGGCTGCGGTAGAATCCTTGCGTTTGAGGAAATAGGCGGCCAGTGTCGGCACGAGCAGTCCGGAAACCATGAATGAGTAAGCGTGCAAAATAATCTCCAACACCGTGCCAAAGGATTGTGCAATAATAAAAGTGGTTCCCCCGATAATAAAGGTAATTACCTGGCTCAATCGTATCATGGTTTTGTGGGAATGTTTTTTCCTGAGCAGACGTTCGGTGATGTCATTGACAAAATTACCGGAAGAGGCAAGAAGACAGCTGTCTGCAGTAGAAAGTATGGCGGAAAAATAGGCGGCGATAACGATTCCCCGCACCCCGATCGGCAAAACGTTCTTCAACAACATCGGCATTCCCATTTCCGCATCTGCGAAGGGGAAAAATATTTTAGCAATCATGCCGAGGAATACACCGATGAAGGCCATTAGCGGATATTCCAGTATACCGGCGATGTAAAACGCTTTGCGGGCGGATTTAACATCAGCGCAGGCGAAAATACGCTGATAGAGCGTCATGGCCACAAACCAGATGGGTACGATGGTAAAGAACCAATTGACAAACTGTACGACGGTAATATTGGAAAGGGTTAAAAATTCAGAGGGCAGCTGCTGTTGCATCGTCTGCCACCCGCCTACCTCGAAATAGGCAAACGGAATACCGAAAAAGAGCAAGCCGCCGAGCAAAATGATCCACTGAAACGTGTCCGTGTAGATAACCGCTTTGAGGCCACCCAATACGGTATAGATAATTACAACTGCGGTCATGATATAGAGCGACAGTTGAATCGGATCCATAAAGGATACATTGATAAAAATGGTTCCTGCCGCCAGTTTGGCACCAGCAAGTATCTGACCGCCGGTAAAGCCAAGATAGCCAATCCCGGAAATAATAGCCGCCGCCGTGGCTACCCGGCCGTTATAGTGATATCGCAAAAAATCGGGAAAAGTCAGCATTCCCTCTTTTGAGTCGATCTTTTTAATTCGGGGGATAACCAGAATTGCAGAAAGCCAGGCACCGACCAGTCCGGTAAAGAGCAACCAGCTGCCGGACAAGCCGATCAGGAATCCCAGCCCCCCCAGGCCGATTGAAAAACCGCCGCCGACGTCGGTTGCCACTATAGACATTCCGACATGGGTGTACGGGATCGAGCGGTTACCGACATAATAGTCTTCGCGCGTTTTGTTTTTGTGCCAGAAATAAAAACCGATGTAAAGAACAATTCCAAAGTAGACTGCGAAAATCAAAAAGTCGAAGAAATGCATTACGAGTGATTATCCTTTCGTCGCTGTATTCTCTCAGTGTTTTCCGGAGTAAGTGCGATGGTATCATCAGCATCGGACAAAAGTTTGGAAATACCGACGATATCGCTTTCTTCTGCTTCGTCGAGCGGCAAATGTTTATCGCATTTTTCACAATTGCGATCACAGAAATAGGGTTCATAAGAATCCGGTTCTTTATAGGTGGTGATAACACCTTCATAATTTCTCAGCACTACCTTGTGGGTGGACCATGAAATGAGATAGTTCGGCATAACCGGTATCTTGCCACCACCCCCCGGAGCATCGATGACATAGGTCGGTACCGCAAAACCACTGGTGTGTCCGATCAGGCTTTCGATGATTTCGATCCCCTTGCCCACCGGCGTGCGAAAATGCGACAAGCCTTCCGATAAATCACACTGATAGAGATAATAGGGCCGAACCCGGTTCTGTACCAGAAGATGAACCAGTTTCTTCATGATACGCGGACAATCATTGATCCCGGCGAGCAATACCGACTGATTTCCCAGCGGAATACCCGCGTCCGCCAGTTTGGCAAGTGCGATTTTTGCAGAAGGGGAAAGTTCACGCGGATGATTAAAATGGGTATTGATCCAGATCGGATGATATTTTTTAAGCACGGAAACCAAACCTTCGGTGATGCGATAGGGTAATACCACCGGTGTACGCGTGCCGATACGAACCACCTCGACGTGAGGGATGGCGGTGATTTCCGATAAAATCCAGTCGAGAAAAGAGTCGGACAACAGAAACGGATCACCACCGGAAAGCAATACATCGCGTACCTGGGGGGTGTTCTTGATATACTCGATTCCCTGTTTTAACGATTGACGATCCGGTACGGAATCCACATCACCGACTTTGCGCTTGCGGGTACAAAAGCGGCAATACATCGAACAGACATTGCTGACGTGAAAAAGAACCCGGTCCGGATATCGATGGGTAATGTGGGGAACCGGACTGTCCTTATCCTCGGTTAGCGGATCGGACATGTCATAGTTTTGAATATCGAGCTCCGACGGCAATGGAAAGGCCTGTAAGTAAATGGGATCGGTTTCATAATCTTCCACATCGATCAAAGAGAGATAATATGGAGTTATGGATAACGGAAATTTTTCCGTGGTTTTGATCAGCTTTTCGCGTTCCGGTTTTTCAAACCGAATGCCGGTTATCTTTTCAAATTCAGTTATAGACTTGATCACATGCTTGCGCTGCCATTTCCAGTCCTTCCAGTTGTGCAAGGCGATGTCTGTATCGATGCGACTGGCAATATTTTGTTGTCTTGCTGTAAGCGTTTTCATTTTACACCTTTTAATAGATAAATTTAAGAGTTCAATTTAAAAAAGAGGTACGGATAGATGGAGAATGCTAGAAAAAATAAAATCCAAAAACATTCCTAAAAGAGAGGAGAAAAGAAATTTTTGAAACCCGGTTGTAAAGCATATGATACGGTCAGAGGTGATAGTTTTTCAACTAAATGTTTATATATTCTTTAAATATATAAATATTATTTACAATGTCTAGAACTTTTTTAAAAAATCAGGCTGATAAAGTAAAAATACACAAAAAAGGAATTATTGACTGAATCCGAAAATCGGGCTCTGCTTTTATATGCCGTTCATTTTGCAGACCGTTTTCCACGCTTTTTGATGATATAGGCGATCCGATATTCATATTCAGGCCTCTAATTTATTGTACCAGTTCTTCTTTAAAAACAGCGTTGTGATCAAAAGAACCAGAGTGCTGAAGAACAAAGCCCTGTATTCGTGAAGCAACAGGTAAATCGGTAAAATCACCAGGCTGAATTGCCAGACAATACCGATTGCCACATTGAGCAAATCCCGCCTGCAGGAGGCTTTTGTTGCAAATCCCGGTTCTTCCTTTTTTATCTTATCATGAATCGGTTTCCAGAATCCCCACGGCCGCACGTTTTTATAAAAGCTTTTCAGCACCTCTTCGTCATCGGGCTTGGTCATGAGGCTGGCCAAAACCGAACAAAAGCCCGACACCAGCAATATAATCGGAAATGTATACAAGGGTTGCAGATCAGCCATAATGTTCAGGTTTTGCAAGAAGACGATAATAAGGGATGTTGCCAAACCGCTTATCATACCCCAGAAATAGCCAAAACCGTTAAAACGCCACCAGTGCCATTTCAACACATTGGGAGCGGTATAACCGCCAAAAAGACCGGAGACGATCCAGGCCATGACCGAATGAATGGAGGATGACATCGGTAAAAACAACGCTGAACATCCCGCCCATCACCACATAGATGGTGGTGATCAGCATAAGGGCGATACCATAGGTGGCAGCTGAAAATTCCCAGGGCAGAATAACCGAGGCAAAGCGCCCCACGCCCTGATAAGCGTAGGAAAGAAAACCGACCACCGAAACCAGGGCAAATATCACCACGCTGATGCGCGACAATTCGCCGCCGCGGTCATCTCCGAACCGCGTCGTAATCCACTCGGCACCGGTAATGACATTTGAACGCCGAATCCAGATGGCCAGATATACCATCAAAAAAATCTGGTTAAAGGTGGGCCATAACCACGGCAACCAGGTACCTTTAAGACCATAGATAAAAAGCACGGTGACCAGCCACATGGAACCGGTGATATCGAACATGGAAGAAGCGTTCGACACTCCAAGGAGGTACCAGGGGACCGAACGACCGCCCAAAAAGTAGGAAGCGATATCTTTTCCGGCGCGCTTGTAAATAAAAAAGCCGAGCAACACAACAAGAAACAGATAGGCAAAAATGATAGAGATATCGATCCAGTGCAGTTGCATTAGAGTTCACCTGAAAAATGTTCTTACAATTTTCTTCTATCCATCGCTCAACCTGTAATCGATCACTATATAAGATAATTTTGATTACCTGCAGGAACTCTAAAAACCGGAATCGGGTCTTTGTACCCGCTATATCGCATAAGGGGGTCTCATAGCCGGCTGCCTTCGCCCCTTCTAGTGAATGGTGTCAACGTCTGAGACAATCCGGTTGGTGAAGGTTCCCAGACCCTCTACGCTGACCTTAACCACATCCCCCGCCTGTGCCGGAAGGGCGCTGGTTGTTCCGGTGAAAATGATATCACCGGGTGACAGCGTCAGCACTCTGGAGAGATCGCTGACGATTTTAGCCGGGGAATAGAGCAATCCGGAGGTATTGTGCGTATAGACACTCTTTTCACCGCTCACGCCATCGATCACTTCAAGTCGCCGCATACGATGGCGCCAATCGATACTTCGATGGATATAGGGTCCGAAAACGGCAAAGCCGTCGCCGATCTTGAGACCGGGCCCCAGCAATGTTTCCTCCTGGTCATCGGATTCTCCCTGCAGGCGGTGATAGGACGGTACAGAGCCGACGATGTCGTTGCCGGCCGTATAGCCAAAAATCGCCTCCGCAGCGGTTTCCGGAGTTCCGTTTTTAATGCGTTTACCGATAACGATAACCAGTTCGGTTTCAACCAGAACTTCATCCAGAGAAGCGGGCAAGACCACATCATCGCCCGGAGAAGCGGCCGAACCGGGGGGTTTTAAAAACCAGCGTACCGTTTTTAAGGGCGTTCTGCCGGCCCAGGATTCCTCGTAAGCGCCGCTCAAGCCGAGAATAACCTGGGGAGTGCTTGGATGCAGCAGCCGGACGCTCTCTTGTAA
>CAZMUU010000261.1:0-3836 GCA_964569215.1 uncultured Cytophagia bacterium
CGGTTAGATTCCCCTTGCGCGACATAATACCCAGCGGCGCACCGATGAGGATAAAAACAATACAGGAAATCGGAATGGAATATTTTTTTTGAACTTCTACCATGAGTTTGGCATTTTCCTTTTTCCTGCTTTTGATGACTCCATTGGCATTGGCGAGTTTTTGATCCAGGCGGAGATGATCTGATATGGCCAGTGCGATTCTCTGATCTCTTGAGCCGGGATGGCCGACCACTCTTCTCGGAAAGAGACGGCTCAGGTTTGATGCTTGCGACTGTTCCTGTTGAGGAAAATACTTGAGTGCAAACTGGTTGATCACATTCGCTATTTCCATTTTTTGCCTGTCAATCTCCCGCTTGTTCTGTTTAATTTCTTCCAGCATAGCCCTGGCGCTTTTTTCCCGATCGCCCCGGTGTTGCGACTGGCTTCGCTCTATTCTGAAATTGGGAATATCCACCGAAACGATCTGTTTGGGGAATGAGAGAATGCGGTACTCTTCCATTGTTTTGAGATCGAGTTCGTGAACCTGGCCGTTATTTAAAATAAAGACAAGACTTCCTGAGGCCTGGTTAAAATAGACTTTGCCGTTTTCGGCATAAATTGTTTTCATGCGATTGGGATCGCTGACGTCTTCGATGCGAATATTTTCCACATAGGAGGTATCCGGTTTTTCCTTGATTTTTTGAACCATAATGGTAAAATCGGGTATTTCACGGCAAAAGACGCCTTCTTCGAGGCTGAGTGTCGGTCTCTTTCTGGCGATATCCGACATGAGCAACCTGGCCCGATGATTGAAATCCGGCAGAATTTCATTGTTAAACCATATTAATCCGGCTGCCAGACAGCTGCCGGCCACCAGCACCGGAAAAATAATCTGTAGAATGCTGATGCCGCCGGCTTTAATCGCGACGATCTCATTGTCTCCCGACATGCGGCCAAAGGTCATCAGGGTTGCAACCAGAACCGACATCGGAACGGTGAGAGCGAGCATCCATGCGATATTGAGGAAAAAGAATTCCAGAACAATTTCAATCTCCAGGCCACGGCTGAGAAAGCGCCCTAATTCTTTAAAAATCAAATTGAGAATAAAAACCAGGGTAATCACCGCCATAGAAAAGAAGAACGGGCCGACGTGTTCCTGTAGTATGTAACGCCACAGCGTCGTGGGCCTGGTAGCCGGTATATATTTCAACAGCAAGATTTCCTTTTATTGTGGAACTATTTATTATTCTTTAAATATAATAATATTAAGAGAGGTTCCCAAGATTTTACTTCTGGCCTGATATTTGTATTAAAATATATTGAAAAATATTCATTTATCTAAACCTTTTTTGTGCTGCAATTTTAATTTTTATATTGAAATTTCTTTTTAATATTGTTACATTGTCGAAACTTTCTTGTTTTTAAAGGCTTTAAACATAGACTTGCTCGAATCCACCCCAAAACGTCAGGAGGGCCTATAGCGAATTTTGCTACAGACCACCAGAGCGTGGTAGAAACGTAACATAATACGCATATTCTGTGGCAATAGGGTCATAGAACGGATGATATTAAGGCGCTCCTGATCGTTTCATGAAAACACTGTGGAAACATATATCTTTTTTCATTTTCTGCTTACTCTTAATCGGACAGATGGGAAATACTTATGCTCAAAGTGAGGAGCTCCCTCCTTACATCGGGATTCGTATGCCCTATAGTCATGATCCGCGTGTACCGATGGAGGAGGATGAGATTTTTCTCGGTATGCATCAGGGCGGATTGCGTTCTTCTTTTTTAAAGCACCGGACGTCGAGTTTTAGAAGAACGGTTGAGCTTGATTCAACCGGTAGCCGGCTGCAATTTGTTGAAACCATCGGTGATATTAATTTTCGTTTACCGACCTATATTTCAGTCGACAATTATATTGAGGAAAAACGCCAGAGTGAGCTTAAACGGCTCTGGCACCGTACATCGCTCAACAAATTGGGAGATCGTTCCCGCTACTCGAGCTCGGGCGGAGGCGGATTGAGAATCGATATTCCGGTGGAAATTAAGAACAGGACCTTTCAAAAGATATTCGG
The DNA here is from genome assembly GCA_964569215.1 of uncultured Cytophagia bacterium. Lineage (GTDB taxonomy): Bacteria > Zhuqueibacterota > Zhuqueibacteria > Residuimicrobiales > Oceaniaggregativiventaceae > Oceaniaggregativivens_A. The sequence continues at coordinate 2,058 of CAZMUU010000261.1, forward strand.
TAGTGGTACGGTGGGGCTGGATGTAACCGGCGAGATCAACATTCGCGGTGGCTTTCGTCGTGAAGACCGCAGTGAAGTTAAAACCGCGATGACACGGGGCAACGATACCAGCTTTAAAATGGAGCAGACCCAGCGTTTTCGCGTTCAGGGGCATATTGGAGAAAAAGTGACCATTGGTGTTGATCAGGATTCTGAACGCGCATTTGATTTTGACAATAACATCCGTCTTAAATATGAAGGATATGAAGATGAGATTATCCAGTCGATCGAGGCTGGAAATATTTCACTTTCTCTCCCGGGTACCCGCTATGTTACCTTTGGGGGTAAAAGCAGCGGACTTTTCGGAATCAAGGCGGCAGCCACTATCGGGCGGCTGCAATTAACTGCTATTGCCAGTCAGGAAAAGGGGGAAAAGAAAAAGATTTCTCTCTCCGGCGGTTCGGAAGAAGAGACGTTTCAGATAAAGGATTACGAATATCGCCGCGGTGTTTACTATTTTATCGATGAATATTACCGTCAACAATACCTGGTGCGCGATGAGGAAAACGGTGCCTTTATCATCGATCCCAACCGTATTGTCAAGGAAATCGAAGTCTACAAATCCGAAGCGCGTTACGAATACAATTATGCCGAAGCCATTCGAGGCTGGGCCTGGGTGCCGGAGAACGACGATGCCAAGGTGATCACCGAGCAGGATACCTCTATTGTTGACAGTGAGCATTACCGCGGTTATTTTTTGCGTCTCGAGAAAAACGAAGATTATTATGTCGATACCGAACTCGGTTATCTGCGCATGAACAATCCCCTGAGAGATGGTGAAGTGTTGGCGATTGCTTACCGCGATAGTTCGGGCCGTATTCGCGGGCAGATCAACTTTAATCCGGATACCGATAAAAACATTCAGTTGCGGTTAATGAAAACGCAGACAGCCCGTCCCACGGATGCCACCTGGCCGCTGGAATGGAAAAATGTATATTATCTCGGCGCGCGTAATATTCCTGAGGAAGGATTCGAGGTGCGGATTTTTTACAAGCCTTCTTCCGGTGATCCCCAGGAAACACTGACCCTCGACGGTACCAAGATGACCTATTTACAGGCATTCGGACTTGACAAGGTCAATGAAAGCGGAGATAATGTACCCGACAACAAAATCGATAATAATCCCAATATTCTCAATCTGGCCAGGGGTGAGCTTTTGTTTCCTTCCCTCAGGCCCTTTGATCCGGAGAAGGAGGGCAACTTTCAGGACTACCTTGAGGAAGAGGGAAAATTGTCGCCTGCTTTGTACGATACAACCGTTCAAAGTGCGATCAGTGCCGAAAGCAAGTTTTATATCGATGTCAAGTCGTCCAAGGGCGGCAAGGCGGAACACTCTTTGGGGATGAATGTTATCGAGAACTCGGAAGAAGTCAGATTAAACGGACGGATGTTACAACGGGGCATCGATTATACCATCGATTATTTTACCGGAACTCTGCGGATTTTGGACGAGTCCGCTACCGGTGCCAATGCCAATCTGGATGTCACCTATGAGAGCAATCAGATTTTTCAGATCGAGAAGAAAACCGTTATGGGGGTACGCGGCGAATATGATTTGTGGGAAGACAGTTTTATCGGGGCTACTTTTCTGTATCTGAATGAAACAACGCTGGATCAAAAAATTCGCGTCGGGAAAGGCCCGATGCGAAACATGGTTTGGGACGTCAACACGAGTCTTGCGTTCAAGCCCTTTTTCCTTACCCGATTTGCCAATTTTTTACCTTTTGTGGAGACGCGAAC
>CAZMUU010000261.1:3846-5112 GCA_964569215.1 uncultured Cytophagia bacterium
CTATTTTGATGGTGTATTTGCCCAGGGATTACCCAATCCCAATACGATACAGTTTGAATATTCCGGCGACAACGAAGGTGTTGCCTATATCGATGATTTTGAAGCTGCAAAGCGTATCACCCCGATCGGTGTTATTCGCCGGGGGTGGAATTACTGTTCTCCGCCAAAGGACGACAGGTATTTCGATCGTGAAAAAGGAACGCTGGAAAAGAGAGGGTCGCTGGTCTATTTTAATCCCTACAATCAGTGGCCGATCAGGGAAATCTGGCCCAATCGCGATATCAACGCCAATGTTGCTCAGCGCACCAACATACTGGTTATGGATTTTACTCCGGCTGATTCCATCGCCAACATCACCGAGTCCTGGAATGGTATACAACGATCGCTTTCCGCCGGCTATCGCAACCAGACAGAGGCCAAGTTTCTTGAAGTCTGGATCAAGGGTCAACAGGGCCGCGTACATATCGATCTGGGTCAGGTTTCGGAAGATATCATACCCAATGGATCTTTGAACACAGAAGACAGAATTGAGGGCAGTATTCGTAATGGGGTTCTCGATGATGGAGAAGATACCGGTCTGGACGGGATGAAGGGCGTTGATCCTAATGATTTTTGGGATCTGAACGGCAACGGCGTTCGGGACTGGGGCGAACCGTTGAGTTATGATGACTGGCGATATGACCCCGAGGATAATAGAGAAATCGACTATAGCCGTGTCAACGGCACTGAGAACAATGCCAACGACAATGGCGGGCGCTATCCGGATACGGAGGATATGAACGGCAACGGCGATGTTGATCTCAGAAATGACTATTACGAATATTCATTTACGCTGGGAGACAATCATCCTGACGCAAAATATATCGCCGGCAAAAGTATTGATCTTGAAAGCGGTACCGATTATGGCTGGCGTCTTTATCGCATTCCGATCGATGCGCCTGAACCGACCAAACAAAAGGTTGGAACGCCTGATATCTCTCTTATAGAATATGTCCGAATTTGGATGGATGGATTTGAAAAATCGGGTACCCACAGAATATATATCGCTGAAGTGAATTTGGTCGGAAACGAGTGGAAAGAAGGCGGTACCTCTACGGGACTGGATCCTGATCGTTATGATCTTGAAGAAGATCCCAAGGTAACCGTTTCGGTTGTAAATACGCATGATAATCCCGAGTATATTCCACCGCCGGGTGTTGCCGGAGAGGTCGACAGAATAACACAGGTTCAGGCCAAGGAACAATCGTTGGTATTGAATGTCGACGG
>CAZMUU010000262.1:0-315 GCA_964569215.1 uncultured Cytophagia bacterium
ATTTCGCGCGCCTGAACTTGAGATCGCGTCCAATCCTGCTGATCGTTCTTAACTATTGGGGAGGCTCGTTCATGAAAAAAAATGACAGGAGCAAGATTTCTACCCTCTTTATCGAGTTGATCATTGTTTTTGTCGGCGTATATGCCGCCTTTTTGCTCGATGATGTCAAAACGCAAAGGCGAAACCAGCGAAAAAGGGCACAGATTTATACCAGTTTAATCGAGCAGGCAACGCGAGATTCTATCGATATGCATAAAACCTTCTCTATGCTCGACACTCTGGTGATCTCGCCCTACCTGACCGCTCATGAAAAGG
>CAZMUU010000262.1:325-5048 GCA_964569215.1 uncultured Cytophagia bacterium
ATTCTGGCAACCGGCGGTCTGGACATACTGGACATCGAATTGATCGAAAACATGGAAAGCTATTATTTTCATATCCACATTCTGGTCGATCATATGAAAAAGCTGGAATCGCTGTCGGTGCAGCAAATTCTGCCCAATCTCGATAAATCGAGGGCGGAATTTTATGATCCAAAAACGGGAATTATCAGAGAAGAATACAGGTGGTATATGCAGACACTGGCGTCCATTCGAAAGTTGAACGAGGATATTTTGCAGGAGAACAGCAGGTTGTTAAAGACACTGAGAGCAAAAATATGAGCCGCCATTCCCCCGCTGAATTATAAAGCATGTTGGCCGGATGTTCTGTTTTCCGATATGCATAGTCGGCGCACTGCTTCACGCCTCTATGATTGAAATCCAACAAGAATACTCGATTATTGGTCATCAGTTTCGATGACACCTGTCTATTTCAAGAATTTAACAGTTAAAAGAAAGGATGTTGAATGTTTCAAAAAGTTGTCATTCCAATAGTAATAGTTATTATTTCAACGGCTATCGCTTTGACCCTGGCCCGGAAAGATGTAGACGGGAGTAACGATCACCCAATGATCAGCCGTTACGAAGGTTCTACCAGGTTGTCCTTAAAAAAGGATTAGAATTATAGAGTTTTAAATCAAGACAAACAATGATATACTCACGCAAAGCCGCCAGGGAAAAGTCTCTTTAATGTTTTGTTATACAATGACTTGGGTATTCATTAAATACTTTAATCTTAATACTATTCTTTGCGGCTTTTGCGCCTTGGCGTGAGAATTATCAGCGACTGTTTCTATTTTGGACAAGAGTGCTTTTATATAATATCACTTTGAATTTGCCTGACAACGTTTCAAAAGAATGAATATAGGTCAGTTTTTTCTGGTTATAATTTGCATAGCAAATTGTTAAATTATTTTCTATTTTGCTACTCATTATAACCACCGCACAGCCGTGAGCATCCGCAATGTTTGGTTACAATTTAACAATAGTAAAGCGTACTGCTAAAGGATGAAAACATCACCGTTGAAAAAATGGCTGCTGATCCTCGCAGGTCTTGTATGCGTCGTTCTTGGTCTGATCGGCATTGTGGTTCCCCTGCTGCCGACAACGCCTTTTCTTCTGCTGGCGGCTGTATGCTTTGCAAAGAGTTCGAAGCGGCTGTATGCATGGCTACTCAACCATCGATGGTTTGGCGCTTATATTCGCAACTACCACAAATACAGGGCGGTCAGCAGACAGGTTAAAACATCCACCCTGATCCTGCTGTGGGCAACCATCGCTTTTGCCGCGATTCGGGTTGTCGATCTCTGGTCGCTTCGCCTTCTGTTGCTGCTGGTGGCACTGGGTGTCACGATTCATATTTTGAAACTGAGAACATTGCCGCCCAAAAGGATATTGCAATCCAAAACAGATGAAAACGGAAAGAAAAACGACTAGCGCTTACACCTTTTGCCTGTTGCCGTCGACCTCATTTGCTCCTGCCGCAGATTGCTGATGCCGTTGATAATAACCCGAATAGAGATTGACAATCGAAAAAGGATTCATTACAATAGTAATAGTAATTATTATTGTTAAGGCTATGGATAAACAGGAACAGAAATCTTTTCGACAGAGCAAACAGCGCAATCGCCTGTTAAAATTGCTGCGCTCGACCGACATCCACCCGACGGCGGATTGGTTATACCAGGAATTAAAAGATGAATTTCCCAATCTGAGTCTTGGGACCGTTTACCGAAACCTCACTATGCTTATCGAACGGGGGCTGGTAAAGAAGATTCATTTTGGCAGCACATTCGACCGCTTTGAAGCCAACACAACACCGCACTATCATCTCATCTGTGAATCCTGCGGCAAGATTTTGGATTTTGAGATGCCGGTGACCTATGATCAACTCAACGAGCAGGCGAAACAGCTCACCGCCTTTACCATTCGCCACCATAAACTGGAATTCTTTGGAATTTGTCACCTGTGTAAAACAAAAAAATAGGTTCGGATTTTTCGACATAAATAGCATATATAACATTAATAGTAATCGTTCCGAATAGCAAAATAAATTGAAAGGAGAACTATTATGAACAAAACGAGCAAATGCCCGGTAACGGGTCGCACCGCGGGCGGTGGTACCTCGAACCGCGACTGGTGGCCGAATCAGCTCAATCTCGACATTCTGCACCAGCATTCCGCGCTGTCCAATCCCATGGGCGGCAAATTCAACTATGCTGACGAATTTAAGAAACTCGATCTCAAAGCGATCAAAAAAGACCTCTATGCGCTGATGACCGATTCGCAGGAGTGGTGGCCGGCGGACTATGGACATTATGGCGGGCTTTTTATCCGCATGGCCTGGCACAGTGCCGGCACTTATCGCATCGGTGACGGTCGCGGCGGTGCCGGTTCCGGCACTCAGCGCTTTGCCCCGCTGAACAGCTGGCCCGATAATGCCAATCTGGACAAGGCGCGCCGGCTGCTCTGGCCGATCAAAAAGAAATACGGCAACAAAATATCCTGGGCCGACCTGATGATTCTCGCCGGCAATTGCGCTTTGGAATCGATGGGATTCAAGACCTTTGGCTTTGCCGGCGGACGAGAAGACGTGTGGGAGCCGGAACGGGATGTCTACTGGGGTACGGAAACCGAATGGCTGGGCGACAAGCGCTACAGCGGTGAGCGCGATCTCGAAAATCCGCTTGCTGCGGTGCAGATGGGGCTGATCTACGTCAATCCGGAAGGGCCAAACGGCGAGCCGGATCCGGTCGCTTCGGGCAAGGATATTCGCGAAACCTTTGCCCGCATGGCGATGAACGACGAGGAAACCGTCGCTCTTGTTGCCGGCGGCCATACCTTTGGTAAATGCCACGGTGCCGGCGATCCTGACCATGTCGATCGCGAACCGGAAGCCGCGACTATCGAAGAACAGGGTCTCGGCTGGAGCAGCAGCCACGGCAGCGGCAAGGGTGACGACACCATCACCAGCGGCCTCGAAGGCGCCTGGACTCCGAATCCGACCCAATGGGACATGGGCTATTTCGATATGCTTTTCGGTTATGAATGGGAGCTGACCAAGAGTCCCGCCGGCGCCTGGCAATGGACGCCAAAAGATGTGGCCGACAAAGATCTTGCCCCCGCCGCTCATAATCCGTCAAAACGGGTGCCGACGATGATGTCCACCGCCGACATGGCCCTGCGCATGGACCCGGTTTACGAAAAGATCTCTCGCCGCTTTCATAAGAATCCCGGGGAGTTCGCCGATGCCTTTGCCCGTGCCTGGTTCAAGCTGACGCACCGCGACATGGGCCCACGGGCGCGCTATCTGGGACCGGAAGTTCCTGAAGAAGAGCTGATCTGGCAGGATCCCGTGCCTGCGGTTGATCACGATCTGATCGACGACAAGGACATCGCCGACCTCAAGGGCAAAATTCTCGACTCGGGTTTGTCGATTTCCGAATTGGTTTCAACAGCCTGGGCGTCAGCGTCCACGTTCCGCGGCTCTGATAAACGCGGTGGTGCCAACGGAGCACGCATTCGTCTTGCACCGCAAAAGGACTGGAAGGTCAATCAGCCCGGACAGCTGGCAAAGGTGTTGAAAACCCTCGGGGAGATTCAGGAGAGTTTTAATGATGCGCAGTCCGGCAACAAAAAGGTTTCACTCGCCGACCTGATCGTCCTTGGCGGTGCGGCTGCCATTGAGCAGGCGGCAAAAAAGGCCGGTGAAGATATTACCGTACCCTTTACACCGGGACGCACCGATGCCTCGCAGGAGCAAACCGATGTGGAGGCATTCGCCGTTCTTGAGCCGGCCGCAGACGGCTTTCGCAACTATCAAAAAGCAAAATACGCTGTCTGTGCTGAAGAGCTGTTGCTGGACAAGGCGCAGCTGTTGACGCTGACGGCACCGGAGATGACCGCTCTTGTCGGCGGCATGCGTGTTTTAAACGCCAACGTTGAAAACGCGCCGCAGGGCGTCTTTACGCAGCAACCGGAGACGCTTAGCAACGACTTTTTTGTCAATTTGCTCGACATGGGCACAGTGTGGAAACCAACCACGGAAGATGAGAATATCTTTGAAGGTCGCGACCGCGAAACCGGTGAGAAAAGGTGGACGGCGACACGGGTCGACCTCGTCTTTGGTTACAATTCCCGGCTGCGGGCGCTTGCCGAAGTCTATGCTCAGGGCGATTCCCAGAGCAAATTCGTGCAGGATTTCGTCGCCGCCTGGAACAAGGTGATGAACGCAGATCGCTTTGATCTTGCCTGATGTCGCATAAGAGCATTGCGGTGCTTTGGATTGGGAACAGGCGCTTGCATAAATCCAGAATCCCCGGTTTTTATCGCTGCGGCGGCAGGCGAGGGAAAGCGCTTTTCCTCATCTTCTATTCAACTCTGCTGGTCGGTTCTTGTCAAAACCGGCTTTGGTCTTAAATAACCGAAATTTTCTGTTTTATTTTGGTTGAGTATCGAACAAGATTCATTATCCTGTTTGGCTATGCTTTTTTATTTACCGACCAGCCATCCATTTTCCGATTTAGCATTTTGTAACAGCACAGAAAAACGGGCTTTTACCGCAAAAACCCGTTTTTCTGTGCCATTTAACTATGGAGAAAAGCATGATACCTTCCCCAACGCAAAAATTGCTTAATAAACTGCTTATCCCTGTCTTTTTATTTCCGCTATGCGTCTCCGTTGTCATGGCAGCAGAGGACGAGGTTAC
>CAZMUU010000263.1:0-1460 GCA_964569215.1 uncultured Cytophagia bacterium
TAGAGATTGTCTGCATTGATATCAAGACCTTGCATGTTTTGTGGAAGAAAAGAGTGATAAAAAAATATAACAAAACAAACTTTTGTGAACAATAAAATTCTTTTTGATTCGTATTATAATAATTGATAGACATTAATCCGCGGCTAATCTGTTGTGGTTTTGAGGAGCTGATAAACCCGGGAAAATCGTATTATGAATACTTTTGCCAGAGCCGTCAGAAACCACAATTTTATGCTTGAGAAAGAAATAAAATTTTTGGAATAAATCAGCCTTTTGCTTGTCTAATACTATAAAATAGAGGATATCCATCTGACAGAGAAAGAACTCGTATATCGCGCTCAGAACGGCGACCTCGATGCTTTTCAGAACCTGATTAAACAAAACGAGTCCCGCATCGCTGCTACGATTACCGGAATGATCGGATTGTGTCCGGAGGTGGAAGATATCGGTCAGGAGACATTTATACGGTTTTATCAAAACATTAACCATTTCCGCGCCGAATCCAGAGGGTTTTTTCATCTTTTCAAGGGAATGCTGGAACCAACGCCGGCACAGCAGGATACGATGGAGGAAATATTGGATAGATATTTCCCCCGCTTTCATGAGTTGAGGTTACGTCATACAAATCAACTACGGGCGCTGGTCGATTCTCTGGAGGCGGACTTGATGCCCATTCTGAGCCAGGAACAGAAAAAGCGTCTGCATGAAAAGCGGCAATTGTTTAAAAAGCGGCCGCTCCGCTTTCAGCCGCCGGGCAGACCCCCTCTTATGTTGCCCGCAGACTCGGGTAGGGAACCGCCGTTTGGTGGATTTGATGAGAAGGAGTGCCGGCAGTCTAGAGAATGATTATCACAAGACTCACCGGGCTGCCGGTGCAACATAGCAACAGAAAAGTGCTGCTGTAATAATCCGGTAAATCGATGACTTTCAGAGCAAGCAATGGTAAGGTTAAGGAGTATCAAATGAAATCAAATCAAACTCGCTACCTGGAAACGGATGATCTTGCGTTTTCTGCTTATCTAAAAATGAAAGGACATTCGTTAACAAACCTCAATCAAATCAAATCGAAGAGTATATTCTCGTTTGATATCGGCGAACAGGACGGGAATCGGCTTTTAATCGATTTCATCAACAGTGAATTCTCTACCTTTTACCATGAATTACGCAACCTAAAAAAATTGATTTAATCAGGAGGATAAAATCATGAATTCATTTAAAAAAGTATCTTTTCTATTGCTCATGGCATTTATTGCTATTTATTTTCTGCTGCCCCCAGGCGCTTATTCTCAACCCTTTCAGAGGCATGGCGGACAGCACATTGGCCCGCCCCGGGTTATGCAAAATTTGAGTTCGGAACAAAAAGAGGAGCTTTTGTCTTTGATCGCAGAGATGCGCGAGTCAGGTGCGAGCCGGGAAGAGATCAGTGAAGCGGTTCAGTCCAAACTGGCGGAATGGGGCAT
>CAZMUU010000263.1:1560-5042 GCA_964569215.1 uncultured Cytophagia bacterium
GGCGTATTGCAGCAGCTGGATGAAGATCAAACGGCGGAGCTCAAAGCTCTGGTCGACCAGATGCGCGAGTCAGGCTCGAGCCGGGAAGAGATCAGTGAAGCGGTTCAGTCCAAACTGGCGGAATGGGGCATCGACCTTCCGGAGGGCAAGCCCGGCCGGCATGGCGTGTTGCCGTGGGGCGTATTGCAGCAGCTGGATGAAGATCAAACGGCGGAGCTCAAAGCTCTGGTCGGAGAAATGCGCGAGGCCGGCAAAAGTCACAAAGAAATTCGCCATGCCATTCGCCGTAAAATCGAAGAGTGGCAGCTCGTATGGCCCGACGTTGAAGAGGAGAATAAAGCGGCAGATCGCAGATCAGCTGATTTACGCCTGCAAAATTACCCGAATCCATTTAATCCTGAAACCAATATTACCTATAATTTGGACCAACAGGAACAGGTTTCCCTGGCCATTTTCAATACCCAGGGTCGGCTTGTGCGGACTTTGGTAAATAAGGTCCAGTCTCCGGGGCAATATGTTATACGTTGGGATGGACTTGACCAGGATGGTGAGCGGGTTTCCTCAGGCCTCTATTTTTATCGCCTGCAGGCAGGTGAGCATATCGAAAATGACACGATGTTGATGCTGAAGTAATAGTTCCGCATTTGATTGCTTCAGGCCTCTGCCTGGAGCAATCAAATTTACCGGGCTTCTGCCCGGTGATCTATAAGCAAAGAAAAATCTTAAAAAATACGAAAGCACGCTCTTAACAGCTGAGTTTTATTAGTGCTAAATGGAGCTCGATCAAAAATTGGTTTTTTGCCTCTTAAAACCGCCAAGCTTGCTGATAATAGATTCATCAGTGTCTTTATTAGTCTTTGCAGCAATCACAAGAATTTTTAAGACACCCCCTATTATACGTCCCGGGAATTGATTCCCGGGACGTTCAGCAATCCTCATCCCCCCGCAAGGAGAGATAGAACACGCATTACATCTGCATAAATGGATTAACCCCTGTAGACTGAACATAGACCAGCTGGATGATGACAAGAATGGTCCAGATGATCATAATGTTGGTGATACCCTGTTTTTTGTGATTAATCCAACCCCAGATAAACGTGTAAAGACCACAGATAATGCCAAGAATACCCAGTAATACACCCTCCTTTTTAAACAGTTTAATCAGAACCAGGATGAAACAGACGAGATTAGCGATTAACAGTAAATAATAGAGAGCTCCCATCATTGCCTCCGTTGGTTAATGAATATAAGAATTAAAGAGTGTACTCTGCCTGCAGAATAAATCGCAGAGTGCCCTTAAAAGGCCGAAACATACAAACAAGAGCAGTATAATGTGGAGAAACCGGCTTTTTTTGTCCAATCTATCGAGAAAATGCAGCGATTTGCTGTAATAGGGTTCGGGCAAAAGGGAAATCATCAACAGGACTAAAAATCCGGAGAAAAAGAAATAGGTAAAGGGATTGCTCTGCAGGGCTGCTGTCCAGTTTCCCTTTACGATGTGCAGTAAAGAGGTCACCATGCCACATCCCGGACATTTTATTCCGGTTGCTGACTTTATCGGGCAGTACCATATGTCCACATTAAATTGTTTGGCTAAAATGGCAATAAAAAAAAAGAGAAGAATTGTATATAATATTTTGCGATTTGCAAGTCGGAAGAACATAAAAAAACCTACATTTTTAGCCTAAATTGCAGGATCGAGCATACTAAACAGATTTTGCCTGTCCGGATATCGTTTTATACGGAGACAATATAATATATATCTCATCGGGAAAAGGGCCAAAGCTGCAGAACGGGTGAGAAAATGGCTTGAAGGAATAGCTGTTTTATGGTGCCATTTCGGGTACATTGAACAAACCCCATCTTGTGGATAACATCTTTTCAAAGATAGAAATAATATCAGCCAAATGCCAGAGAATTATCAAAAATTTTCCGTTCCGTTCTTGAGAATCATCGCCGGCTTTTATCAGCAGGCCTTTCGGGATTCCCGATTCCGGTTCCATGTCAATTTTGTGTAACATTGCTGTTGAATCCAAAAGCCTGGTGTCATACTTTTAGCTTGCTTTTTATCCATCAAATATGTAACCTATTATTTATTAGTATAGATGCACAATGATAAAAAGGTGAATCGATGAAAACAATCATCGTTGGGACGCTGCTACTGATATCCTTTTTGGTAATTTCCTGTAATGAGGGAGATGGTACGATTTATGGCACCTGGGTTCTGCAAGCCGACAGGAGTACGGATTTGGTTACCTGGCGATATAGACATCTGCAACTCGAAATCGTCCGTGTTGACAGTATGGTGGCTATTGTGGAAAACTGGAAGCATAAACGATATGGCGATTACGTCGATTCTGTAGCGTTTCAACCCGCAGGTGAAACGGTTCTCTTTAAGGAAAGATCTCCCTTATGGCCGGAAAATTGGTACATGGGCGTACTAACCGATCCCAATGCTATGCGTAAAATAAGCGGTGAGTGGGTTACGCCTCAGCAGTCTCTAAAAACCGTAGAAGAGCAGGTGGTTCTGGTCTCACAGGGAAAAACAACCATTCTCACCGAACGCCTTTATCATGTTGAAGAGGGTGGCAAACGTCTGGTTGTGGAAGAGAAACGATCGAGCCGACCCACTTTAATTAAACTGGTTTTTGACCGCTATCCTCAACTTACTGACTAATTATCATCGGCAATTGAGAGGCCCGTCATGAGAACATTGATAATCTTGTTCATATATCTTGTTTTTTTCGCTTCATTTTTATCCGCTCAGCCGGCGGAACAGATGTTTGTTATGGAGTTGGGTGACAACTGGCAGATCGACAAGGAGCTGCCTGAACATGCTCTGCTTATCAGTTTACAGGGAATTGCCAACCGCGGTGCACCTCGCCTCTATTTTATCTATCCGCATGACTGGGATTTTAAATTTTCAAAGCCTTTAATGGAATATTATATGGATTCCAGGGGTATGGCGTTTAATAAACTCAAATCAGTTGAAGATGCCCTGGTTGCTTTAAGTGCATTTGCAAAAGGCTATGTGGTCTGGGATTCTTCAGTACGGACATCGCTGATTGTTGCTTTTACGGCAGCCGGATTGAAAGAAGCCCTTGTGGTGACCGAGGATCTGATCCCGCTGGTGGAAAAGTACGGCCTGGAAAAGGTTGAGGACTTGGGCAAATTTAACGGCATGTCGGATGAAGAAATTTACAACTGGGCCTATGATCAGTACTGGGACCAAACCAGCAAGGATTATCTGATCTATATGGGAGGCCATTATGGTAACGTTATGAAACCCGGCATCGCAGATTTTGGTATACATCAAAAGGCGTTTTTTACCGATGCCTCCACCAATCCTGAAGATACTCTGGAATATAGATTCGCGCGTAAAATTTTTTCAGAAATGAAACCCCTCTCTATGGTAATGGGATGGCATTCTTATGGAAAGGATACAGAAGCACAGCATGTTACGCTGGCATCGAGCTATGCCC
>CAZMUU010000264.1:0-4231 GCA_964569215.1 uncultured Cytophagia bacterium
ACAACAGTTCACAAGACCGTTCTCCATCTCCCGTCCATGTACGCACATAGGGCTCGACATGATTTTTGGCAATTTCCTTTATCATATTTACGCTTTCGTCAAAATATACCGTAATTTTCGCTCCATAATTATAATCTCGATTGACCAACAGAGCATATCGTTTTTTATCCATATCTTCAAACAGACCCACCAAAAATTGTCCATTCTTTATAAAAAGTATGGGTTTCCTGCTTTCTAAATGTTGAGTGCCGGTCGGCAGGGGTTCTGTATGGTAAACACTGATCGATTTACACTGATTTAATATCTGTCCGATTTGTTTAATTTCACGATTAATCCGCATAACAGTTTGGTATATCGGCGATCTGTTCCCCTCAGCATCAATCAGAGCATTTTTGTAGTTGACTGAACGATCTTTTGGGGTAAAATACGAAAAATATTGAATGCCGCGGCCACCATACGCCAGAGCGCTGAAACTTTGCAACCGAATATGCGAATGTACAGGAGGCGGCAAATCTTCAACATGGGCAACCATAACGGTCGGCCAAAATGGAATATTGTTTTCAATCCAGATATTACGCATGATTTCCAAATTATTAAAATAATCGGGATGCAATTCAAACTCGATGACCGGATAGGGAGAAACGCTCAGTATTGAAGGTTGCACCGTATCAACAAAAGTTTGAATATAATCCGAATAATCAGCAATGCCCCAACTCTCCGGATTTTTATAAAGCGGATGGATAGAAATAAAAGCATGATGAGCAGGGTCTTTTTTCTCAAAATGATTTACAATTTTTGCCAAATGAGTAAATTGGTCATATTCGGGATTTGAGCTGATAAAATAACCCCATAAACCGGGACGAGAACCATAATCCTGAATAACGCTGTCTAAAAGCGCTAATGTTGTATCATTCTGATTTTCAACGACCCGGTTGATACGACTGTCGGACAATAAAAGCCGAATACCGGCAGAATCGGCAAGGCTCAATTGCTCTAAATTTACATCTCTGTTCGCAGCAGCCGAGCGCGCAATGAAAAATCCGGAATGTCTGAATTCAAGCATCAATGGATAATCAAGTGCCGGACTCTTTGCTCCCGGCCAGATAAATAGAGGAAAAGGCGCGTCTATCTGAGGATGGGAACAATTCATTATGATCAAAACAAAAAAAGGGAAACAAAGCCGTTTCACATGTTACTCCGGAGAATTAATCATTCTAGAGAATATTAAATATATTCTCCCTAAATGCAAGAAAAATTCTGGCAAATAAGCTTAATAATCTTTATTTTCGCTTATAGTTATCGCAAGGTCAAAAGGGAAGATTGGCCGCGCCGATTTTATACTCTGTTTTTTGAATGACCTTATCCTGATATAGAAATGAAATTTGCAAAAATGTCAAACATTGCGAATCCAATCATCCTCTACGAGGAGAAAGGAAAAGAATTGGTTACGGCAGAAAAAATTATAACATACAGACAACAACTGCATCGCTATCTAAATGAAAAACTCTTGCCATTTTGGCTTGACCACAGTATTGACAAGTCAAGGGGTGGTTTTTTGAGCTATTTTGACAGCAAAGGCAAACCGACCGGAAAAACAGACAAAACGTTAATTTGCCAGTTGCGCATGATCTTCACCTATTCGGGTGCAGCACGGGCAGGATATCATAAAGAACGATGTTTGCTGGCCGCCGAACAAGGCGTTGAGTTTGTGATAAAACACTTTTGGGATCAACAGTATGACGGATGGTACTGGATTGCTGATCGCAACGGAAAAATTTTAGATAAAAGCAAAATCATGTATGGTCAGAGCTTTGGCGTTTATTCTATGGCAGAGTATTATCTGGCCAGCGGTGATCCGCGAGGATTAGAGTTTGCCGGACGATCCTTTGATGTTATACAAAGAAACGCCTCTGAAACGAGCTCCGGAGGGTATTGGGAGATGTTCCATGAAAACTGGACACTCAAGCCTCCGGGGGCGATGGGAGGAGATCGAAAAACATTCGATGTCCATATGCATCTTATGGAAGCCTTTACCACGCTCTACGAAGCGTCCCGGTCAGCGGTACACAAGCGTAAATTAGAAGAAATCATCAGATTAATCACTCAAAAAATGCTGCATCCGCAATATGGTACCGGGCTGGCACAATTCGATACAGATATTACGCCTCTGCCGGCGATTCTGTTTAAAAACGTATGGGGATCGGACCGGGACGTCCAAAATGGGAAAAGACCTGTCGATAACACCAATTACGGTCACAACATAGAATTTGCCTGGCTGCTAAAGCGCGCCATAGATATTTTACAAACCGATATTACCCCTTTCGAACCCGTTATCCGGAAACTGGTTGACCATGCCTGCGAATTCGGCGTGGACCGCCAATATGGCGGTATTTATGTAGAAGGCCCCTCAAACGGCGCTGCAACCCAAACCCTGAAAGAATTTTGGCAACAAGCCGAAGCCCTGGTTGGTTTTATCGATGCCGTACTGTTGTTTAAAAAGAGCAATTACTGGACCGCCTTTGAAAATATTTACACCTTTATCTGGACAAAAAACATCAATCACAATGTCGGTGAATGGTATGCCCTGCTGAATCGCGATGGTACAGTTAAATGGGATTACCTCGGGCATGAATGGAAAATAAATTACCATACCGTACGGTCGGTTATTGAAACCATTAAAAGGCTGGAACAACTCGAAAAAGCAGTTAATACGCTTTCTCTAGATCAATAAGTTTTTAGATTGCATTAACCCATTACTATTATGTATATTCTCTCTTGAATTCACCTGTAAACTGTTTGAGCATGACAAAGCCGGACACTCTATGCATTGGACAAAGCTGTCAACATATCTGAAAAAGGCGGCTCCATTCATGAGCCTTTTATTGCTGGGAGGCCTTTTAAGTCTGTTGTCCCCCTATTTTCTTTCAATGGACAATTTATTTGCAATCGGCCTGCAAATGGCTGTGGTCGCCATTATGGCAATCGGTCAGATGATGGTGATTATTTCCGCCGGCATCGATCTTTCCGTTGGATCTGTAATGGCACTCGCGGGAATCGGAACCACCCTTGTCCTGTCAATGGGGGTCGGACTCTTTCCGGCAATCCTCGTCGGCCTGTTTATCGGCCTCGTTTGTGGTGCCTTTTCCGGCTCACTGATTGCCTATGGCCATATCCCCCCTTTTATCGCAACACTGGGTATGATGGGAATTGCAAGAGGAGCCGCTCTGTTGATCACAGGCGGTAAACCGATTTTCAAACTTCCGGAACATTTTTCTCTCCTCGGCGGCGGCAGAATAATGGAATTTATTCCGCTGCCGGTTATCTTTACTCTGATTTTGGCTGTAATCGGTCATTTTATTTTAACGCGTTTCCGTTTCGGACGCTATATCTATGCCATCGGCAGCAATGAAACCGCCGCGCGACTCTCCGGTGTCTCGGTGCCTGTCAATTTGATTAAAATATATGCGCTAAATGGATTATTATGCGGATTCGCAGGAATTATTCTGGCTTCACGTCTGACCACCGGACAACCCACAGCGGGAACCGGCTATGAACTCGATGTCATTGCTGCCTGTGTAATCGGCGGAGCCAGCCTTAGCGGTGGTGAGGGCACAATCCTTGGCGCAATGATCGGCGCACTCATCATGGGTATGTTGAGAAATGGATGTAACCTGCTCGACATCTCCGCCTTTTGGCAACAAATCGCCATAGGCGCTATTATTATTATTGCCGTCTTTTCAGATCAATATCGCAAACATAAAAAAATCTGAAATTCATGTAACCTGTTTTTGATTTATCTGTTCAATTATTTTTCTCATTCAGGAGGTTAAAATGAAAGTCCTCACTCTGGTTATGATATTATTCCTGCTTCTCGGCAGCTTTTGTTCGAATCCACAAAGCGATAAAACACAAATATTGGTTTCTCCCAAAGGATTGGTGCATTCTTTCTGGTTGAGCGTAAGAGACGGCGCCGAAGCTGCAGGCGAAGAACTCGATGTTGAAATCATCTGGAAGGGGCCCTCTACAGAAACCGATATCGCCACCCAGATTTCTATCGTAGAAGATTATATCAATAAAAGAGTAGATGCCATCGTATTGGCCGCATGCGATGCCAATGCTCTGGTCTCCGTCATCAAAAAAGCGAATACAGCCGGCATCCCGGTCATCACTATAGACTCAGGCGTCAATTCCGACATTCCAAAATCCTTTGTCGCCACAGACAACGTTTTAG
>CAZMUU010000264.1:4241-4925 GCA_964569215.1 uncultured Cytophagia bacterium
GCCGAAAAAGCGGCCGATGCGCTGGCGGAACTCCTGCAGAATCAAGGTGAGGTGGCTCTTATTCCTTTTGTGCCCGGTGCGGCGACCTCCATAATGCGGGAACAGGGATTTAAACAAGGCTTGCAAAAATATCCTGATATGGAACTGGTGGCAATACAGTATTCCCAGAGCGATGCCGAACGGGCCATGGCTGTAACGGAAGATATATTGACCGGACACCCTGAACTGGATGGAATTTTTGCCGCCAATGAAGCCGGCGCCATCGGTTGTGCCGGCGCCCTCAAGAGCAGAGGCGTCGCAGGAGAAATTAAACTGGTCGGATTCGATGCCTCGCCAAATGAAATCCAGGCGCTCAAAGAAGGTACTATTCAGGCTCTGGTTGTTCAAAATCCTTTTCGAATGGGATACCTTGGTGTAAAAGCTGCTGTGGACGTTTTAAGTGGCAAGCCGGTCGAGAAAAGAATAGACACCGGTGTCTCGATCGTCACCCTGGAAAATCTTAATGAAAAACATATCCAGGACTTGTTGAAAACAATGCAAAAATAACAACATGACCTGTCAGATATTTTGGAACTTTTTTGCAACAATTGCATATATACTATAGAACCAATATCATACGTTTCTTTTTATGGGGACGAATTTGGTTTCGACGGGAGTCATGGTGGTAGCGGTTGCATGCCGAGG
>CAZMUU010000265.1:0-2772 GCA_964569215.1 uncultured Cytophagia bacterium
GTGTGGCATTACCGAAAAGCCGATATTGGACTCGGCGAAGTGAGGGCTCACGAGCTGATGGACCGCCTGGTGGCCCTAACCGCGAATCTCAATCTTCAGGTCATGGAAGGAAACATGGTGGTTGAAATTAAAAACGCAGGTGTCAGCAAAGGACGAGCTGCACAGGAATTCATTGAGAAAAAACACTATAATTTCATTTTCGGTATCGGAGATGCCTATACAGATGAAATGTTATTTCAAAACATGCCGGATAACGCCCACACAATAAAAGTAGGATTTCGAGCCACAGTGGCAAAATACAGGATAAAGGGATACAAACAGGTAAGAGAACTATTGCAAACACTGATCAAGGAGGGTCTGAATGAAAAGACTACATGACTATAGAGGAATCGTCGGCGACAGAGTGCTGAGTGATATTTATCAAACTGCAAGAAAACTTTACGGCAAACGCGTGGTCCATATCAATTCAACCTATACCGGTGGCGGTGTCGCCGAAATTCTCAATAGTCTTGCCCCTCTAATGAACGATGTTGGTATAGAAGCGGGTTGGAGAATTCTGAGAGGAGACCCTGATTTTTTCAATATCACCAAAAAGTTTCACAATGCCCTTCAGGGCGATCATATCAAACTGTCCGAACTCAAAAAGCGTCATTATATCAATACCTGTGAAAACTTTTCGGTTTATACTCATTTTAATCACGATTGCGTCATTATTCACGATCCGCAACCTTTACCGCTGATCGAGTTCTATAAGCGCAGACAACCCTGGATATGGCGCTGTCACATTGATCTGTCCAATCCGGACGAAGAGTTGTGGAATTTCATCAAAGGGTTTGTCTTTAGATATGATCATACCATCGTCTCAAGCGAAATATACCGTCGTCCGGACCTACCCATACAACAGCGCATTTTTGCTCCGGTTATCGATCCCCTGACCCATAAAAACATGCCCCTTAAAGAAAAAGAGGTCGACCGAAACCTGAAAAAACATAAAATTCCTACCGATAAACCCATCCTCCTGCAAATTTCGAGATTCGATAAATGGAAAGATCCTCTCGGCGTTATTGACGTGTATAAACGCGTCAAAGAGGAAATGGATTGTCGCCTGGTTTTGTGCGGAAGCATGGCATCCGATGATCCGGAAGGACTGGACATTTATCTCAAGGTCAAAAAACAGGCCAACCATATGGTAGAAACCAGGGACATTATCTTGATCACGTATGAAAACAATGTTCTGGTCAATGCCTTGCAACGAAAGGCCGCTGTCATTCTGCAAAAATCCATACGTGAAGGGTTTGGGCTCACCGTGACCGAAGGGCTGTGGAAAGGAAAGCCCGTTGTCGGATCCAGTGTTGGCGGAATTCCAATACAAATACAGGATGGCAAGACCGGTTTCCTCGTCGAACCAAAAGCATACGACAAAATAGCAAAAATTATTGTCGATATATTAAAAAATCCGGAAATGGCAAAGTCAATCGGCAAAGCCGGTCAGGAATATGTGCGACATAATTTCCTGATCACCCGTCTCTTGCACGATTATCTTAAACTATTCACAGAGTTACTCTAAAAATCTGTTCCTCGAAAAATTTTGATCTTGTATATTATTTTCAATTTTATTTAATTTGATATGATGAGTATCAGATTCATCTATCCGACGAGGACATTATGATTACGATTAAAGCATTCAAAGGATTACGACCCAAAGAATCTCTGGTCGATCAGATCGCATCCCCTCCCTACGACGTTTTATCCTCGCAGGAAGCCAAAACCATGGCGGCCGAAAATCCGATTTCATTTTTGCACATCAACAAACCTGAAATCGATCTGCCGGAGGATGTGGACCCGTATTCGAATGCCGTGTATGAAAAAGGACACGAAAATCTGGATGATTTTATCGAAAACGGAACCCTGATTCAGGATGAAAAAGAGTGTATTTATATTTATCGACTGACCTGGAAGGATCATGTACAAACGGGATACTTTTGCCTTTCCTCGGTAGACGATTATGATAACGGCCGCATCAAAAAACACGAACTGACACGACCGGCCAAAGAAATGGATCGCACCAGATTGATCGATGCCATGAACGCTCAAGTCGGCCCGGTTTTTCTGCTCTACCACGCTAATTCCAAACTCGATCATCTTCTCGAGGAGGGAGCCAAAAGACCCGCAAATGTAGATTTTACCGCCGATGACGGCGTAAGACACCAGCTCTGGGTTATCCCGGAGGCTGATTTTATCAATCGGGTCGTTCTGGCCTTTGCAACTCTGGATGCAACCTATATCGCAGATGGACATCATCGCTCCGCCGCAGCATCCCGGGTATGCGCATTACGCCGCAAAGAACAACCCCTTTACACCGGCAAGGAAGCATTTAACTTTTTCCTGTCGGTGATTTTTCCTCACAATCAGCTCAAGGTCCTTCCCTATAATCGTGTGATAAAGGATCTGAATGGGCTGACAGCGGAAGCATTTTTACAAAAATTGAACGACGCGTTCATTGTCGAACCCCGCGCTGCCGCGAGGAAAAAAGTACAAGAACACACCTTTGATCTCTACCTTGATAATCAGTGGTATACGTTGAAAGCGAAACCGGAAACATTCAATGCCGATGATCCTTTGGATCAGCTGGATGTAAACATTTTGATGCAAAATATTTTGACACCAATCCTAAACATCAAAGACCCCCGCACGGATCACCGTATCGATTTTATCGGTGGTATACGGGGAACCGACGAATTACAAAGACTGGTCGATAACCAGGAGTGGAGA
>CAZMUU010000265.1:2782-4903 GCA_964569215.1 uncultured Cytophagia bacterium
GAGTGGAGATGTGCTTTCTCTCTGCACCCGACATCCGTTGAAGCCCTGCTTAAAATAGCGGATGCAGGAAAAATCATGCCTCCAAAATCAACCTGGTTTGAACCCAAATTAAGAAGCGGTATGGTGAGTCAATTACTTTGAATTTACCAAACAGGAGTTTCATATGTTGATATTAATTTCAGATGCCTTTGCTGCAAACTTGCCGGATAAATTAAAGAAATTCGGCCAGGTTACAGACGACAAGAGTAAACTATCCCGGGCGGACGCGGTCCTGATTCGAAGTAAAACCAAATGCACCAAAGAGTATATCGATTCAGCGCCCAACCTGAAGCTGATCATCCGCGGCGGTGTCGGACTCGACAATGTAGACCTCGACTATGCCAAAAGCAAAGGTATTCAGGTTTATAATACCCCTGCGGCTTCCAGCATTGCCGTTGCCGAGCTCGCTTTTGCAATGATGATCGCCATGCCGAGCAATCTGATTCCCGCACATAATTCAATGCGGGACGGAAAATGGATGAAAAAAGAACTCAAACGAACCGAATTATTCGGCAAAAATCTCGGCGTGGTCGGTTGCGGCCGTATCGGCCTGGAAGTTGCCAAACGCGCCCGGGCCTTTGGCATGAGGGTTTATGGTTTTGATATCATCGAGGTCGATTCTGACTATATCGAGGAACAACTGACTCTGCAAAAACTGGTTAGCACCTGTGATTACCTCACTCTGCATTTACCCTCGACTGAAGAGACCAACGGTGTTATCAACAAAGAATTGATCGCACAAATGAAAGATGGTATCTACATCGTCAACACAGGACGAGGCAAGCTGGTGGTGGAAGAAGATGTGGTGCAGGCGCTGGAATCGGGCAAACTTGCCGGATATGCCGCCGATGTTTATTATCAGGAACCCCCAGAAGGCTCGCCGCTGTTAAAAGCGCCCAATGTCCTGCTGGCACCTCATTTAGGCGCTTCCAGCAAAGAGAATCTGCTTCGAATCGGTGATATCATCGAAAAAATATTAACAGATTTCACGGGCTAGTCTGAAAATGATAAAACCGCCAATACGGCGGTAACCAGGCAAGAACAGGCGTTAACGTAAAGGAGATTAACATGGCACGTGTTTATAATTTCAATCCGGGCCCTTCTACCCTGCCCCTCCCGGCTCTTGAAAAGGCTAAAGAAGAACTGATCGATTACCAGGATACGGGCATGTCGATAATGGAAACCTCGCATCGCGCACCAGAATATGACAAAATTCATAACGATGCCCAGGCGCTGATGCGTGAATTGATGAATATACCGGACAACTATCATATCCTCTTTCCGGGGGGTGGAGCAAGTACGCAATTTGCCATGATCCCAATGAATTTTATCCCGGAAAACGGCTCTGCTGATTATGTAATCACCGGTTCCTGGGCAAAAAAAGCGCTTAAAGAAGCAAATATCATTGCAAAGGGGAACATTGCAGCCACCTCGGAACACGACAAGTTTACCCACATACCCACCCAGGAAGAGCTGCAGCTCGATCCGAACGCTGCCTATGTTCATATCACCACCAATAATACCATTGCCGGCACCCAATATCAAACATTTCCCGATGTCAAGAACAAACCCCTGCTGGCGGATATGTCCTCTGATATTCTGTCCAAAAAAATTGATGTATCCAAATTTTCACTCATTTATGCCGGAGCACAAAAAAACCTTGGCCCTGCCGGCGTAACCGTCGTCATTATCGACGATAATTTTGCCGCCGGTGCCCGGGAAGACATTCCCACCATGCTCTCCTATGGTACCCATATTGAAAAAAATTCCCTCTTCAATACACCACCGGTCTTTCCGATTTATATGGTCAACCTGGTGTTGCAATGGGTCAAAACCCGGGGCGGAGTCGATAAAATTGAATCGATCAATAAACAAAAAGCGGATCTGGTCTATCAAACCATAGATGAAAGCGATGGATATTACCGCTGTCCGGTGCGAAAAGATTCACGTTCATGGATGAATGCAGTGATGCGCCTGCCCAACGAAGAGCTTGAAAAGAGCTTTATCGCCAAAGCCAAAGAAAAGGGATTGCACGGCTTGAAAGGACACCGATCGGTGGGTGGTATCCGGATATCCATGTAC
>CAZMUU010000266.1:0-4881 GCA_964569215.1 uncultured Cytophagia bacterium
GTTGTGCGCTATGCGTTTCTGGATGATGCCTTGTTGCCCAAACCGTCTCCGGAGGTTATCATCGCAGGATTACCCGATCAGCGGCAACACCGTGCAAAGCCACTGGCATTTGATGGTCAGGGGAATTTGTATTTAAATATTGGAGCACCTTCAAACGCCTGTCAGGAAGAATTGCGCACACCGGGGTCTCCCGGAATGGATCCCTGTCCGCAGCTGCAACGACAGGGCACCATATGGGCATTCTCCGCTGAAAAACCGAATCAGACTCTGCAACAGGATGGCAAACGTTATATCAGCGGTATCCGTCACTGCGTCGCTGTTGCCTGGAATCCTCTGACCGGTCTCCTCTATGGCGTACAACACGGACGCGATCAGCTTCATTCGCTTTGGCCTGATTATTATACGGAACAAGACAATGCCGAGTTGCCTGCTGAAGAATTTTTGCTTTTTCGCCGGGGCAAGGAATACGGATGGCCTTATTGCTATTATGACTCCCGCCAGGAGAGGAAAGTTTTAGCCCCCGAATACGGCGGCGATGGAAACAAAATCGGCCGTTGCGATAAATATGAAGATCCGATCATGACGTTTCCCGCGCATTGGGCGCCCAATGATTTGCATTTTTATACCGGTGATCAGTTTCCGCCGCGTTATCGGGGAGGAGCTTTTGTTGCCTTTCACGGTTCCTGGAACAGGGCCCCCGAACCTCAGCGCGGTTATAAGGTAATGTTTGTGCCTTTTAATGGAGAGCTGCCCACAGGTGAAAAGGAGATCTTTGCTGATGGCTTTGCCGGCAATGGCCCCATTTTCAGTCCCCGCGAGGCAAAATACCGCCCCATGGGTTTGGCAGAATCGCCTGATGGTAGTTTATATATTTCTGACTCGACCCAGGGAAAAATTTGGAAAGTTGTTTATTGAAACCCAATGCTCCCTGACCTAAAGCGCTATTCCAGACCATTTGTCGGGTTTGGCACCCTATCGAAAAAAGTGTGTGAAAATGGTAATTGTCTTGCCACGCTGTGTTACAAGTCGTCATTTTCACATGGTTTCGACAGGCTGGGCTTGCTATAGTTTCAATGTTCCGGATTCAACAAGCCCTCTTTATCCGGATCAGGTTGAGTGGTCCTGTGATGTTCCCTCTTTTATAAGGGCGAGCAGATTGCCGTTTGTAAAGGTAATGATTGATCCGAGAAATACATACCATGGCCAGGCAAACTTGAAGGCTGGTGTGCTGAAAATAAGGGTGGTAATGAGAAAGAGCCAAAAGAAAACAAAAAGCCTGTGTTTTTTGCCTTTGGCCATATAAAGAATCCAGATTGCCGCCAGTGTATTCAGAAAGACAATGATATATAGAATCCATCCCTTCTGTCCAATAATCCAGGTCATAAAATAGATGGCGCTCCACATTGAAACCAGCGCATCATTTTCGGAAACCTTGTTTTTCCAGTTGCCGAGGAAAAATGTGCCCAACAAACCTCCGTACGTAAAGGAGGCGATGGCCAATCCAAGTTCCACGACGGGATTTTCTTTATCCTTGAACAACAACGCACCGACGATAAAGATGAGGCCCCAGAAAAAGGTTATCAGGCGCGAAATGAGCAAATCTTTACTTTCAGAGTTGTTTTTGCCCCATTTTGGTTTATAGATATCGATCATGGTCGAAGATGCAAGGGAGTTTAGAGATCCGCTGAGCGTCGACATGGCTGCAGCAAAAATGCCGGCGATTATAAACCCCGACACTCCAGGCGGCAAGGCTTCGACAATAAAGCGGGGAAAGATTTCATCGGAGCGGATTGGCGCTCCTTCATAGTAGGCAAAAAGCCCGAGTCCGATCACGAGAAAGAGGGCGAATTGTACGATAACGACGCCGCCGCTTGCGATCAGGGCTTTTTGACTGCTGCGCAGGTCTTTGCAGGACAACAAGCGTTGTACAATCAGCTGATCGGACCCATGTGAAGCCATGGAGAGAAATGCACCACCAAGTATTCCCGAAATCAGCGTATAGGGATCGCGAAAAAAGCCGATCAAGCCGCCGGAAAATCCGGTATTAAAAATCTCGAATTTGTTGTCGGGTCCCGCTGCCGCAATCACACTTTGAAAACCATGAGGGAGCTGGTTCAGCAAGACATAGCCGGCTAACAAGGCGCCGCCGACATAAAGCGTCATCTGGATGACATCCATCCACACCACGGCGCGTATACCGCCCACATATGTATATATAATGGTAAAAAAAGCGATAACAACAATGCTTGTGGAATAGCTCCAGCCGGTTAAGACGGCGAGCGGAATAGCCGTTGCAAACAGTCGGACGCCATCGGCCAAAAGCCTGGTTATTTGAAAGACGACAGAGGCAAAACTGCGTAGGTTGGGTCCAAACCGGTTTCCCAGCAATTCATAGGCGGTGAACAGCTCTCCCCGGTAATATGCCGGCAACAGTGTGAAGCTGATGATAATGCGGCCCAGAAAAAATCCCAGAGTGATTTGCAGGAAATTAAGGTTGGTCAAATATGCGAGTCCGGGAATGCTGATAAAGGTCAGAGTGCTGGTTTCAGTGGCAACGACTGAAAAGCATACTGCCGTCCAGGGCAGGTTTCGATCTCCCAGAAAATAATCCCGTGTATTGCGCTGCTTTTTACCGATCCAGACACCAAACAGTGTTATGCTAATGAGGTAAATAAAGAGAATGGAAATATCGAGTACAGAAAACTGCATGACAAGCTTCTCCGACACGTTTAGATCAACATTTTGCCCTGAAATTACGCAATGAAAAATCGAAAAGCAAATGGATTTCCTAAAATAGGGGGCGGTAATTCGACTTATACTCCAGCCGCTTAATAAATGACTTGAATCTAAATAGATATCATTTTATATTATTTGTTTATTCAGCAATAGAGAGGATAAAACCCCCCATACCGACAAAAGGCGGACGAGCCTGAATCCGGGGATGCTCTTGCCCTTTGATCCGGGCAGGGTTTTTATCTTAAAATGAGGAGGATTATAGCGGTGAATAATCCTTATAAGCGAACTGATGTATTTGTATGTAATTATGAATCACACGCGCGTTTCAAAAACCGTGTTTCCGTTTTTCATGTCCTGAAGGAAAAAAAATGTTATCCGCAGGGGTGCATTTTTTTCAAATGGTCCTGTCAGCTGCGCAATAAAGGCAAAAAGTGTATACGTAATTTTAAATACATGGGACGGCTTTGTGAAGGATGTACCTATTACATGGATGAAAAGGTCAATTATCAACCCCGTCTCAAGCTGTCCAAACTCGAATATGAGCGTTTTACGGAAGAACTTGAAAGCTTTGATGACTGGATTGAAGAGATCAAAGACCATAAAATCAGTTTTTGGTGTCGGATTGGATCGTTAAAGCCGCGCTTTAAACGGGTGATCGACGGTACCCAGGGTCATTTCCGGCTTGATGGATATGTGGCGGTCTGTTGCGATGGTTTTATCGGAACCACGGCTTTTGATGATTATTTTTATGTTTATCTATCGCCACGGCTGCAGGATCGTCTGCGGTTGGCAACGGGTGATACCTTTGAAGCAAAAGGATATGTTACCCTTGACAGGGGACGTCTTTTGATTCACAGGGTACACCATATTGAATTTGAGACGCGCTCGGGTGAAAAAGGCTGGTCAAACAGCGAGGCATTGGTATGCAGGGAAATCGCGTCCAGGTTTTCGCACCAGCCGGAAAGCTGTCTGCATTGCCCGCACGGTGCACTGGTAGATACTCAGGAGCGAAAACAGGAAAAAGTTGTTTCGAGAAGAGAACTTTATTGTCTGGAGGGCATTGCCGATCCTGAAACCTGTTACATCGCTCCATTGGAAAAGATTGATATGTGTAAAATCAACCAGAATAAGTTAAATTAGTCATTCTAAACGGAAGAAATTATGGCAAAAGGAATTACAAAAAGATCTGTGGACTATTCAAAATGGTATACCGACATTGTTTCTAAAGCGGAATTGGCCGAACACTCGCCGGTAAAGGGGTGTATGGTCATTAAACCGAACGGTTATGCGTTATGGGAGAATATCCAGGCACAGCTGGATAGAATGTTCAAAGAGACAGGACATGTAAATGCATATTTTCCAATGCTCATTCCGGAAAGTTTTTTAAAAAAGGAAGCACAGCATGTTGAAGGGTTTGCACCCGAGTGTGCTGTTGTCACGCATGGCGGGGGGAAAAAGCTTGAGGAACCCCTGGTTGTGCGTCCAACTTCTGAAACCATTATTTGGTCAACATATCGAAATTGGATTCAATCTTATCGCGATTTACCGCTTTTGATCAACCAGTGGGCAAACGTTGTGCGGTGGGAGATGAGGACACGTCTGTTTCTGCGTACAACCGAGTTTTTATGGCAGGAAGGGCACACCGCTCATGCGACCTTTGATGAGGCGGAGGAAGAAACATGGAAAATTTTGCGGGTATATCAGCGTTTTGCCGAGGATTATATGGCCATTCCGGTATTTATCGGCAAAAAGAGTGAACAGGAGAAATTTGCCGGTGCCTTGCATACATATTGCATCGAAGCGATGATGCAGGATCACAAAGCATTGCAGGCGGGTACGTCGCATCATTTAGGACAGAACTTTGCCAAGGCATTTGATGTGACCTTTCAGAATGAAGAAGGCCAGGTAGAGTATGTCTGGGCTACCAGCTGGGGCGTTTCAACACGCTTGATCGGTGCTTTGATCATGACCCACAGCGATGATAATGGCCTGATCATTCCTCCGCGGCTGGCACCGATCCAGACGGTTGTTGTTCCGATATGGAAAGAGGATGCCCAGATAGATCAACTGCGCAGTCATGTTGCAAACTTGACGGCGGATTGGAAGGGCAAGATCAATTTTAAGGTCGACGACCGGGATCAATAC
>CAZMUU010000267.1:0-4864 GCA_964569215.1 uncultured Cytophagia bacterium
TTGCTCATAATCACCATCCTGTGAGGAGAATCGCAGGCAGGAATTTTTTCAGCTGCATATAAAATCGTTGATCTTTTTTTGTCATTTGCCCATGCCTATGGCCAGGCGCTATTCCCGATTGTTTCCAGACATTTTCAGGAGGGTATTGAGCTGGTTAAAAAATTGGTCTCTAGATCGGTTGTCTATATCTTTGTACTCTTTATGGGAATAACAGCCATATTTTTTGCCCTGTCCGAAGAAATACTGGGATTATTATATGGATCGGAATTGATGAACATCAGTACCGTCTTTAATATCCTTATCTTTTCATTGCTGTTTTTGTCTCTTCGACCGGTGCTGGTTTATATTTTGGTTGCCAGACATTATGAATAATACGATCTCCTCGCCAACGCTGTCTCGACTCTTTTTCTGCTGATTTCATCCTTTTTCTTTATCAAAATATGGGGTACCATAGGCGCAGCGATCGCCTTTTTATCGAGTTCTATAATCGCCTTTATGATCGACTTTATTACACTCTATCGATATGTTTTTCCACTTTATATCTTTCGGGATGTTTTCAAGGTCGTCACCGCAGCGGTGATGATGTTTTGCATCATTTTTTTGTTCAGAAATCTGAATGTGTATATTGGGACTATTCTTTCTATAGCTTTTTATTCCTTTTTTATCTGGATAACGCATACACTCGATGAAATTAATTATCTCTGCAAAGAAATTCGTTTGCTGGAATAAAGGACCTGATTATATGACGAAAAGACAAACACATTTTGTTTCTGTGGTTATACCCAATCGAAATCAGGTTAACCTTTTAGCCAAAGTGTTAACCGCTCTGGAAAACCAGGATATCGCCATTAACTTTTATCAGGTTATCGTAATCGATGATGGATCGACGGACGGCAGTGTTTCATTTTTGGATCAATTTTCTCAGAAAACCAGAATGGATTTCAACTGGCTGCGGCTGAATGCACATAATGCCGGTCTGGCCCGCAATCGCGGTGTATTGTCGGCAAAAGGTGATTTGCTCATTTTTCTGGATGCCGATACGATTCCGCAGAACAATCTGGTTTCCGGGCATCTCGATTTTCATTTAAAGCGTGATTTTGACAATAGCGTTTTAATGGGTGCCATACAAATTTCTCCTGACCTGGACAGACCGGAACAGGCCAGATATTATGTCTACAATCTCAACGGTGATCATACGGGCAATCATCCGGTGAATTGGTGGTATTACCGTACAGCAAATACTTCACTCAAGAAAGAACTTTTCGATCAGATTGGAGGATTCAAGACCTCTTTATCCGCACTTGAGGATTCAGAACTCGCTTATCGTTTGTCCCAAAAAGATGTTCAATTTTATCATAAAGCCTCGGTTAGGGTCGTTGACGATCACATTGTGTCCTTACAGGAATATCTGGAAAAAGGAAGAAAATACGGTGCCAGTATCGCCACCTGGTATATCCAAACACCGGAATTGCGTCATGAGTTGGCCCGTCGTTACGGCGTTAATGCTCCGGTTATATCGCGCTATAAGAGAATAAAATATACGATTCGGAATATAGTGGTAAATCGTTATACCATCCCGATCATCCTCCGTATCGCAATGGCAATGCGATATATGTGGAGAAGATTAACCCGGCGTTTTTTTATCTGTGTTTATCGTTACTATATTAGAAAGGAATTTAACAATACTCTGCAAAAATTTGATCGGGTTTTGCAGATCTATTGAGTTTTAACTCTAATGAAAAATTGCGATCCGAATAAAGGAGAGTGAATATGCGAATAGGAATCTTTGGCCTTGGACATATTGGATGTGTTTCGGCGGTTTGTTTTGCCCAAACGGGCCATCATGTGATGGGATATGATATAAACAGGGAAAAAGTTGCCCAGATCAACCAGGGGTTGTCCCCTGTACTTGAAAAAGACATTGACCTCTTTATCAACGAACAGGTACAAAACGGAGATCTTGAAGCCACTGATCAACTTTGGAATATTATGGATCATTCAGAGGTTATTATCATTTGCGTCGATACGCCGAGCAATGGAAGCGGTAGCATTAACCTGCAGGCGGTTAAAATAGTCTGTCGTGATATCGGTAAAGAATTGAAAAAAGTTGACCGGTTTGTTGTCATTACCTTGAGAAGTACTATCATGCCTGAATTGATCAAATCTGTTGCTGTTTCCATACTGGAAAAAAATTCAAATAAAATTTGTGGGCGCGATTTCGGATTTGTGTATAATCCTGAATTTTTGCGTGAAGGTACTGCAATTGATGACTTTTTCCATCCACCGCGTACCATTATCGCTGCATCCGATCCCACCTCTGAAAAAATTATGGAAGATATTTATTCCGTGATCGATGCTCCCCTGTTTAAAATGACCATTGAGGAAGCAGCAATGATCAAATATGCGGATAATGCTTTTCATGCCGTCAAGGTCGCTTTTGCGAATGAAATCGGTCGCTTTTGTAAAGCTCAGGGGATTGACAGCCGCAAGGTGATGGATGTTTTTGTGCAAGACTATAAGCTCAATCTATCACCCTATTATTTAAAACCCGGTTTTGCTTTCGGTGGTTCTTGTCTGCCCAAAGATCTGAGAGCGATTGTGCATCAGGTTTCAAAATTGAATATCACCACGCCATTGTTAAAATCTGTAATGACCAGCAATGATGAACATGTCGATTACGCATTGCGAATGCTGGAAAAATACCATGTCAAACGCGTCGGCGTCCTGGGCCTATCTTTTAAAACCGGGACTGACGATTTGAGAGAAAGTCCGATCGTTCGTTTTGTCAATCATCTTTTGCAAAATGATTACAAAGTAAAGATATATGACCGTTTTCTGGCCCAGCCCCATGTCATCGAGTCAACGAGAAAGTATATTAAACTCCAGCTGCCCGACCTGAAGGGGTTGCTCTGCACGACGCTCGAAGAATTGCTTGAAAGTAGTGAACTGATCGTTTTTGCGCATTCAACACCGGAACATATAGACCTGGTGAAGAAGTTGAGAAAATCTTATAAAATCATTGATCTCGCCGGAGTAAATGGGGAGGAGACGATATTGACGGGAGAGGGAAATTATGAAGGCATATGCTGGTAAGGTTTTGATTATTGTTCAGAATTTACCTGTACCTTTTGACAGAAGAGTATGGCTGGAATCCAAGACACTGCAGAAGCATGGCTACAAGGTGAGCGTAATTTGCCCAAAGAGTGCCGAATTCAATTCAAATTATGAGAGGCTTGAAGGCATCTCTATCTATCGATATGCCCTGCCGCTAAACGCTGATGGACTCATCGGATATGTTTTCGAATTTATCTATGCCTGGCTTGCTACCGCGATGTTATCAATTAAGGTACATTTTAAAGAGGGATTTAATGTTATCCATGCTTGTAATCCTCCGGACACCTATTTTCTTCTTGCTCTTATTTACAAACTATTCGGCAAAAAATTTATTTTTGATCATCACGATTTATCTCCGGAAATGTATCTTGCCAAGTTTCAGAATCCGAGCAGGATGTTATATCATTTATTAATTATCCTGGAAAAGTTAACCATGCGTGCGGCGGATGTTGTTATCACCACCAATCAATCCTACAAGAAATACGCCGTCGAAAGGGGAAGAATGAAAGAGGGGAATGTCCATGTCGTCCGCACCGGGCCGGATCTGTCGCGTCTAAAAGTGGTCAAACCGCAACCGGCGCTCAAGCGCAACAAGAAATATCTGATTTGCTATCTTGGAGAGATGTGTCCGCAAGACGGTGTGGACTATTTACTTAAAGCTGCTGATATTTTGATCAACCGGCTGGAGCGAAAAGATGTCGCTTTTACACTAATCGGTGGAGGCCCCGCCGTTCCCCAACTTGTAAAAATGAGTAAAGCCCTCGATCTTCAGGACCATGTCAGGTTTACAGGACGAATTCCCGATGAAGAACTTAATCTTTACCTTTCTACCGCAGATGTCTGTGTGGATCCTGATCCATTGACGTTATGGTCAAATCATTCAACCATGAACAAGGTGATGGAGTATATGGTCTTCAGTAAACCCATCGTTGCCTTTGATCTTATGGAAACCAGAAATACCTGCCGCACAGCTGCATTTTATGCCAAACCGAATGATGTTGTGGAATTTGCGCATTATTTATATCTTTTGCTGGATTATCCTCAACTGCGTCGTCAAATGGGAGCATCAGGACAAAGGCGGGTACTTTCATTTTTGGCCTGGCGTCACAGTACACATCATTTACTTTCAGCATATCAACAAATATTCAATCAGTCGTATAAAAGAAAAATTGACCGGCCAAATGGCTCTGTAAAAGCTAAAATCGTCTTAACTGCAAAAAAAAGTCAACAACATGAATCGGTAAGACCCCTTGACATTGTCCATAATTAAAACCAGATTGTTTCAAACTCTGATGTTTGCAAAACTAAATGTCCAATGGATTTTTTTTGCTTTTCCGGTTGCGATCGGCCTCTTTTTGTTGCTCAAATATGGCACCCAGTTGGTGGACGATGGATACTATTATCTTCAAATTGCGTGGCATATTGCTCATGGCCATGGATTTACGTTTGACGGTATACATCATACCAATGGTTTTCATCCATTATGGCAGTTCGTTTTGGTTCCCTTTTTCTGGTTTTTTGAAGAAAAATCCCTTGTCACTTATTTCGTCAGTGTTTTGCAACTCTTGCTTTATGCTCTGAGCGGTTGGTTGATATATCGGGCGGTTTACCGCCAGACATATAAAGAATCAGTAGCTCTCTTTGCTATGGCGATGATGCTGTTGAATGTCTGGTTTTTTTTCAAGGGCGCCATGACCGGTATGGAAACGGCTATTGTTTTGCTGTTGCTCGGAACGGCTCTGATTAAACT
>CAZMUU010000268.1:0-4835 GCA_964569215.1 uncultured Cytophagia bacterium
CAAAATTTCCGCCCTGAAGTTCATCAGGCGATATTTTTTTGCTTCGCGTTTTTTGAGCCAGCTCGGTGATTTCAACAGATAACTCGACAATATCCTTTTTATCGGCATCTTTGATAACCGGCACCAACAATCCCCGTTCAGTATCGACCGCAATACCGATGTGATAATACTTTTTATAGATGATCTGCTTTTTATCCATATTCAGACTGGCATTGAAACGGGGAAATTTTTTCAGCGCCAGACTGACAATTTTAACCAATATAGATGTAATGGTTAATTTACCGCCCGCTTTTTCAACCTTTGCTGTCTGATTTTGTCTGTATTGCTCAACATCGGTGATGTCCGCTTCATCGAACTGTGTGACCTGAGGTACGGTGCGCCATGAATGAGACATTGATTCGGCAATACGTCTGCGGGTAACCACCATATCTTTCATTTCCGTATCTCCCCACTGAGAAAAATCGGGCAACTCGGTGGTTTCAATGCCCTCACCCTTTTTCGACTTTACGAAATTCTTTACATCCTGGTGTGAAATTCGCCCACCTGGCCCCGACCCTTCAATTCGGTTAATGTCAACACCCAGTTCCCGGGCCAACCGACGAACAGAAGGGGCTGCAGGAGCGATTTTATCTTTGGGGGGAGCCATATTGTTTTCAACCCGCTCTTCTTTTTGCTCAGTCTCTTCAGCGGGTTTTTCAGGCTCTTCCGGCGTCTCCTCCTCTTCAGGTTCGGCTGTTTCTTCCTTTTTCGTCTTTGGCTCTGCTTCTTCGGCCTTTTCCTCCTTCTCTTTCTCTTTCTCTTCCTCTTTCTCTTCTGTTTCTTCTGTTTTCTTTTTACTTGTTTTCTTTTCTTCTGCTTTTTCGCTTTCCATTTTCACAATGGTCTGACCGACTTGCACCGTATCGCCTTCTGATACAAGAATTTCTATAATGTTTCCCTCTTGCGGGCTTGGCACTTCAAACGTTGCCTTTTCACTTTCGAGCTCCATAAGCGGAGCATCTGCTTTAATATGATCTCCGGTGGAGACAAGTATATGTATGACCTCTGCCGAGTCAACATTTTCAGCGATTTCAGGAAGTTTGATCTCTTTGGACATAAAGACCTCATTTTTTAAGCGAATATGGGATTTATTTGATCCGGATCTATTTCAAGTTTCTTCTGAGCTTTTTTAGTCGCTGTTTTGTTCAGATCGCCTTGTTGATAAAGCGCAAAGAGAGCCGAATAGGCGATATGCCTGGCATCGACCTGGAAAAAATCGCGTAAAGCCTGCCGCGTTTCGCTACGTCCATACCCATCGGTACCCAGCATAATCAGAGGGCCCGGAATCCATTTGGATATTGAGGCTGGTAGCATTTTTAAATAATCGGATGCGGCAACAAATACGCCTTTTTCACCCTCGAACGCTTTCTGAAGATAAGGCGTTCTACTTTCATCCGGATGATGGCGGTTATAATGCTCAACATCCAGGGCATCGCGATAGAGCTCCGTATAGCTTGTGGCGCTCCAGACATTGGTGGAAATATCAAAATCAGCTTCAAGCATTTCCCTGGCCTTTAGCGTTTCGTTAAGAATCGATCCGCTTCCGAGAAGGTGTGCTTTGGCTTTTTTGTTTGATTTTTTAAAGCAATATAGTCCCTTCAATATACCTTCTTTGATATTTTTACTTTTCGGCATGGGAGGCATTTTATAAAATTCGTTCATGACCGTTAGGTAGTAAAAAATATTTTCCTGCTTTTCGAACATGCGTTTGATACCTTCACGTATGATCACTGCCAGCTCATAGGCATAGGCTGGATCATAGGCATAGAGATTCGGTACTGTAAACGCATTCACGTGGCTATTGCCATCCTGGTGCTGCAATCCTTCGCCGGCCAGGGTCGTTCGTCCGGCGGTCCCACCAACCAGAAACCCTTTTGCCTGCGCGTCACCTGCGGCCCAAATGAGGTCGCCGATACGTTGAAACCCAAACATGGAATAAAATATAAAAAAGGGAATCATGGCGAGCTCATGCGTTGCATATGAAGTGCCTGCAGCAATAAAAGAAGACATGGAGCCCGCTTCGGTAATTCCTTCTTCAAGGATGGCACCATCCTTGGCTTCTTTGTAGTAAAGTAAAATATCTCTATCCACCGGTTCATAGAGCTGGCCGGTATGGGAGTAAATGCCGACCTGGCGAAAGAGCGATTCCATGCCGAATGTTCGCGCTTCATCCGGTACAATGGGCACGATCTGTTCGCCGATATTTTTGTCCTTGAGAAGTTTTGATAAAATGGTTACCAGGGCCATTGTTGTTGCAATTTCACGATCTCCTGACCCTTGATAAAATTCTTTAAACAACTCTTCTGAAGGCGTTTTAACGGGTTTTGCGTTTACACGTCGCGCCGGCAGGTATCCGCCGAGTTTTTCGCGTTGTTTTTTCAAATATTTGATCTCTTCGCTATCTTCGTGTGGTTTATAAAACGGTGCATCAGCAACTTGATCATCGGATATGGGAATAGCAAAACGACCGCGGAACTTTTTCAACTCTTCCTGATTTAATTTTTTCTGCTGATGTGTAATATTCTTTCCCTCTCCGGCTTCACCCAGCCCGTATCCTTTTATGGTTTGTGCGAGGATGACGGTAGGCCGGCCTTTATGCTGAACAGCAGCATGATAGGCAGCATAGACCTTCTCCGGATCGTGTCCGCCGCGGCGTAGTTTTTCCAGTTCTTCGTCGGAATAATTTTCAACCAGTTTCAGTAAGCGGGGGTCCTGTCCAAAGAAATGTTCGCGGATATATTTACCGCCGGAAACGGTAAGTTTTTGCACCTTTCCATCAACGATTTCATTCAAAGCCTGCACCAAAATCCCCTCTTCGTCTTTTTCCAACAAGGGATCCCAATCTTCACCCCAGATCACCTTGATCACATTCCATTTGGCACCGCGAAAAGCGGCTTCCAGTTCTTGAATGACCTTGCTGTTTCCCCGTACCGGCCCATCCAGCCTTTGAAGATTACAATTAATGACGAATATCAAATTATCGAGCTCTTCTCGTGCTGCGAGGGTAATTGCCCCCATCGACTCGGGCTCATCCATCTCACCATCGCCCAGGAAAGCCCAGACCTTTTGATCGCTTGTGTCTTTTAATCCCCGATCGGCGAGATAATTGTTGAACCGGGCCTGATAAATAGACATAA
This sequence comes from uncultured Cytophagia bacterium, assembly GCA_964569215.1. Classification (GTDB taxonomy): domain Bacteria; phylum Zhuqueibacterota; class Zhuqueibacteria; order Residuimicrobiales; family Oceaniaggregativiventaceae; genus Oceaniaggregativivens_A. Next base: position 3,177 of record CAZMUU010000268.1, read on the forward strand.
TCGGAGATAATCCCATGGAAACGGTCGGATATTGCCAAAAATCAGGCATAAGCCAGGGATGTGGATAAGAGGAAAGTCCGCCTTCCGGAGCGAGCTCGCGGCGAAAATTTTCCAGGTCTTTTTCAGAGAGTCGGCCTTCGAGGAAAGCGCGCGCATAAATTCCAGGTGAAGCATGACCCTGAATATAGACGATATCGCCATTCTGTTCTTCAGTCGATGCATGGAGAAAATGGTTAAACGCGACTTCAAACAGCGTTGCTTGAGAAGCATAAGTGGAGATATGTCCGCCGATGCCATCGGCCTGGCGGTTCGCCCGAACCACCATGGCCATGGCATTCCAGCGAATGATACTCTTAATACGGCGTTCCATCTCCCGATTACCGGGATATGGCGGCTGTTTATCACGCGGTATCGTATTTATATAGGGTGTATTACCGGGGCAGAAAAATTCAACACCAAATTTTTGCGCCCGAATTTGCAATAGTCGCAAAAGATCGCGAATCCGTTCAGGCCCCTGGCTCTGATAAACATAATCCAGAGATTCAAGCCATTCTTTGTTTTCAATTTTTTCTATATCTTTACTCTTGTTCATTTCAAACTCATCCTCAAGCTGTTATGATGATAGACGGAAAAAAACCCGGATAAATCACTATCCACTATGATTTCTTAACCGAAAGATTGTTTTTCACTCTCTTCACACCCAAAAGATCAGAAACCTGCTCCTCTATTTCATGCAAGGCCCATAGAGTCTTTGTCTCACCTTCAAGGGTAACATTACCGTCTTTTATAGAAAAATCAATTTCTTCGAGCGGAAATTCTTTTTCGAGTAAATTTTGAATGATTCGTTTCAAATTCTTGTCGGATACCGCTTTTTTGGCGGGCAACACTTCCAGATTGTTTACAATACCTTTAACGCCTTTCTGCCATGAAATCATGGTTCTTAACATCTTTTTTTCACGATAAAAACTGACCTTGCCATCAATGATAACAATGCCATTATCAACGCTGATTTCGATTCGGTCCGGTTCGAGTATGGAACCGATATAATGCATCTCATTAAGAATATTGGATTTGACCAATTCATCCGGCAACATCGGCGTATCAATCACCAATTGATTGGATATTGACCGCACACCGTTGACTTTTGATGCCAATTCAAATATGCGATAAAAATCCCATAACGTACCAACGGTTCCTTCGATAGTTACCTTGCCGTCTTGATTCGCCGTTATAACAAATTCTTCATCCATATCATAATGCTCGGCAACCTGATTTCGCACCTTGTCGACCAGCTTCTCCGAATTGACGGCAGAAAACACAACACTGCCTGCAAGTACGAGAACTAATATTAATTTACGCATTATAACCTCCAAAATGATTTATATTTTGATCACAGCGATTTAGAACGAGTGCGGATAAAACTCCGAATAAGGTTCCCACTCTTTAATTTTCAGCCGGTTTCTGACATCTTTTGCGCCACCTTCATAAGCATTGCGTTCAGCAGCACGTCGTTCATTCCAGGTATCAACTTCACCTGTAAGGGTGACAACACCATTTTCAACGGTGAGGGTGATATTATCAGACTCGATGACAGGGCTCCAATAATATTGGCTTTCAATGTCTCGTTTAATCATCCAGTCACTCTTCCAGGTCCAGATA
>CAZMUU010000269.1:0-4808 GCA_964569215.1 uncultured Cytophagia bacterium
ATCATTTAGTTCTGAAAAGGCATTGCCGATTTCCCGTCCTGCGATAAAGGGTTCAAATCGTTCCACCAGGTTTGAATCATTGCGGTGTTTTTTGGCAAGCGGCGATAATTCAAGGGGATAATCGCATATAAAAACAGGCTGGATCAAATGAGGTTCAACTTTTTCGCCAAATATTTCATCTAAAAGTTTACCCGTTCCCCATTCCTTTTCAATGGGAACACCCAGTTCCTCAGCTATAGCTGCTACCTGGGTTTGATCTTTCCCATAGAAATTTTTGCCGGTATATTTTTCAAGCACATCAAAAAAGGAGAGGCGATCCCAGGGTGGCGTCAAATCAATATCGTGTCCCTGATAAGTTAATTTCAGAGTCCCGTTAACATGCCTGGCAATAAAAGTGATCATTTCTTCAAACAAATTCATCATAAAATTGTAATCCTGATAGGCCACATAAAGCTCCATCATGGTAAATTCCGGGTTATGCGTCCGGTCGATTCCTTCATTGCGAAAATCTTTGCTGATTTCATATACGCCTTCATAACCTCCGACGATCAGCCGTTTGAGGTAAAGTTCATCAGCGATTCGCAAATAGAGCTCAATGTCCAGCGCATTATGATGGGTAACAAAGGGCCGGGCTGAGGCGCCTCCATAGATTGGTTGCAAAACGGGGGTTTCAACTTCAAGGTATCCTTTGTTGTTCAAAAAGTCGCGCATTGCCATAACGATTTGAGACCGTTTGATAAATACATTCATCACATCGCGATTGGTGATCAAGTCAACATAGCGTTTGCGGTATCGCTGTTCAGTATCGGAAAAGGCATCAAATGTTATGGTTTTACCCTCCTTTTCAACCTCTTTTGCCACCGGCAGGGGGCGGAGGTTTTTGGTTAAAAGGTCCAGCCCGGATACCAATACTGTTATTTCTCCGGTTCTGGTTTTGAACACAGTACCTTCGATACCGATAATATCGCCTATGTCTATCAATTTGAAAAGTTCAAATTTCTCTTCGCCGACTTTGTCTTTACGAATGTATATCTGGATTCGTTCGGATATATCCATAATATGGGCAAAAGCGGCTTTGCCCATTCTCCGCAGCGCCATAACTCTTCCGGCGATTGCCACGGATTTATCGGCAAGGCTCTCATAATCGTTGATGATATCGCTTGCCATATGCGTTCGATCGAACCGGTAAGCAAAGGGGTCTGTACCGCTTTTCCTTAATTGCTCCAGTTTTTCCCGGCGCACTTTCATCACTTGATTCAAGTCTTGTAATTCTTCATTCATAAGCGAACACCTCTTTTTTTATAAACTCTGGGAACTCTGTTCGAGACCCAGCAGGTCACTTCATAGGGTATGGTGTTTAGTTTTTGGCAAATCGATAAAACATTGACCGATTCGTGATTGCCGAATAAAATCGCTTCATCACCGATATTAACGCTGTTGTCGAGGCCGAGATCCACCATTATATAATCCATACACACTTTGCCGACAACCGGAAAGACCCGATCCTTAATTAATACTTTCCCGGTGTTCGTTAACAGTCGGTTGTATCCATCAGCATATCCTACCGCCAGTGTCGCAATTCGGGTTTTTCTTTTGGTGGTATAGACGCGTCCATAACTTATGCTGGTTCCTTTTCCTACGGTTTTGAGGTAAATAACGCGCGTCTTAAAAGTCATTACCGGTTTTAAGGGGATGGATTCGCTGGTCCCGTCAGAAGGATAGTGTCCGTAAATCGTTATCCCCGGCCGAACCAGATTGAAATAGGTATCCGGCAAATCGAGAATTGCACCGCTATTTGCTGCATGAACATAGAGGAATTCAATGCCTGCCTCCCGGCATTGCTGCAAAACGTGCTTAAAGCGTTCCAGTTGTAAATGTGCATACTTTTTATCCGCATCATCCGAGGTGGCAAAATGGGTATAGAGGCCTTTAATAATGATGTTTGTAGCGGCGTTGCACTGTTTAATGAACGGCAAGGCCTCTTTCCAGGGTACGCCGAGCCGTCCCATACCGGTATCTATTTTGATATGTACAGCTATAGCTTTATCCAATGCAGCTATATGATTCAGATGAGAGGAATCAAATACTGTCGCATCCAGATGATGATCGACATATTCTTTTTCGTTTTCCTGAATGCCGCCGAAGACGAGTATGGGAACCTGGACGCCGTTTTTGCGCAAGTCTATTGCTTCCTGAAGCCGTGCAACACCCAGATATTTAACGCCGGCATCAATAGCGGTTTTACTAACCTGAACGGCTCCATGTCCATATGCATTCGCTTTAACGACAGCCATTACATCGGCAGGGTCAACTTTTATCTGGATTTGTTTAATATTATGCTCTATCGCCGATAGATCAATTTCCGCAACTGCAGGTTTCATGATTTGTGATTTTTATTTCTTTTCAGCCTTTTGAATGAGATATGCATGGATAAATTCGTCCAGTTCGCCATCCATAACTCGGTTTATATTGCTGGTTTCGACATTGGTTCTGTGATCTTTAACCATATTATAAGGATGGAATACGTAGGAGCGAATCTGACTACCCCATGCGATTTCTTTTTTAGAGTTTTCCAATTTGTTGCGTTTGGACTCTTCTTCTTCCAGTTTTAACTGGTAAAGTTTTGACATCAGGATTTTCATTGCCGCTTCCCGATTCCGGTGTTGCGAGCGTTCATTCTGACACTGCACCACAATTCCCGTGGGATTATGTGTGATTCGTACCGCAGAGCTGGTTTTGTTTACATGTTGACCTCCGGCACCGCTTGCCCGGTAAGTGTCGATTCGCAGATCTTTTTCTTCAATATCGATTTCAATATTTTCATTGACTTCGGGATAAACAAAGATCGATGCGAATGATGTATGCCGCCTTTTATTGGCATCAAAGGGTGAGATTCTGACAAGGCGGTGAACACCGGCTTCGGCTTTGAGATAACCATACGCATAGGATCCTGTCACTTCAATGGTTACGCTTTTTATGCCTGCTTCATCTCCGGCCTGAAAATCCAGAGTTTCCTGGTTAAATCCCTTTCTTTCGATATATCTCAGGTACATTCGCATAAGCATCTGGGCCCAATCCTGGGACTCGGTTCCTCCGGCTCCCGGATGGATGGTTAAAATGGCATTGGTATTATCTTCCGGGTTGCCGAGCATTTTTTGAAATTCCAGATCAGACAGTTTCTTTGCCAATAGTTCGGCTTCTTCGAGTAGCTCGGCACCGATTTTTGTGTCGTTTTCATCTGCAGCCAATATAGTCAACTCTTTGAGGGATTGCAGCGACTCAGCCAGTTCTGACCATTTATCAATCCATTCTCTGCGATTGCTAATCTCTTTCATTGTTTTTTGGGCGGTCTCATTATTATCCCAAAAACCCGAGACCCGGGTTTTCTTCTCCAGCTCTGCTATCTCTTTTTCTTTTTTCTCAATGTCAAAGATACCTCCTCAGACTGGCGATTCTTTCTTTAAAGGAGGTGATTTTTTCCTCAAGTTCTTCAAACATAGACTTGACCTTTATTAATAGATTCCACGAAAAATGGGGTTGTACGATTTTTTCCACGCGCGTTAGGAGAATTCGATGTAAACGAGGGTGTTTATTCATCCGCAAGCAGCGCTAAAAACAAAATTTAATATACAATTTATTACTATAATAAGCAAGAAATTGAAATATCGCCGGCGAGATGTCCTATTCGATGAAAAAGACCTTTGAGGAAAGGATAAAAATGATTATAATAAAACACTCTTGTTGAAAGGGTGATTGGATGCCGGATCGGTAAGGGAGCATTGTGGTTGACTATCGTTTCCCCTGCGCTCAAGATGTATTAAAGATGAATGTTGTACAAAAGGAAGCCAAAATGTTGGAAACCCTGGTCATAATACTGGGATTTATTATTTCCATCATTGGATTATTGGGTTGTATCCTTCCCGTCATTCCCGGACCTCCGTTGAGTTATCTTGCCCTGATCTTGCTGGCAATTGTTAAAGATTGGGAACCCTATTCTGCGAGGGTACTATGGATTTTAGCGTTTCTCACCCTCTTTGTTACCGTTCTGGATTACATCGTCCCTGCAGCCGGGGCAAAAAAGTATGGTGCTTCCAGGTTGGGGGTCTTGGGTTCTATTGTCGGTATGCTTTTGGGGCTTTTTTTCTTTCCTCCGTGGGGAATGATTTTCGGCGCATTTATAGGAGCAATTTTGGGCGAAATTATTGCCGGCAAGACGAGTGACCACGCATTTCGAGCAGGCTGGGGTGTTTTTGTCGGCAATATGGTAGGTATATTGGCCAAAACGGCTGCATCGCTGATCATGCTGTTTTATTATATAAAGGGGATTTTTTATTGAATCTTTTCTGTTGAAAAAGTATCGAATAATATATAACTTGGACATGTATGAAAACCACGAGGATTTATAATGGCAAAAGAGATCGAGTTGACGGACGCTAATTTTGATGATGAGGTGCTGAAAAGCGATTTGGTTGTTCTGGTTGACTTTTGGGCTGTCTGGTGCGGCCCGTGTAAAATGATAGCACCAATTGTTGAAGAACTGGCTGATGAGCATGATGATAAGCTCAAGGTGGGTAAAGTGGATGTGGATAACAATCGTGAAATTGCTATGAAATACGGTATACGTAGCATTCCGACATTGATGATTTTTAAAGATGGAGAGGTGGTGGAACAAATCATTGGTGCTGTTTCCAAGGCTCATTTGGAAGATAAGCTGGAACCACATTTTGAATCTTAACAAAGAGCGTAATGATATGGGATTTCAGAAAATATGAAAAATGCCCATGCGGTTGTCATGGCAGGTGGTGCTG
>CAZMUU010000270.1:0-4776 GCA_964569215.1 uncultured Cytophagia bacterium
TGCCTTTGTCGGATTGGGTACCCTTGCTTATGGCAGTGGCATCAGCGCCTGGACATTTTTCGGCCCTCCGATTTTTATCGCCATGCTGATGGGAGCGTTTTTGTGGGCACCGCGCTGGTCCCGAATGGATATTCTGACACCGGTGCAGTATCTTGAACAGCGCTACAACAATACGGTTCGACAAGTGTTCGGCTGGAGCGGTATCGGTATCAAATTTATCGATGAAGGCGTCAAGCTCTATTCGCTTGCCATCATCGTCCATGTCGCCACCGGCTGGCCCCTGAACGAGGTCATTGTTGCCTGCGGAATCATCACCATTGTTTATCTCTTTTTCGGTGGATTATGGGCCACCATGTTGACCGATTTTGTTCAGTTTATTCTTCAATTTGGAATTACCCTGATTCTCGTTCCCATGGTTTTAAGCGAGGTAGGAGGATTCAGTGGTCTGATCGATCAAATGCCTGTAGATCACCGTGGACTGTTCAGCGCCCGCGTCAGTCCGACCTTTCTTTTTGTCTATTCTTTCGTCATTATTTTAAGCTACAACGGTGGTACCTGGGGGCTGGCACAGCGCTTTTATAGTATCGCCAAGCCGGGCAAAGCCCGAAAAGCCGCTTTGCTTTCAGCAGGCCTTTTTCTCTTTTATCCTCTCGCGGTCTATATTCCCATGTGGGCCGCTCACTCGCTTATCGGCCATGTAGAGAATCCCGAACATACCTATATGCTTGTGGCGCAGAAAATTTTACCGCAGGTTTCGCCCGGCTTGCTTGGACTCCTGATCGCTTCCATGTTCGCCGCCACCATGTCCATGATCGATAGTGATATCAGCGCTCTCTCTGCGGTTTTTACCAAGGATATCTATCAACGTACATTTCATAAAAATGCCGACGACAGGATTCTGCTGCGTGTCGGCATGATCGCAACGGTTGTTTTTGGCTCTCTAACCATTGCCGCCGCCCTGTTGACGATTCATCTGCAAGGAGCATTCAACGCCATGGTGGAATGGTTTGCTGCTATTCTGGGACCGGTTTCTTTACCCTTGCTTCTCGGCATGATCTTTCGCAAACCAACCTGGCGTGGCGCGTTGTGGTCCTGGGCTTGCGGTCTTTTGACTTTTATCTTTTTTAAATATGGCTGGACACCACTGACCGGATTGGATTCATCCTTTGCCCTTTATACCGGTATGGAGCTATTGGTGAGCTTTATTGTTTTTATGATTTCCGGGGAAATCGGCCGGAAAACCCCGAAAGAGGAAGATAAGATCAACGACTTTTTCAGTCAATTCGATGATATGTACAATTAGATTGGGACAAGCGTTAGAGGAGTATTCAGATGTCATTTTCCATCGGATTGGATATCGGTGGAACAAAATTTATGGTCGCTGCTGCCGACGAAACGTGTGAATTGATACGTGAAACGCGTGAAGAAACCCCGGCCGACCTGCATGAAGGGATTGATTTGCTCAACCGCATGATCGCAGAGGTCCGGCACGATGAGGATATCATAGCGATAGGTGCCGCTATCGGCGGACCGCTGGATTGGAAAACCGGCGTTGTTTCGCCATTGCATCAACCGCAATGGCGTAATGTACCGTTGAAACAGATCATGGAGCAGGAATGGCAACGCCCCTTTTTTGTCGATGTTGATACCAATGTAGCAGCTCTGGCTGAATATCGTTTTGGCCGCACAAAAGCCGAAAAACTGTTCTACATGACGGTATCGACAGGGATTGGAGGGGGGTATGTCATGGATGGAGCCCTTTATCGCGGAATGGGCGGCGCCCATCCTGAAGTCGGCCACCAATGCATCACTTACCGTTGCCGTTTTCCGGAACGAATTTCGTGTGAATGTGGCGCAACAAATTGTCTGGAAGGACTGGTCTCCGGAAATGGTATTCGCCGCGTTTACGCACAAGCTGCAGAAAACCTCGATGAGGAATATTGGGAGGAGGTATCCTATAATCTTGGGCAGGGGGTGCGGAATATTGCAACGATCTATTTACCCGATGTCATCGCCCTGGGTGGAGGCGTCAGTGTCGGTGGGGGTTATAAATTAATCGCGGATATTCAAAACATTCTACTGGAAAATTTAAAGATTGTACCGATTCCAAAGGTGGTGCTCAGTGAGCTCGGCTATCATACTGCATTGCTGGGTGCGGTAGTACTGGCAATGCAGCAATCGACATCAGATTAAAGCATCGGTAGCCGGCTCGAGTTTTTTTTATTTTAAAAAGTTAGAACATTTAACAAACTTTGTGGATTTTTATATTGATTATTTGCAAAAAATCTATATATTGCAAAAACGTCTAAATTTGACCAACTTTGGAGGAGACATGGATAAACAGGAGATCAATCAAGGGGTTAAGAAAGTCATCGGTCAGGTGTTGGGGGTTAATAAGGATGAAATCGACGACAATGCCAATTTTATTTTCGATCTTGGTGCTGATTCCATGCAGAGCATTCAACTGGTGGCCGCGTTTGAGGAGGAGTTTGGTATTGAGATGGAGGAAGATCGGGCTTTGGAGGTGCAAACTGTATCCGGTGCGGTCGATTTTATTGAAGAACAGCTCAATTAGAGCTTGGGTGCAAGCGTTTATTACCATTGTTCGCTTTGGGAACATTCTGATTGTGAATGATTGATAACGCTTTTCCGATTCATGTAAAGCCTCTCTTATAAGTGTTTAATACATCATGTTTAGGAGGAAGAATGTCAGATTCCGGAAAACCGATCCATGATAATCTTCATACTATTTTCTATCCCGAATCCATTGCTGTTGTTGGAACCAACCGAACCGTGGGTACCGTACCGCATGATATCTTTATGAATATTCTCAAGGATAATTATCAGGGTATTGTTTATCCGGTAAGCCCGGGGGCAAACTCAATTGCCGCTGTCAAGTCATATAAATATATTCTCGACATCCCGGATCCGGTCGACATGGCGGTCATTGTATTTCCCAGTTCTGTGGCTCACATGGCCATGCAACAGTGTGGTGAAAAAGGGGTAAAATCCGTCATCATTATTTCAGCCGGGTTCCGTGAAGTGGGTGGGGCCGGCATTGAGCGCGAGAAAGAAATTCTGGAGATTGCTGATAAATACGGCATCTCATTTATTGGTCCCAACTGTCTCGGCGTTATCAATACCGATCCGGCTATACATCTGAATGCATCCTTTGCCCGCAAAATGCCGGAGCGCGGTAACATAGGCTTTTTATCTCAGAGCGGCGCTTTGTGTACAGCTGTTCTCGATTACGCTCTGGCAAAACATATTGGCTTTTCTAAATTCGTCAGTTTCGGCAATAAGGCTGATGTCAGTGAAATCGATTTATTGCATTATCTTAAAGATGACCCCGTAACCAAAGTTATTCTGCTTTATCTGGAGGAAATCAGTGACGGCAGAGCGCTTTTGGATACGGCGTCGACTATCATAGCAGAAACCGGCAAGCCCATTCTCATCCTCAAGTCCGGCCGAACCACCGAGGGCGCTGCTGCGGCGGCCTCTCATACCGGGTCACTGGCGGGCAGCGATGAAATCTGCGACGCCGCCTTTGCCCAGGCAGGCATAATACGCTGTCAAAATATCGAAGAGATGTTTAATATCGCTATTGCCATGGCTTACCAACCCCTGCCAAAAGGCAATCGCGTTGCTGTCATTACCAACGCCGGCGGTCCGGGGGTTTTGGCAACGGACGCAGCGATTCAACAGAACCTGCAGCTGGCGCAATTTTCCGAATCCACCACGGCAAGATTTAAAAAACATCTTCCCAAAACCGCAAACATAAAAAATCCGGTCGACGTTATCGGCGATGCAAGAGCAGACCGGTATGATGCCGCACTTTCAGCTGCTCTCGAGGACGAGGAGGTCGATGGTGCGCTGGTGATTTTAACCCCTCAGTCTATGACCGATATCGACTCTATTGCCAGCAAGGTGTGTGAAATTACGGCCAGGCATGAAAAACCGGTTTATACGTCGTTTATGGGTGAGACCGATGTCGCTTCAGGAATTGATATTTTACAACGACATAACATTCCGCACTATATTCTGCCGGAATCCATGTGCACATCTTTCTCACGTGCATTCGCTTTTCAACAGTCCTTGCGAGAGAAAAAAGAAACATCCCCGACCTGTTCCGACTGTGACCGTGAAAGCGCTTTAAAGATTATAGAGTCAGTTCATAAAGATTTCCTTACCGAAGATGTAGCGAATCAGATTCTCAAGGCTTATGGTCTGCCGGTACTCGACGGTGAGCTGGCGAAAAGCGGCGATCAGGCGGTTTCGATTGCCGACAAGATCGGCTATCCGGTTGTTTTAAAGATTGTATCCGCAGACATTGCTCACAAATTTGATGTCGGCGGAGTACAACTGAACCTGAAGAATGCTGAAGAGGTCAAGGCCGCTTACCAGACTATTGTCAACAGCGTTGAAAAACAACGACCGGAAGCAGATATTGAGGGTCTATATGTACAAAGAATGGCAGCCGGCGGTACCGAAGTCATTTTGGGACTCAAACGAGACCAGGCGTTTGGACCGGTTTTGATGTTTGGATTGGGTGGTATTTATGTCGAAATCTATAAAGATGTCGAATTCGGCGTTATTCCTCTCTCCAGAGATGATATGAATAATATGATCAAAAAAACAAAATCATATCCTCTCTTATCAGGAGCCCGCGGCCGGGACCGAAGTGATATCGATGCGATTATAGATTGTATGCGCCGATTATCACAGCTTGCTCTGGATTTCTCCTCTATTGCAGAACTGGATATTAATCCATTAATC
>CAZMUU010000271.1:0-4753 GCA_964569215.1 uncultured Cytophagia bacterium
TTATAGTTTTGACGGTATTAAAATAACATAATTTTTCCACATTGTATCGGTTTTTTCTTTTGGTTTCGCTGCCGGCATCATAGCCAAGCGCGATAAGGGAAACAATGCGCCATGCAGCGGGGATATCCAGGGCTTGTTTAACCCCTTTCTGACTGAACCATCCGATCCAGCATGTTCCCAGTCCCAGTTCCTGCGCCTGCAGGATGAAATGCTCCCCGGCAATACCGCAGTCGATGAGATAATACTGAATACCGGTTATCTGTTTGCCCAGGCGGTTTGCCAGAAAATCGAGTTCGGCACACAGAATCACGAGGACCGGAGCTTTTGCAGCCCAGCGTGTGGGGCGATAGATGCCGCTAAACGCCTTTTGAGCCAGCCGGTTTTTTTGCTCCTCATCATCGATAACGATAAATCGCCATGGCTGGGCGTTTTCAGCTGAAGGTGCAAGCCGAGCTGCTTCGACACACTGAACGATAAGGTCACGATCTACGCTTTCGGCTTTGAACCGTCGTACGCTTTGTCTCGCCTTGATGAGCTGAATCAGATTGGTTGTGTTTTTATCAGACATTTTATCGGTTGAACAGTTTTGATATTGTGGTAAATTCGTATCCTTTATGACGGAGGGTATCGATCAATGCAGGCAGAATCTCATAGGCATGGTCGCCGTTTCGCTGTGTATCGAGATGCATCAGGATGATACCGCCATTCAGTCCGTTCGGATCTTTGTTTTCAAATTCCAGGATATTTTGCAGGATTTCTTCTGCCGTACGGTAATAGGAGACGGTGGTATCGGCCACCCAGTCCATGGTATCGAGTGATTCCCCGTGACCGAGTGTCCAGCCTACCTGTGTATAGCCGATTTCCGCGGCCCAGCGACGGACTTGCAGGTTGTGCTCACCAAAGGGCGCCCGCCAGAATGGACTCATTTTATGGCCGGTTTGATTGTAATACAGGGTTGCTGTTTTATTCAACTCTTTCTGTAATTTCTGACGAGAAACACCCGGGTGAGTGGTGTGTTTCCTGTTTTCATAGAACGTGGTCAAATGCGGATGACTCCAGGTATGATTGGCTACTTCATGGCCATCCTGAATCATGCGTTCAACCAGGTCCGGATACCGCTGTATAAATCTACCGGTAAGAAACATGGTACAAAACATCTTTTTTTCCAGCAAATGGTCGAGAATGGGCCCGGTGGCGTGATTGCCGGCGCCGCCATCAAACGTAAGGGCGATTTTTGCTTTTGACCTGGAACCACGGGTAAAATCTCTGGCCAGATAATCGAGACGCGGGGAGCCGAATTGAGTTTCCAGCCTTTCCAGAACCACGGTTTTACCGGCAGGATCGAGGGCGCGGATCACCAGAACGTTTTTCCCATATTCGAGTTTTATATTCTTAAACGTGAATGTGCCCTTTTCCGGTATGGTTACGGCGGTCAAATCGTCGTTAACCGTCAGGCTTATAATCAGATGATCACCCGCCTCCCCCTCGAGGTCGATGTGATTGCTTAAAACCATGGCGTCAAGAGGACTGGTGTAAAAAACACTGTCGGCCAGGGTTGTCGGTGTACTCTCTGTGGTGATGACGGGGGGCGGCTGTTGAAGTGATTTTACGGATAGAGACAGCTTTACAACATATACTGCCAGTATAATGATGACGATAAATTCCAAAACGTGCAGCAGATCCGCAATAGAAATCCAGTGATTTTTACGAGAGCCGAAAAAAGGTGGCCATTTAAGGGGCACTTTGAGTCTAAAATCATGAACCGATTCTTTTATCATGCAACTCTCGCTGCAGAACGGCCGTTTCAGGAAAAACCGTTCTTTTCCCGCATCGATTAATTTACCGCAGCGATAACACCGTTTTGCTCTGCGACTGTTTGTTTTTGATTTTGCCGGCATGATGGATCCGGAATCGATAATGAGCGATTAACCAATTCTTAATGATTGCGTTATGCAGAAACACAAACTCTCTCTGCCGTCTCGGTAAAGCTCAAATTACAAAAAATGACTAAAAAAGCAAGAAAAAAGGCTTTGAATGTTTGCGATATTCTCAATAACTTAAAAAAGCACAGGTGGAAGTTGTCTCTGGATTGCGGCAAAGCGTTAAAAAGTATCGTATTATGAAAAGGAGGTTTATGTCGACTGTTCGAAAACCGACCTGGGCGGGTCAGTTTTATCCGGCAGACGCCCGGGCGCTCGAGTCTAAAATCGACGGATTTTTACATCAGGCTTGTAAAGAGTATACAGGAGAGAAAATTTATGGTGTAATTGTTCCGCATGCAGGATATGATTATTCCGGTCAAACCGCTGCCGCTGCCTTTGCGCAATTAAAAGAGCAGAATTTTAAAACGATCATTTTACTGGCACCGAGCCATTCAGAGTTTATCAGCGGAGCCTCTCTCTATTCCGGTGATTATTACGAAACGCCCTTTGGACTCGTTCCTGTCGATAAGGAGCTCAGTGAGCGCCTGGTACAGGCAAGTCCGGCCCTCTCTTTTTCGCTGAGAGGGCATGATACCGCCGGTCAGCGTCCGGAACATTCACTGGAAGTACAATTGCCGTTTTTGCAACGGGTGCTGAAAGCGGATTTTCGGATTGTCCCCATGATTATTCAGGATTATAGCCTGGAGAATTGCCGGCAAATCGGTGATACGATTGCCGGCACCGTCGATCAGGATAATACGCTTTTACTCGCCAGTACCGATCTATATCACGGCGATTCCTATGAGGAGTGCAAACGTCAGGATAAAGCCACCGTGAACAGTATATTGTCATTAGAACCTGAAGAATTTATAAAGGGAGCCAATAAAAACATCTATCAGGCATGCGGTGCAGGACCGGTGGCTATTTTATTGTTCGCCTCAAAGCAACTCGGCGCCGATGATGTTCAACTCATCGATCAGACCACATCGGCCGATGTCACCGGAGTGCAGAGCGGTTATATTGTCGGATATGCTTCATTGGTGGTCGGGAAGCAATAAATGGATATACAAATCGGGATTATCGGACTGGGTCGGGTGGGATCCGCTCTGGCTTCGGCCCTGTCCAGAGCCGGGTGGAAGGTCTCTGCTGTTTATGATGAATCGAAAGAGAGACGTAAGCGCTTGCCGCCAATCCGGGGTTGCCGGGTGTTAAACGAGATCGATCCATTGCCCGAGCGGGTTTCTGTCTGGTTTTTAACCGTTCCCGATGATGACATTCAAAACGTGGCCACTCGCCTGCAGGCGGGGTTGCGCCGTTCCGGCTCTTTAATTGTCGCCCATTGTTCCGGAGCGCACAGCGCCGACCTTCTTGCCTCTCTGAGGGGAAAGAGTATTGCCATTGCCTCGGTTCATCCGGTGCAAAGCCTGAGTGATTTTGATCAGTGGCAGCGTCTCTATAATATTTTTTATACGCTTGAGGGAGATGCAACGGCGCTGGATGTTTTGGCCTCCATTTTTTCTCCGCTCGGTCGTGTCGTGATGCTGTCACGGGAAGACAAGCCTTTATACCATCTCGCCTGTGTCATTGCCTCCAATTTTTTTGTCGTGCTCGAGGACATGGCTTTTCGGCTCATGGAGCGGATGACCGGCGATAAAGCAAAACCGGCTGACATGCTATATCCGTTGATATCGACATCGCTCGAAAATATCCGCCGGCAAGGGACAACCGGCGCCCTGACCGGCCCCTTTGTGCGGGGCGATGTTTCCATTCTCGGGAAACATCTGGCAGCACTCTCGAAACAATGTCCGGAGCTGCGAACGTTTTATCTGCAGATGGGACAATGGGCTCTCAAAATGGCGGCAGAACAATCTCAAACAGATTTACAAAAACTGAACAGAATGGAGAAAGAGCTTGAGTCTTTACAAAAGCGCTTCGAGTGATACGGTGGTGAACATTTCCGGAGATTATCACGTGCATTGTTATCTCAGCCGCCACGGCGCGGGAGAGATAAAAGAGTATGTAGAGAGTGCAATCGGCAAGGGGTTAAAGCGAATCGGATTCAGCGAGCATATTCCTCTTCCCGGCCTCGATGACCCCACCGGCAGGATGCCGATTGAAGATTTTGATGTTTATATTCGGGATGTTCGGGAGGCGCAACAGCAGTATAAGGATGACATTGAAGTTCTATTTGGCCTGGAAGCGGACTATTTGCCGCCATTTCAGGATTATATTGTTGATTTTATCGGACAATATCCGTTTGACTTTGTCATCGGTTCGGTGCATTTTATCGATGACTGGGATTTCAGCAATCCGGTATACAGGGATGAATTTGTCAGGCGGGGCGTTGACACCAGCTTTCAATCCTATTACCGCCTGGTCGGAGAAGCGGTCGAAAGCGGTTGCTATGATATTATCGGTCATCTTGATTTGATCAATCGTTACGGCTATACGCCCTCTTTCGACCTGGAGCCTCTGCTGATCGCCGTACTTGAAAAAGTACAGAGATCAGGATGCGCTTTGGATATGAACACATCCGGGCTTCGTAAAGGCGTGGGAGTGATCTTTCCGGGGGTCTCTATATTATCCCGGGCACAACGACTGGGTATTCCGGTGGTGCCGGGAAGCGACGCCCATCATCCCAACGATGTGGGCGCAGATTTTGATCGCGCCGGAAAAATGTTGGCCGAGATCGGATTTAAACAGAGTATGTTCTTTCGAAAGCGAAAGCCGGAATATGAACCTTTGATGAACAGTGTAAACGGCACGAGATAACAGAGCAAAATTATGTCCCTTCATCTCGAACTTGAAAACATTTATTATCGGTATCGGGG
>CAZMUU010000272.1:0-4746 GCA_964569215.1 uncultured Cytophagia bacterium
CTCTGGATACGCGTTATACACGGAATCCGATACGCACGGCCGAAGAGCTGGCTCAGGCTATTCCCTTTTGCAGTGTCATATACAAGTGGGATGTGAACGGACAGGGAACGGTAGGTCACCCCAAAGGATTACCGATAAATAATTTTTCTATAGCGCCGGGATATCCCTATATCGTGAATGAGGATAAAGACACCGTTTGGACCCTGGCAGGCTCGATTATGGATACCACTTTTCTGTTGTGGACAAAGGAAATAACCAATATTAATCATTTCGCTCTGCCATTCATTCGCTCGGACTTGCAATCCGCTGAAGAGATTCTATTGGATGTTCCCCATTCCACTGTGCTCTATCAATGGGTGGCCCGGGAACAGGGCTTTGTCGGACACCCCAAAACGCTACCCATTAATAACTTTGGCGTGTTTCCCGGTATGCCCTATTATGTTAATGTCAATGAAGAGAGTTACTGGCCCTATACGATTTTTGACTCAAAATCTCTGAGAAAGATTTTAACGAATAAAGAAAACACTCAGGATCCTCAACGGCATGTTCCGCATCTCGTCGTCGGAACCCTGGAGTTTAAAAATCCGAATGGCAATATGGTGATGTTTAAAGCTTATATGGAAACGCGGCCACAGGAAATTTTAACCCAGAGCAGCTTTGGTTGCGGTTTGGATTTGCCTTATTGGTGGATACAGGTGGCGCACTTTAATTCCGGGTGGGAGGCAGGCGAGATTTTGATTGTAGAGTTTTACACTGAAAATGAATTTTTATGTAAAACTAGCGTTACGTTGAGCAACGAGGGAATGGATTCTGTCGGTAAAATTGCTGCATCCGTTGCCGATAACCGGTCTGTGGTGAAATCGTTTGCCATTTTCCCCAACTATCCCAATCCATTTAACCCGGTCACGGATATTGAATACACACTGCCACGTGATGTGCATGTAACCCTTTATATCTATGACACTCTTGGGAGATTGGTCAGGGTGCTGGTGGATGAGGAAAAATCAGCAGGGCATCATCGAATACGCTGGGATGGACGTGACATATCCGGCAGGCAGGTAAGCTCAGGTATATACTTTTGTTCGATGATTGCCGAAACGTTTAGAGAGACAAAAAAGATGATCCTGACCAAATAAGGTCTATGACTGGGAGAACTGAATGAAAAGGCCTTTAATTTTCATGGCTTGTGTTTTGGGGGGATTGGTTATCAAGGGGATGGCAGGAACTCCGCATACCGTCTATGGCCGGATTTACAATTCGAATGGCTCTGTTCCTGCTCAGGGGGCTATCGAATTCACTGCCAATATGATCTCACGACCGGGTGAAGTACAAACTCACAATTCCATTGGTGCCGGTTATGAAGACGGATACTGGTATTTAAATGTCGGAAATTTTAATACTGATTGGATCACCGACGATACCTTGCAGGTTTATCTCGTCAACCGCACTCTACAGGAAGATGCTTTGCTTCTGGTGGTATTGACATCTGCAGATCCGGATTCCGCCCAACCGGTTTCTCTGGAACCCTATGTATCCTATTCGCTCCGGCTTGATGTTCGCCCTCAGGACGGCGGATACACAACTCCCGCCTCGGGAAACTATACCTATGCTGAAGATTCCAATGTGAGTCTTTCAGCTTTTGCTCAACATCCCTATCGTTTTGCCGGCTGGAGGGGTGATATTGATGCCACAGACTCGCCTCAAACCACGGTCATTATGAATAGGGATAGAGTAATTACAGCCGAATTCGAGTTGATCACCTGGGAATTACAGTGTCGTTCGGAACCGGAAGGAGCCGGTATTTTCCTTCTCTCTCCGGAAAAAGAGAATTATATCACAGGTGAAAGCGTTACTGTACAGGCTAGAGGCCGGAATGGATATTTCTTCGATCATTGGTCCGGAAGTCATACAGGAACGGATTCCAGCATTACCGTGGTTATGGATAGACCCAAATCCCTGGTCGCCCATTTTTATCGAGTCGATCTTTCGCCGCCGACACTCAAAAACTGTTTCCCGACTGCTGATGGCGTTTTTGTGCCGACCAATTGTCGTCTCTATTTTACCGTCGAAGATCTGATTTCCGGCGTTGATTACAATTCGATCAAATTCTACCTGAACGATGTCCTGATTTACGCCAATGGCAAAATCCTGATCAGCGGAGACCTTGTAGTTGATAAGATTGATTCAGCATACTCTTTTATGTACCGCAAAAAGTTTGATTTCGTCCAGCAGGAAGAGATAGCCGTCCGGATCGAAGCCTCTGATCTGTCGCAGCATCAGAACCATATCGATACACTATTTACGTTTCAGACCGGAAAAAACCGAATCTACCCGAGAATCGGCAGGCGGGTCGGTAAAAGTGGGGCCGAATTAAAGGATTGGAATACCAAGATCAAAATGGTGGTACCACCCGGCGCCATGCAGGACAGCATTTTTCTCGATATCAATATTACCGACAAAATTCCGGCTTTGCCGGATTCAATCGTGCAACTCGGGGAGACTTTTTATATCAGTCCCGGAGGTCTGTCGTTTAATATGCCTGCAACGGTGCACATTCCTTTTCGGCGTGAGGATTTTGATGCCATCGCTGAAGATCCATCGAAGAACCTGTTTGCCCTTCTCTATTCACCGGCTCAAGGTCAGTGGCAAGGCCTTGATATACAGGATCGAATTGAAAATTTTGTGCCGGTGCATATTTCCCAATGCGGCTATTTGACCCTTGCCGTGAGGCCGGCTGAAGTGCTGTCTCCTTTGCCAAAGCCGAATGGACCGTTACATCCGCTTGCCGGACTTTTATACTTGTATAAAGTGGGTGCTACCCGGTCGAGTTATAATGAGGAAATTGAGTACCGCTTTGAATGGGGAGATGGCAGTTTTAGCCCCTGGAGCCCGGACACCACTGCATTGCATGTTTTTCAGCAAGCCGGACAGCACAATGTTCGCGCATTCGCCCGAAGCAGCGGTGATACCACCAAAAACGTCGTTTCTCCGACACTGGTCACCACAACGGCCAAACTTGATGCTCCCGAAGGCGCAAATGTATTGCTGCAAAACATGCCTTATGCATTCAACCTTTCCCTGACACCTCTGGAAGCGGAAAATCTGGAGTTCCAATTCGACTGGGGAGACGGTCGATTGTCAACATGGAAAACCGAGCGAAAGGCATCGAATAGTTGGTCTGAACCCGGTGACTATAGCGTGATTGCAAGAGCGAGGCGAGTTTCCGAAATAACACGGGTAGTAAATAGTGCTGACTCGTTGCACATTGAGGTAACAAAACTTCCGGCCCCAGTGGGTAGTTTGAGCGCAATGGTGCGGCATGATTATCTATACCACATTCAACCTTCTCATGATGCGCCGCTACACAAGCTGGAATACAAGTTTTGCTGGGGCGATTCCACGGAAATGGAATGGACGGAAACCCTTCAGGCCGTACATCGCTGGGAGAACGCCGGGGTGTATAATCTATTTTGCATGGCCCGGGATAGACAGGATACAACCCGAATTGCATTTTCCGATTCGATCGAAATAGCGGTGCAATCCGTTATACTTGCGGCGGAGCAGATAGAGTTTTTCAGGGGATTCCCGGGTACATTTTCGGTTCAAACGATGACAGAGCCGACTGATCAAAACTACGAGTACCGGTTTTTATGGGGGGATGGGTCTGTCAGTCCCTGGTCGACAAACGGAGAATTTACCCATGCCTGGGAGCGTACCGGCGAATATCAAATTGTTGCTCTTGCGCGTTTGCGGAATGATACCGTTCGGGTCATCCGCACCCCATCCCTGTCTGTTTTGATACAATCCATATCATCCCCTCTGGGTGAAGAAAAATTGTTAACGGATCAAACGGCCACCTGGGCAGCACCCGCGGTTCAGGGGATCGATCAACCCCTGTCATGGAGATTTATCTGGGGAGACGGTGCGGTTTCTCCATGGTCTGTCGACAGTACGGCATCTCATGCTTTTGCGGATCCGGGAGTTTATTCGGTTATTGTGCAGGCACGATTGCATGCGGGTGAATATCTATCATCCTCCGATACTCTGAATGTACAGGTTACCTTTCCAGCCTCGATAGATGAGAGTGCGTTATCCGCACCCCAGGCATTTGATATCTTTCCCAATTTTCCCAATCCCTTCAATCCCAGGACATCGATACAGTACCAGTTACCCCGTGCTGTATCCGTTAGGATTGCTATATACAACATTAGCGGCCAATGTGTAAAGACGCTGGTAAATCAGATGCAAACCCCCGGCCTTCATCGCGTGAATTGGGACGGCCGGAATGACCGGGGTGAATCGGTATCGGGCGGCATTTATATTGCCAGATTCAGGGCCGGGACCTTTACCAAATCGATAAAAATGTCTATCTTACATTAAACATATGGAGCTTTTTCGCCTAAACAGCGGTAATCAAAACAGACAAAGGCACGGTAATGCAAAAGAATCTGATTATTCTCTTTCTGATGGTGTTTATAACGGGGGCGAGTTCACAAACGTCAAAGCTTTGCATCAATGAATTTCAAGCTCTGAATGCAGCTACAATTCGATCTGTCGATTTTTTCGAGTATTCCGACTGGATTGAGTTGTATAATGATGGTGATGTTGCTATAAATATCGGCAACTATTTTCTCACCGATAATTTGTCCGATTCCTTTAAATATAAAATACCGCCTTATACTTTTATTCAACCAAAAAGCACGCTATTGTTCTGGGCGGACGGAGAGGATTATATCTATACCGGTT
>CAZMUU010000273.1:0-416 GCA_964569215.1 uncultured Cytophagia bacterium
CTTGTGACTGCTGATGGGACATTGATTGCTGTAGAATAGATAAAGATATCATTTGTCAAGGCAAGAAGCAGACACTCTACGGAAAGGGGGTGAAGTATATTATGACACCGCTTATCAATACGGAAGATTTAAGGCTACAATTAAAACCGCACCACCCATTTTTTGGCTAATGGGTAATATTTTATGATATTTTGTATCTCGTTTCTTGTCTTTACGTGATTCTGTTTTTCTCAGCGTTCCCGGCAATTTCTATTTATCTTGACAAAGTGAGAACTCTGATTCCTGCGCAGATTTAAATATTTCTGGATCATCAATCCGTTTAATACAACCCCTGATCGGGAGTACAATGCACAAAGGCATTGTACTCCTGGTCGTATCCTGCGCTCACATCCACAACAACGGTTCCCGCAGCGGAA
>CAZMUU010000273.1:426-4745 GCA_964569215.1 uncultured Cytophagia bacterium
AACCATTCACAAATCAGCAACAATCCCAGCCCCACCGGGGCGACGTATAGCAGCCCAGGGCAACGCCCTGGTAACAGCAAGAAAACAACCAAGCTCCAAAGGAGCGAAATCATGTAAACCAAACAACCAAACGACATTATTACCTATATCCACAACCCGTTGAAAACTCGTCGCATATGCAAAGGAGTGCAAACGCGGTGAATGCATAAAGGCATTGTACTCCCGGTCGTATCCCGGGCTCACATCCACAACAGCGGTTCCCGCAGCGGAAAGTTGCGCAATCCCTCTTCGCTATCGGGCATGGGATCCAGTTGTTTCCACAGCTCGATGTATTCGGGTTTATTCAGCGCTGAACCGGCAAAGAGCAGACAGGGGTGGCGCACCGGCCATTCGTCCCAGTACATGACATCCGGCTGCAGAGGCCATGTTGATTTGTCCTTGATATAGGGGTATATATACGCCATGCCCTTGCGGATGCCGCGGCCGTCATCGAGTTCATAGGTCCAGAGATTGTCCTCAGGTGTGGAAAGGATATGGCAGGCGATGGCGTGCGCATCGATGTTGAACAGGGAATAGCCATACGGCTTGGTGCGCTTTAGCTCCATGTGAAAGCTGCCATTCGGAGACATCTGATTCGGCAGAATAACGGTTTTATAGCGGTCGCGGCAATAGTCCATCAGCTCTTCGTTGCCGGTCAGGTCGGCAAACTGCGCCACCTGCATCACCCAGCAGGTGCCGTGATTGTTCTTGCGATCGCGTTCATCGATACCGTATTCGTGCGTCGTCATCCAGGTGACGAATTGATCAAACCAGGACCTGACCGCTGCAGCGTCTGCTTTGGAAATACCGTCCAGCTCCTCGAGAACCATAACCGCCCGTGCCGGTTCGACAAAATGAATGCCATCGATAAGTCCGACGCCGCGGCCGGGACAAATCCCCTTGATCGCCTGGGCATAGTTCATGTTCGGGTTCATCAGGGTCTCTTTATCGACAAACCAGGCCTTGAGGTGTTTAACAGCGTGATCGGCGTATGTTTGTTCGCCTGTGAGTTTAAAAGCAGCTGTCAGAGCGGCAACATGAATGCTCATGCGGCGCATGGCGCGGCGGTGGTCCTTGAAATTCTCGGGATTGGTCATGCCATCCTTGCGGATATAGGGGCCGTCCGGATCTTCAGGATTGGGCCACCAGTAATCGCCCTCTGAATAAAAGTCGTGTTTGCCGCCGAGACTACGCTCGCAGGTCGATGCGGTGACGGTGACCGGTTCTTCTTTCAGGTATTGGTCAGCGGAAGAGATGATCCTGGCACTGTCGATGGACGCGATATCGACATCGATGTGCAGGACACTGTCTGAGGTCTTGTCACCCTGCTGACAGCCGCTTGATAGAATAAGCATCCAAATCAATGCAATCAGTCTTAAAAAAATCTTCATATAACCTCCATTTTGTACTTTTATTGTTAAAGTTCACTTTATTCGTTCTTAAATATTCAACTGGTGGCGGTATGAATCGGGTATTTACATCATTATTGCAATTAAAAAACGATGCTACAGCAAAAAAAACCAACATCGGCCGGCGAACATAAAATTGTTTTCCCACCGATAGCATGACGTTCACTTTTTGCAGGCAGAAAACCTGCAATGAATATCCAAAAGTGTTTTTAAACCTTATTTTACTCTTTTTAATTCCGGAAGACGAACCCATTCAATGATTCGTTCCCACCTGTCTGTTTGAAATTTCTTTTTCCGGATAAAGCAGGGTGATGCGATGGCTTTTGGTATCGACGCGAGGCAAACGATCGATCATCCGTTCATATGGCGGATAGTGATATTTTTGCGCCGCGATTCTGAGCATGAAATATATCTTGTCCAGATGGTTTCTCCAGCCCTGTATCATCTGGTACGGCCATTCCTTCTCTTGCAGCGCAAATGGAAGTAAAAATTCCAGCGCCGTACGAATGCTGCGGCCATCCGTCGTGCGGAAATGCCACAAATCGAGTCCGACATGCTCTGCCAGCATGGCCAGGCGAAAAAGGCCACGCAGATTACCGGAGCTGTAACCAAAGGCAGAAGTACGCGTCAATTCCAGAGGCTGGCGTCCGTCCGGTTCGATTTGAACCGCAATGCGTTTTTCCGGAACCCGGCTGAGAATTTTTTCGGCAACCTCCTCCCTGCCGACAAAAAAGGCGAGACGACTGGTCTGGATATCGTAGAATGTACCGTGGTTGTTCTTTTTCGCTGCTTCGTCTTTACCATGATCGCTGGTCAGGAGCCAGTGAAGGTAGTCGTCAAACCACTTTTTCATCGCAGCGTGATCTTCAGTCGTCCAGGAGGAGGAGGATTCTATCAGTCTGATCGCATCGCAAATTGGCGCAAAGCGATAGGTGTCGACAATTCCGATGCCGCGTCCCGGGGTAATACCGGGGATGGCCTGCCCGTAATTCAGGTTCGGATTCATACGCGTGTTTTCGTCGATAAACCAGACCCGGATGAGTTTGGCGGCGCGGGTGGCATAGGGTTCGTGATCCGTAAAGTAATAAGCAAGCGCCAGTGATTCTACACTCGATCTCAGTTTTTCCAGCGGAACGCGGTCGTAGAGGTCTCTTTCCGGATTGGTCAATCCATCCTTGCGGATGTAGGGCAGGCCATCTTCGGTATCGGGATTGGGCCACCAGTAGGGCCCGACGCTCATATAGTCGTGTTTGTCGCCGCTGGGCGGCGTAAAGGGTTTGTCCATCACAGACCAGGGACCCTGCTGCATAGCCCGGTCAGCCTGACAGAGCAGCGAATCCAGCGCCGGCCGCAGGGTTTTATCGCCGGCCGCCAATCGGCGTTTGCTCAATGAAAGATCCTGTGCATCAAAGAGAAAAACACGCGGAAGCTTTGACTCTGACATTGAGCGGGATATGGATAATTCTGCGAAAAGTAAACCAACAGCAATAAAGATTGCAACTATTCTGATTTTCATTAGAGATTCCATTTTATATATTCAATCGATCAGTTTTTATTCCCGGGAGTAGAAAGCGTAGCACACAACATGATTTGGTGGTGCTTTCTTTCGAATCCTTATCGGTCGGGATGCGTATGTTTTAATCATAACCGCATAAACCCAATTGACATGAGCCGGTTTTATTTGCGGGTTGTTCCGGCAGGCTTTTACTGTTTTGCCGGATAAAGCAAATAGGTGCGATACATTTCTTCAGCGGTAATGGACAGCTTTTCGATCATCTCTGCATATTCAGGTTCGTCGTATTTTTGCGCTGCAATTCGCAGCATAATATATAGCCTGTCAAGGTTATTTTCCCAACCATGGATCATTCGATAGGGCCACTCTTTTTCCCTCAGAGCATAGGGCAGCAAAAACTCCAGGGCGCCGCGTATGCTGCGGCCGTCTTTGGTGCTGAAATGCCAGAGATCAAGCCCGACATGCTCGGCCAACAGAGCGAGGCGAAAAAAGCCGAGCAGGTTCCAGGAACTGTAGGCAAAAGAACGAGTACGCGAAAGCTCGTGCGGCTGGCGACCGTCCGGTTCGATTTGAACCGCAATGCGCTTTTCAGGAACCCGGCTGAGGATTTCTTCGGCCAGCTCCTCGTCATTAACGAAAAATGCAAGACGGCTGGTTAAAAGATCGTAAAATGTGCCGTGGTTGTTCTCCTTTGATGCTTCATACTTGCCGTGATCGCTGGTCAGGAGCCATTGCAGGTATTGATCGAACCATTGCTGCATGGCGGCAAGGTCTTTATTCGTCCAGTGTTCGGAGCGTTGCAATAGTTCGATGGATTCACAAATAGAAACATAACCATGCGTATCGATAATGCCGATGCCCCGTCCTTTTGTACGACCGGGAATGGCCTGGCCATAATTCAGATTCGGATTCATATGCGTCTCTTCATCGAGAAACCAGACTCGAAGCAGTTTGGCCGCATGAGCCGCATAGGGTTCATGTTCGGTAAAATAATAAGCGAGCGCCAGGGTGCGGACGCTGTTTCTCATCTTTCCCATGGGCCGTGAATCGTACTCGTATCTTTCCGGGTTGACCAAACCATCCTTGCGGATGTAGGGCAGGCCGTCTTCAGTATCCGGATTGGGCCACCAGTAGGGACCGACGCTCATATAGTCGTGTTTATCGCCGCTCGGCGGCATAAAAGGCTTGTCCATGACCGACCAGGGACCTTGCTGCAAGGCGAGATCAGCCCGCTGTATCAGAGAATCGAGAGCGGTTCTTAATCGCTGATCGCCCGCCTGCAACCTTTCTTTGCTCTCCACAAGGTTTTTATTATCATAAATAAAAAGCCGGGGCGTATCGGCCTTTTTAGAACAGGA
>CAZMUU010000274.1:0-331 GCA_964569215.1 uncultured Cytophagia bacterium
TCCGGTTATTATGGTATCGCCAGCTATTTATTTCCCGGTTTTATATTCCTCCTTTTTATATTTCTTTGATATTTGCCAACAGCAAATATTTTTATTCATGGCTTTTATTTGTGCCTATTTTTTTGTAAACTAAAAAAGAGAGTGATGTATACCAACCGAGGAGATGGTATGGCTGCAAACCGTTTTAGCCGACGGTCATTTTTGAAAACGTCCGCCGTTGCGCTTCCCGCCTTTCAACTCGTCAATCGTTCCGCCCCGGCTCAGCCGTTATCAACCAGACCAAACATCGTTCTGATTTTTCTCGATGACCTCGATTTTGACGAGATAAATG
>CAZMUU010000274.1:341-2835 GCA_964569215.1 uncultured Cytophagia bacterium
AGATAAATGTGTATGACCCGACACAGTACCCCTGCCGCACCGGTGCGCATCAGCTGGGATTTACGCAATGGCGTGAGCCCTGGCGATACTATGCCGATCCGCGCATGCTGACGCCGCATATCGACTCCCTGGCGCGTGACGGCGCGCTGTTCAGCCGCTTTTACGTCACCACCGCCATCTGCACCCCCAGCCGTTATTCTCTGCTCACCGGACGCCACGCCGGCAAGAGTCCTGGTTTCTTGCAAAACCATCCGCCCGGCACCCTGGCCAATATTCGCTGGGATACGCCTCTGCGGCCTGATGAACCCAATCTGGTGCCGCAACTCAGGAAAGCAGGATATCGTACCGGTATGGTGGGCAAGTGGCACCTGGGTGACCCGGTCGGTCGCTTGCAGGGCATTCCTGAAGACGCTGATGCACGCCGCCCGGAGGTGGCGCGGAAGATCAGAGAGCATTATGAGCGGGGAGAAGAATATCTCAGGAACGAAATCGGTTTTGATTTTGCCGAGCGCATCTATCTGCGCAACAAGGAGGCGCTTGGTGTGCCCAAAGCTCTGCAGCATCACAATCTCGAATGGATCATCGAGGGGGCGTTGAATTTTATCGATCAAAACCGGGAGCAGCCCTTTTTCCTCTACACCGCATTGACCGTACCGCACAGCCAGTACGATGCCATCTATGGCGAATTCAGCAATGCCGATCCGCTGGCGACGCCGGCCGGATTTCTCGATTCGCCTCCGGATGTGCAGCCGCCGCGGTCGACGATTTATGAACGTTTGCAGGAAAAGGGCATCGATCAGCGCAACGCCATGGCCACCTGGATCGACGATGGTATCGGCGCCATTTTAAAAAAGCTCGATGAGCATAATTTAACCGAAAACACACTCGTTCTTTTTATCAGCGATCATCAGAGCCGCGGCAAGTACAACTGTTATGAGGGCGCACGCGTGCCCTGTCTGATGCGCTGGCCGGCAACGATCAAACCCGGCCGGCGAATCGATTCGCTCTGTGCCAATATTGATATTCTGCCGTTGCTGCTTGAAGTGGCGGGTGCTGCCGCACCCGGTGATTGGGTGGATGGCCGCAGTTTTCTCTCCATACTCGCCCGTGAAGGGCAGCCTCTGACCTGGAGAGAATCGCTGTTGCTCGAGTGCGTCTATAGCCGTGCCGTGGTGACGGATCGCTATAAATACATCGCCAACCGTCCACCGCAGGAGGTGGTGGATGCCATGGAACAGGAACGGCGGCAATACACCCAAAACGGTCGCTTGCGCACCATCGGCTGGGACGGGCGCGCCAATCCGCATGACTGGGGTGAAGTGGGCATCCGCTACGTCGCGGACGTCGATTTTCCCAATTACTTTGATTTCGATCAGATGTATGATCTGCAGGTCGATCCGTTCGAACAGGTCAATCTGGCCTGTTATCCGCAGTATCAGCAAACGCTGGCGACTTTACAATCCCTGCTTTCCGGACATTTGCGGGCGTTGCCGCACCGGTTTGGAGAGTTTACCTGATTGAACATTATTTACGGAGGTTTATCATGTCTGTTGCAAGAGTAACTGAAATTACATCCTCATCAACGAAAAGTTTTGATGATGCCGTCGAGGTCGGCATAGAACGGGCCAACAAGACGCTGGAGAACGTCAAGGGCGCCTGGATCAAGGAACAAAAGGTTTTGGTGGAGAATGGCAAGGTAACCGAATACCGCGTCACCATGAAAGTGACCTTTGTGCTGAAATAGGTATTGAATAACTTTTTGATGTCCAATTTTTCCATCTCTTAACAGGCCTGAAGGCTTTAAATTAATATATTTATCGGTTGTGTTTTTGACGAGGGATGTCTATATTTGCATAATAAAGTGTTCGGGGTGGGGCTCGAATGGACATTTTCTCAAAAACCTCTTTCCAGCGTTATAAATATATGCAGGTCCTGGGCCACGGGGGCATGGCAGTGGTCTATAAAGCCTTGGATCAGCAGCTGCAGCGTCCTGTAGCGATCAAGGTGCTCTCTTCTGATCTCTATCATGATGAAAAAAACATGCAGCGCTTTTTGCAGGAAGCGCGTGCAGTCTCGACGCTGGTGCATCCCCATATTTGTCTGATCTACGACGCCGGCAGCATCGATTCGATTCCCTATATCGTCATGGAATACATCGACGGCAAAACACTGCGCCGGGCGATGCAGGAAAAACGTCGTTTTTCTATTTCGGAGATGACCCGGATTTCCCAGTCCTTGTGCAGCGCTTTGCAGGCTATACACGGTATCGGCGTCATCCACCGCGACATCAAGCCGGAAAATATCATGATCGATAACAGCGGTACGCTCAAGCTCATGGATTTTGGGTTGGTGAAAGTGAAATCCGGTGCCGATGCAAAGATGGCTTTTACGAGCGATCGAAAAAAGCCGGTGTTGTTGCTGACGTCGGTCGGTTCGTTAATGGGAACGGTTTCCTACATGTCCCCGGAACAGATCGAAAACCAGGCGATCGATG
>CAZMUU010000274.1:2935-4743 GCA_964569215.1 uncultured Cytophagia bacterium
ATGGGAACGGTTTCCTACATGTCCCCGGAACAGATCGAAAACCAGGCGATCGATGAGCGCAGCGATATTTTTTCGCTCGGTATTTTGCTTTACGAGCTGGCGTATGCCAAGCCGCCGTTTGCCGGCAAAGACCGCACAGCAGTTATGCAGTCGATCTTGAATGATTCTCCGCAGTTTTCCGGACACTCTCCCACGAGACGAAACCTCAATCGCGCTTTGGCCAAAGCACTGCAAAAAAAACCTCAGAATCGCTTTCAAAACGTCGGACAGCTGAGTCGTGCTCTAACCCGCCTCTCTGTCAGCAGGAATGTATTCTGGGCCTCTTTGTCGGCTATTCTGTTGCTGCTGGTACTTGTTTTCGCGCTTAAACCTGTTCCGGTTACTGATCGACCGCAAGTGAAAATTTCGCCGGTGCTGCTCAGCGAAGATATTGTAAAATCCATGGCGCTTTCACCGGACGATAAAAAAATAGGTTATCAATCTCTGCAACCCGGTAAAGGTGACAGCACGGACATGGCGATATTGGATTTGAAAAGCGGTAAAATTAAAAAGATTTTAACGGATAGACGATTCCCGGATTCGGGCGTTTCCTGGTCGCCTTCAGGGGCGGAGATCGCCCTGACCCGGGTTGATAGTACCTATGCTATTGATATTTTTGACAGCAGCGGCACTCTGCAGAAGCGATTGCCTTATTTTGGCTTTTGTCTGAGTTGGTCTCCTGATGGACGCCGGCTGCTTTATTCTTCAGGTACCTCATCTATGGCAAAGCAGCCGAGTACTCTGAATATCATAAATCTCGTCAATGACTCGGTTCGAATTGTGCTGGAGGACAGCATATCAAGCTTTTGCTATGCCGACTTGACATCCGACCAAAACTGGCTTGTGACCACGGGAGGGCAGGGCAGCCGATACGATCTGTGGCTGTATGAAATGGAATCCGGCAAAAGGGTTCAACTTACAGAGGATGGTAGCTGGTACCGGCAGCCCCGCTTTGCCGATGGCGACAAAATTCTTTTTTTTCTCAGCAATGAAAACGGCTCTTTTGATCTCTATCGCGCCGGGATAAACTGGCGGAAAAAGCGACTCGAAGAAATAATAGCGGTCACCAATGGATTCGATGTCTCGGACTATGATGTCTCTGCAGACGGCAAAATGCTCTATTTTATCAAAAACGAGAGCAGAGAGCATGTATGCAAAACGCCATTGTCCGATGAACTCGATTTTGACCGTTACACGCCTCTTTTTTATAATGCCGGCATCGCTGAAAATATGGCGGTATCGCCGGATGGGAAAAAGATGGTTCTGGAAACCCTGTATGGCGGCATCCGTACCTTGATGGTCAGGGAGCTGCCCAACGGGACGGCAAGAACTCTGGTTAAAAACGCCTTTTCGCCCTCCTGGTCACCGGATTCAAAATGGATCGTTTACGATGCCGGCGGCGGCGACCGGGCCGATATCTGGCGTATTGCCGTCAACGGCGGCACGGCTGAGAGGTTGGTCGACAATCCCACCGCCGATTTCATGCCCTGCTATTCGCATGATGGCAGATACATCTCTTTTCTCTCCGATCGCAGCGGTGAACACCGGCTCTGGCTTTTGGACATGGAAAGCCGCGAGGAGCGGCAAATCAGTTCGGCGCTTGCGGCGGCTTCGCCGGGCTTTTGGGCAAATACAAGCCGGCGGGTGGCGTTTTTCAGTGCCGGACCGGATAACACTCACCCAAAGCGCTATGATCTGATCCTCCATGATCTGATGACCGGGGATGTCGTGTCGGTTAAGAATTTATACCTCGCGAGTTCCTTTTTCGT
>CAZMUU010000275.1:0-4695 GCA_964569215.1 uncultured Cytophagia bacterium
CGCTCAATCAGCTGCATGGTATATGCGGGATAATCAGCAGAGATGGAATACATTTCGTTCATACCGCAAACCGGATGCGTGTTATAGTTAATCAGTGAAGCGATCAGCTCACCTTTGTGATTATCAAAACGAATAACCCCGACCTCGGGATCGATAGGACCGAAGGTCATCCCGGTCGTATCACCGGGCATCCGCCAGTGCATCTCTATGGTTCCATCCGCACCCACCACCCGTCGATTGAAGGTCAGGTCTGCAGCTTTGCCATCGGCGCATCCGATCCATACCGGTTGACGGTTGCGGTCAGCGCGTTCCACCAGGCCTGCTATTTTGGCAATAACCGTTTTGGTATAGTCGTTAACATAGGGTTTATCGCTATCCAGGCCGATACAGGGAGAAAAGTGGGTGTGAGAAGCGGTAATCAAAACGTGGTCGGCATCCATTCCGGTGCGTTGATAAATTTCTTCTTTCATATATTTATTGACATCGGGATATGTTTTTAACAGATCGGTGGTAACCACGGCAATTTTTGTTTTACCGTCATCTATCACGACCGCTTTGGCGTAGAGATTATCAGCAATATCTACACTGGGACGATCACGGGCCAGCCAGCCACACAACCAGATACCCAGAGGCGGTGTGATGTCCACCTTTGCCGCCCCTGCAGTCAGACGATACTCTTGTGCCATAGAAAGAACAACGGTCGTAAGGACTAGTAAATACACCATTCTCTTTTTCATGGTCTTTCTCCTGTCAGGTAAGCCGGTAAATCGTCTATGATTGGACAAATGTAAGGAAAATTCTCAAGGTATCAAAGTAATTATTGTTGCTGCGATTGTAAGAGAGGTACGACAATATTGTAAACACAACCGGCTATCCATTTCGATTTCGAATTGAATCAGTGTCTTGTCATCTCAACTTTTCAGTTTTACCGTTTGAATTAGTAGAGTTAAATATATGGAAAAATAGTTTATTAGACCAAATTTTCCCATTTTTTAGTTGCAAATTTGAAATTAAAATTGTATTTTATAGATGAATTAATATATACCGCATAAATTAATGGAGGAGCAAACATGAAAACATATGTTACGATCGTTTTTATGCTCAGCCTGTTGTGCGGGACGGTATTGGGGTATGGAATTTTAAATACCTGGATTAATGAGTTTCATTATGAAAATACCGGTATGGATACCAATGAATTTATCGAAGTGGTAACGGTTGCAGCCTATTCGGTTGATGAACTGAAACAGTTCTCTGTGAGTTTGTATCAGGGTGCTAACGGCAAACCCTATTGGCAAAAGACACTCGATGAATTTAGTCGCGGCGACGTGACACCACAAGGTTTTGTGGTTTTGTATTATGATTTTACCGGTGATGTTATTCAAAATGGAGCCCCAGGTGGGATTACGCTGGATTTTAACGGCGCTTTAATCCATTCCATCAGCTTCGAAGGGTCATTCAAAGCAGCAGCCGGTCCAGCACATGGTTGGTACTTGCCGGATATCAGAGTGTTCGAAGACGACACGACCCCCGCAAATTATTCCATTCAACTTGTGGGAAACGGACTGGTCGCTGGCAGCTTTATTTGGGCAGGCCCAAGGCCTGCAACAAAAGGGTCGGTAAATCCGGATCAATCTCTACCCGTTGAACTTTTTAGCTTTATTGCTTACGGCAAAAATGACTTTATTCTGCTAAAATGGGTAACGTTTTCTGAAGTGAACAACATCGGTTTTCTGGTTGAACGCCGGCCTATCGGTGAAGAGGCGTGGCAACTCGTCGCATCGTATAGAACGCATAAAGAACTGCTTGGCAAGGGCACAACTTCAGAGGTTTCAGTTTATACCTTTAGAGATACGAGACTCGAACCCTATGCGGGATACGAATATCGTCTCGGAGATGCGGATCTAAATGGAGCGGTGAACTATACGAGTCCGATACGCGTCCGACTCGATTATAATCATGAACAATCTCCTGAAGATTATGCCCTGGCACCTGCGTATCCGAATCCCTTTAATCCGGAAACGCATATCAATTACCAGTTAAAAAAAGATTCTTACGTCGAGCTTGTAATCTCAAATTTACTCGGTCACAGAGTCCGGACACTGGTATCAGAACATCAAGCTTCCGGGTATTATACCACCTTTTGGAACGGGCGCAATGATAACGGCATTCTGTTATCATCCGGTGTCTATTTTATTACCCTTAAAACAGAGAATTTTACATTTACCCGTAAAGTCATCAAGCTGCAATAAACCATTCAACCATTTAGAGAATAAAAAAGCGGATATCAATTATCCGCTTTTTTTATTGTATCTGCCGCCAGGTTTATCATGTGAGGACCTCATGAAGCAAAACGACAAGGAGTTGAAAACATTCTACAGGGACTGGACCGAGCTGGACGCTGACATTCAAAAGTGGTGGAATACGGATTTAAAAAAATCACAGGAAGATGAGCTTTTAGATTCATCGATAAATAAAATCTGGTATGCAGATGAAGAGCATCAAAAAAATGAAGAAATGGCAAACGAACCCCCGACCTTGTTATACCTGCCGTTTCCATATATATCCGGTGGCGGCAGCGAGTCTGCATTTCCGGAAATGTACTGCTGGGATATTTATTTTGTCAATCTCGGCTTGCTGGCCCATCAGCGCTCCGATATTGTACGGTATCATATCCTCAATCAGCTCTTTATGATCGAAAGATACGGAATGGTCTTAAACGGTAACAGAACCTTTTATCTGGGGCGTTCACAGTTACCACTACATGCTGTGAGTGTGGAAAATTATTATCGCCATACCAAGGAACGGGATATGCTCTTTCGCGCTTATCCCATTTTAAAAAAAGAGTTTATCAACTATTGGAAAGCAGACCATCATCATACTCAAACCGGTCTTGCTACCAATCGAGACCTGAGCGATCCGGAACTCTCTTCCGCCGATATCCCAAAATCTCTGTTACAACAAACCCAATTACGACCAGAACTCTCGGCTGAAGCAGAAGTTTTGGATTTTACCTCTATTTTTGACGGTGATGTACGGCAATGCAATCCCTTGATGACCAACTGCGCACTGATACGATATGCGAAAACACTAAAATGGATGGCCGGGGAAATCGGATTAAAAGCTGATTCTCGATTCTGGGATCAGGAAGTCAGGGATCGATCCACTCGTCTGAATGAGTTATGCTGGAACGAGGAAAAGGGGTTTTACTTTGAATACAACTACAAGCGGGGAACGCAATTGCCCTATTGGTCTCTTTCCGCCTATTGGACGTTATGGGCGGGAATAGCGGATAAAAAACAGGCCCGAAGACTCTTGGAAAACCTGATCAGGTTTGAACATCCATTTGGATTATCCCAGACCGATAAAACATATCCCAGTCCGCATCCCGAGTTTGAATATTTACAATGGGACTATCCCAGTGGATGGGCGCCAATGCATATGATAATTTTTGATGCTCTCAGCGCCTACGGATATTCACAACAGGCAATCCGTATTGCACAAAAATTTTTAAAGTTGCAAATCGATATGTATAAATCGACCAATAAACTGTGGGAAAAATATAATTGTGTCAACGGCAGCCTGGAACTACCCAGAGAGCGCTATCCGGTCGTTCCCTTACATGGCTGGAGCTCGGCGTCGGTGGTTTATCTCGGCCGAAAAATTTTCGAATTAGCGGTTGGTCATGTCTGAAATGAGCTTCATTGTCTGACCAAATTTTTCTTTCCCCAGGTCAGCCGACAAATTGGATGTCATGAGCGCATAGCCTCTTTCGCATGCCTCTGTATAACGAGGCAGCCAATAGTTTAAATGCTCAAATTGATGATCCGGATGCCAATACAAAAATGAAGAATCTATACCACCGGCAAAAATAATGCGATCACCATATTTTTTCATCAGGTCAAGAACCTGTGGAACCTCCTGCAAATCAAAAGGATTAATCATATCAAACCCGGCATTGAGGAACAGAGGCATCATCTCTTCAATATTGCCATGAGAGTGAAAATGTACCCATCCCCCCTTTTCATGTACGGCTGAACACAACGTACGATAATGGGGCAGAAAAAAAGTCTCAAACAGCTGAGGTGAAATCAATAATCCGTCGCGATTGCCCAGATCATCGCAGATATTAATAATTTCCACACCTCGCTCCATGACCTGCTCCACCGCCTCCATGTTCATACTGACAAGCCTGTTGGTCACCGCGTGTATGAAATCGGGCTCGAGCAACAGGTTGATCATCGTATCCTCCATGCTCATGAAGGAATTATGTATGCCTGAAAAGAATCCCTGGATCGATGCAGTTGGGATAAATCCTTCCTTTTTGAAAAATTTTGCATCTTCCCTTACATCGCGATATCTGAGATCATCGCTCATATCCGGCAACACCAGTTCCTGCAGATCGGACTGTTCTTTTAACGGGAATGAAAAATATTGAATCGAAACCGGATCATACAATATTTTACGTTTATGACCGCCTTCGTATTGCAACACCTTATAGCTGTCGCTGCGTTCGATAACCCGCGGTTGAATTTCAGCAGGACCCCCATGGCCAAAAGGGGTAACACCGCCATCGCCGACTCCTATACAGGGCGTTAAGAGCGTTTTTGCAAAGTGCACTGCTTTCAGGCGACTGCTGCAGGAGCGGGGCCGGCGGGGAAAGGTCTCCATCGGCGGATGATCAGAGGGGATATAGAA
>CAZMUU010000276.1:0-4653 GCA_964569215.1 uncultured Cytophagia bacterium
GTGTACGCCTATTTATTTGACGGATATTGGGCTGATGTCGGTACATTAAGGGCCTATTGGAAGAGCAATATGGATGTGCTGAGGCCCGATTCCGGCCTGGAGTTGAACGCGTGGAAGGTGCGCACGAATATGGAAGAAGAGGGATTGGTCGGAGACCGCCCACCGCTCAAGATTAGCCGCTCTGCCAAAGTCAGGTATGCTCTGGTTTCCTGTGGTTGCTATATAGAGGGAAAAGTCATAAACTCTATTCTTTCTCCCGGTGTACGTGTTGAAAAAGGGGCTTCGGTGGTGGATTCCGTGATTATGCACGACTCTTTAATCGAAAAAAATGCGTCGCTGTTCGAGGTTATTGCAGACAAGCGGACGGTGTTCGGCGCCGGCTGTTCACTCGGCAATGGTACGGTGGAACGTCCTAATGAAAAATTTCCCGACCATTTATATTCCGGATTGACCATCGTCGGTAAAAAGGCAGCGGTGCCGGCGTCGGTCTCGCTCTTGCGCAATACGTTGATCGAACCCCGGGTTATGGCAGACTCTTTTGAGGATATTCGATTCCGATGCGGTAGTTATATTGCCAAAGTGGATTGATACCATTTAAAAACATTATCATCAAAACAGTACCATGACGAACATGAATTTCCCAGGGATGCGTATCCGATGAATACACTCAGAGTTGAACGACTGGAATATTATAACCTGGAGCCGGTTTCCCTGCAAGTTGGGGAAGAGATTGCCGGTCTGGCGGGCGCATCCGGTTCGGGCAAAACGCTTTTTTTGCGCGCCCTTGCAGATCTTGACCCACATGGTGGAAAGGTCTTTTTAAACAAAGAGGAACAGGCTGATTATCCGCCTTCGGAATGGCGCAAAAAAGTCGGTTTTTTGCCAACCGAGAGCACCTGGTGGTTTGACAGGGTTGGTCAGCATTTTGAGCAGGTGAATGAAGAATGGTTCAACAAGCTCGGATTCGACAGAGATGTTCTCGACTGGCAAACCGGGCGGTTGTCCAGCGGAGAAAAACAACGCCTGGCGCTTTTACGGGTGCTGGGTATAGAACCGAGTGCGCTTTTGCTGGATGAACCCACAGCCAATATCGATTCCGGAAATACAATAAATGTGATCGACCTGGTAAGCGCTTATCATAAAGAACATCATATTCCTGTTATATGGGTCAGCCATACCATCGAACAGCTGAGAGATATCGCATCGCGCATATTTGTGATTCAAGATCAAAAAATATTACCTGAAAAACATAGGCAAAAGACAACCTGACATGAAATTTATTCATCTGACTGAAATCGATCTCATTTTGGCCTCAGTTTTTGTCATCGCCATGGCAGTTCTGTCTCTCTTTTTACAGCTTGGTATTTTCAAACAGATCATTATCGCGGCGGCACGCACGGTTGTGCAGCTGTTGGCTGTCGGCCTGGTGCTCAAATTTATCTTTGCCAATATCCATTTTGGCTGGCTGCTCCTTATTTCCCTGATCATGCTCATCGCTGCTTCCCGGGAGGTGATGCAAAGACAGGCAAAGCGATTTTCCGGATTTTGGGGATTTGGCTTGGGAGCGCTGTCGATGCTTGTCTCCTCTTTTAGCCTGACCCTAATTGCGCTTTTGTTTATTATCGAAAACAAACCCTGGTACGAGCCGCAATACGCTATTCCTTTGCTGGGAATGATGCTCGGCAACACAATGAACGGCATCGCTCTGGGGCTGGATCGATTAACCACCAATGCCTGGGAACAACGCACGGTGATCGAAGGGCGCCTGATGATGGGACATACCTGGAAAGAGGCGGTCGAGACGATTCGCCGGCACAGTATACGAAGCGGTATGATCCCGATCATCAACTCGATGGCCATCGCCGGGCTGGTGAGCCTGCCGGGCATGATGACAGGCCAAATCCTTGCCGGCAGTCCGCCGGTCGAGGCGGTCAAATATCAAATCCTTATTTTGTTTCTCATATCCGCCGGCACCGGATTCGGCACCATGGTTGCGGTCTGGGCTGCCTGCCGTTATCTTTTCGATGAACGGCAGCGTTTGCGCCTGGATCGGTTAAAATCGTCTTAATTTTAAAAAAGTCAATCATCTGAATTATACCCTGTTGTCGGATGTGAACGGCGTTATCGCCTCTCTGTTTGGGGTACCAAAACGCAAGGGTGATGTATTTGTAAAAGAAATTGACGGGAACGAGGTCGTATTGGAGCGCAGCTACACCTTTGCGCGCTGGACATTTGTGGTCGATCAGAATAAAGTGGTTTACAAAGACACCGATGTCGAGGCTCAGAGCGACAGCCGGAAAATTAAAACATTTATAGCAGAATATATATAATCCGAATAATTTTCGGTTGTTAGGAAGAGGATAGAAATTGAAAATTATATTTTTATCCCGGATTCCGGATTAAGCAAGCCAATAAAGTTAGTTCAAAGCGAAACCGATTGGTTGTTAAGATTGAATCGATTGAAATCATAAGAATGAATAATCAAATATTATACATTACTGTTGATCCGAACAAGGCCGGTGAACGCATCGACAAGGTTCTTGCCGCACAGCTGCCATCAGTGACCCGCTCACGGCTGAAAAAAATTCTCGATGACAAGCGCGTATCGATTGGAGGAAACGTAGTCAAGGCCAACCATTTGGTCAAGACCGGAGAAGAAATACGCATTCATTTTCCGGAACCACCCAAACAAACCCTGGAACCCGAAGATATTCCTCTTGATATCGTTTATGAAGATCAGCATCTGCTGGTGGTTAATAAACCGGCCGGTATGATTGTGCACCCGGCGTTTGGCAATTACAGCGGCACACTGGTCAATGCTCTTCTTGCTCATTGCGAACGCCTGTCGAGCGTTAGCGGTGACGTGCGTCCGGGGCTGGTGCATCGCCTCGATAAGGATACGACCGGGTTGTTGGTTGTGGCCAAGGATAATGTGACCCATGTCGGCCTGGCACGTCAGCTGTCAAAGCGAAAAATGGAACGCCAATATTGTGCCGTCGTCTGGGGAAATCCCAAAACGGATAAGGGAACCGTGGAGGCACCACTGGCCCGGCACCACAAGGAACGAACCCGCATGGCCATTCATCAGGAAGGGAAAAGGGCGGTCACCCATTATACGGTTCTCAAACGCTTTGTTCTGACCAGTTTTATTCAGCTGCAGCTGGAGACCGGCCGTACGCATCAGATACGCGTGCATATGAGTTCAATCGGACATCCGGTTTTTGGCGATTCGACCTACGGAGGAAAAGGAAAACAGGTCAGCGGACTCAACCATGACCGCACTGTTTTTTTTGTCCGTCTTTTCAAAACGTTTAAACGTCAAATGCTTCACGCCAGGACCCTGGCGTTCGAACACCCCATAACGAAACAATGGGTTTCTTTCGATTCTGATATTCCCGGCGACATGCAGGCATTGCTCGCCGAGCTTGAAAAATCACCTTTGTAATTAATCCACAATATCGGGTTTGCGCTTGCGGGCGAAGACGACGACCGGCGGATTAATTTCGCAAAAAGAGCCGATTATGACGGCGTGGATTTTGTCATTACCTTTCGCCTCAATCAATCGTTCTAGTCCTGATTTTTTTGTAAACTTTTTTGTCAATTTCCCGTATATAGAACAGAGTTATCGTTTTTAATATGGAGAAATTGAAATGAAATCCGTTTTATCTTTTATTGCGCTTTTACTGATAATTTGGTCGCCGGCTCAGGCTTTTGAGGACCTTGTCGTATTAGAGGACCGGATCGATATCGATCGGGATGATATCACAGTCAGGCTCAAGATCGATGGCGCTAGCGTTGTGGTAGGAAAAGGCGATTATAAAGCCGCCTGCTATTTTCGCGTCAGCTATGCAAAAGAGCGGTGTGAGGCGAATGTGCGATTCGATGAGGAGCGTAGTGAACTCCGCATCGAGGTGGATATAGAAAATATCTCCTTTTTCAAGAACAATTCAGACGGAGATTATGCCGGCGTCTATCTGGGATTACCCAGGGACAAGAAAGTGCATCTCTACGCCGATGTCAAGGCGGGTGAAATTGATTTTGAGCTGGGTGATCTTAATATCAGAAATTTTCAACTCGACAACTGGGCCGGTGAAGTGACGGTTGGGTTTGACGAACCCAATCGCAGCCGCATGGAATTGTTCGACGTGTCGGTACGCATGGGGGAGATGACCCTGCAGACACTGGGCAATGCCCGCTTTGAGCAGGCTGATATTAATGGTGGCGTTGGAGAGTTGGTGGTGGATTTTACCGGTCTGCGTATCGAACGGGCGATGGCAAGAATCGATCTGGATGTGGGTGAAACGAATCTTGTCCTGCCAAGCGATATCGGCATCAAGCTCAAAGTATCCAAGTTTTTGTTTTTATCCAGTATCGATTATCCGGATTGGTTCCGCAAACGGGGAACATATTTTTATTCAAAAAATTATACCGAAAGCGAGGACTCGCTCTATTTGATTATCTCCAGCGGTATCGGTGAGCTCAACATCGACATGCGTTAAAGACGTTACATTTTCGACAAGAGGTGGGCCTGATTTTTCCCTTGCATCTTTTAATGATTTTCATTATTTTGTCAAACTTTATGAGGGTGTAGCTCAGTTGGTAGAGCAGCGGCCTTTTAAGCCGTCGGTCGTGGGTTCGATTCCCCCCACCCTC
>CAZMUU010000277.1:0-4636 GCA_964569215.1 uncultured Cytophagia bacterium
CATCATTCAATCGCCATCATTTAAAAAAATATTGCCTTCCCGGTAGGGTATTTGCATCTTTCATTCGTATATATGATAAGAGCGAGTTGTTGTTCTGCATAGTAGTGTGGCGCCACAGCTAAAAGGAGAAATGTTATGAAAAACTGCATGTTTATGCTTACGATTGGTCTAATGATCATTTACCTTTCGAATTGTTCTAAGGGAATAACAGATCCCAATGAAAAAATCCAAAACACTTCAAACAGTCAAATTCAGTCAGAAATGGAAAACGTAGTTATCTCCGTACCAGATAGTATACCTGAAAAAATTAACGAACTGGTTGTAAAAAAAGCTGGTCAGTTTGGATTTGATGGTATTCGGATTTTAGGAGCTACCTCGCCAGGAGAAGAATCAAAATATTTCGTTTCTTTTTTCAATGATGGGGAGGGTTTCGGAAAGGAGATCTTGGTAAGCTCAGATGGTGCCATAGAATTACTAAGCGAAGCAGAGGGTGCTATTTTAAATAACCGCTTGAATAATTCTTTAAAAAAAACAGCCTGGTCAACTTGTTGGAATTTGGCGACCTTTTATGAGAATACCAATCAAAGTGGAACTCAATTTCGATTTACCCAAGAGACAACAAGTACCGGATGGTTTCATAAAATAATTTGGAATCTTGGATCAAATCAAATTTGCTGTGCTTATACTTACTATGGAACCTTGAATGATAAAGTTTCATCTCACGATTGGAATTCGCACTATCAATCTGGTCATGCAACATCACCCTCTTCGATCAAGGTACGCGCGTGGGGATTTCAAAAAGATGCCTCGTTAAGTGGACCTGCTTATCTTTTCACGAGCAGCGCATGCTTGGAAACAGATGATTATGATGGGTTAACTTACAATTTGGGATATCCTCAAGGTGCTGATGTTGATGATACTGTCAGTTGTATTGATATGCATTACCTGGTATATGATTGGTAAAATTGTAAATTATTGCTGGCGTCGCGCTACTATGAAAAACTATGTTAAATAATTAGGAATTGTCATGTTAATACTTTTTAAAAAAAATCTATTATTCTTATTGTTCCTTTTGCTATCACTAGCGGCCTGTTCCCTGGATCCTATTGTCATAGAGCCTGATACCATCGGAGATTATTATCTGTTTTGCACGTTAGCCCCAACATTTAAAGAACACCAGCTCATACTTGGCAAATCTCTGCCCGAAGTGATGCCTGAAATGATAGAGGATGCAAGGGTGATTCTCAAAAGTAACGATCAATTGATATCCATGACACATACCGGGAATGGAAGATACCTCGACACATCGGGTGAGCTCGTGGTTGAACCGGGTGAAAAATATTCTCTAAACGTTTTACGTGATGGTGAGCAGATTATTTATGGTGAAACTCTGGTGCCGGGACCTTTTTCGATTACAAGCCCATGTGAAGGAGATACGATTCAACTGGACCTGAGCCGTATCCCGGCGGATACCTCATCATTGCCTTTGGTTCTATGGACACCAAGTGCGCGAGCTAAATATTATACCGTAACCGTAAAAATGAATAGCGACGATGTGTGGGGCTCTTTCCATAGTACCTATCGCAATCAGATGTATTTTCCTGATATCATCCCTCATTTTTCGTACCGCGAGACGGTTAAAAAAGAAATCTTGGTCCCGGCCACATTGTATGTTTTCGCCAGGGATTCTTCATTTGTCTTTTTACCTTATAATCTTAGAAATAATTCTGATTATCATTTTTTGGATTTTACAAAAGAACAAGATGACCGCATGGAATTTTACCCTTTCTCTTTTGATACAACCAGAGTGAAAATGAAGGGAGCTTTGGGTGCCTTTAGCAGTATTAGTGCAGATAGTCTCTTTATATATTTAAAAATCAATATCAATTGGGTGCCAAATTAATTTATCTTTGGAGTATAGTCAATGTTGATTAAAGATCGGTGGTGTGTTTTATTGTGCTTTCTAATTAGTTGTATTCTATTAAATGATTCGCTTTATGCTGATAGCGAAACAATACACATATCCGGGAGGATCATAGACAAAGAAACCGGTGAGGGATTAAGTGGGGCCAATGTTGAATTGTTGCACAAAAAAATTGGTACCACAACAAATGAAAAAGCTGAATTTTTTCTGAAATGTGAATTGACATCGGTTGATACGTTGCAGGTTTCCTTTATGGGATACAAGACCCAAAAAAAACAGGTATCGTCAAACGACATCTCTCAGGTATGGGTCATTGAAATGGAACCCGCGATTTTAGGTATGCAAGAGGTTTCGATTTATGGTGATCGTCTTGATAGAGAATCTGCAAGTTTTGCTCTGGATCCTTCGGCTCGACGGATAAAATCGAGGGATATAAAAAAAGTTCCTGCAATCGGTTCTCCGGATGTATTTCGATCTATTCAACATGTTCCCGGCGTTTCTTTTACAAATGAGGCTTCTTTACAGTTCCATGTCAGAGGAGGCAATCCGGATCAAAATCTGGTATTGTTGGATGGAGCAATTGTCTATTATCCATTCCATGTTTTTGGTCTTTCCTCTATGTTCAATGTTGATTATATCGAGGATGTTTATTTTTCATTGGGGGGGTATTCGGCACAGTACGGTGACCGGTTGAGCTCTGTGCTTGCCATGCAATCCAAAAAGCCACAGAAAAATTTTCCCCATCGTATCAATTTAAACATTATTGGTGTAGACATAACCAGTGGAGGTCAATTTGCTCAATTTGGCTGGGTTTATTCAGGAAAAACAAGTTTTTTAAAGTTGCCGAATACTATAACCTATTTTGATTTTCCCTACGATTATTATGATCATACCTTAAAGTTGGAATATGCACCCATAAAGAATCACTCTCTAGAAGCCATGCTTCTGAAAACAAAAGATAAATTTAATATTGAAGACAAGTGGAAGCGACAATTGGTATCAAGCAGTGATCAGGATAAATCGCCCTACATATTTATAGATCGAGATGAGCTGCAATGGGATAATTGGCTACTATCCACGAGATGGGAAGGACGGTTTTCTGAAGGAATTCAGGTTGAAATGCAATACTATCAAAGCAAATATTCCAATTTTGCATCTCAGAAAAAATTTCTCGATTTTCAAGAGCATATAGATGACAAATTCAGGGAAAGCATGCAATCAGTTATTGCAGATGTAAATCAGGAAAATGATTCAACCGGCTCAGTCGTGTCCAATCATTTTTCTGATGAGACGTTTAAGATGCTCATGAATTGGTCCCCGAGTACTCATTTGAGTTCAAGAATTGGGTTTCAGAGATCAAATTATAAAACCAATTATGGATGGGATGGTTTGTATCAGTTTCAAGAAGAGGAATTTACATTATATTATGATTTTGCGTCTGCGGGGAAATTTTTATATAATAATAGCTTTAACAATCAATCTGCTTTTGCAGAATTAGAGTATACGTTTTCCTCTGATCTCAAAGCTCGATCCGGAATACGGCTTTCGAAATGGAATAATTCATCAAACTTATTTTTAGAGCCGCGGGTCAATTTCAGGTATGAACGGAAAAATTTTTCTATGAATTTGGCATATGGAAAATACACTCAGGGATTATCAACAATACTGGAGGAAGGGTTGATCGGCTTTCTTGAACTCTATTTCCCAGCTGTTGAGAACAATCGCATCGAAACAGCTCAGCATTTTATAAGCAACATTAAATATCAACTGTTCAACACCATAGATTTGTCATTGAGTGGTTATTATAAAAAATTTGACAACTTGATAAAATCCGTTGGTCCCGGGCCAATTCTGGGTCGAACAATGGGAAATGCGTATGGAGTGGAAATTGAAACGAGTGGCAGAATTGGTGGTATGAATTGCAAAGGTGCTTATACATGGGCACACAGTGACAGAACTTATCAAACGATTGCCTATGATTCCAACTTTGATATCAGGCATCGAGTGCAGCTTTACGCTGAAAGAGATTTGGATAAAGGATTCAGTGTTTCTTTAAACTGGGAGTTTCATACGGGACAGCCTTATGATCCCAAAGTGTACAGAGCACTCATTACAGATTATGAGATTCGATTACCGCTAAAAAATGGTTTACATGAATGGTATGATTCCTACGAAATGGATGTCGACAGGGGACGCGTTAGGTATCCACCCTATCATCGCCTTGATCTGAATATAATGCGAACCATAAAAACAAAAAAATTTACTCTTGCTCCCTATTTGTCCATCAGGAATCTTTATAACAGACAAAATCCTTTGTTTTATAAAAATATTGAATTCAAAATGGAACATGATGGAGATGATTTTGTGAACCCTCATATTGAACGAGATGCATTTACTATAGGCATTTTGCCCACTGTAGGCGTCAGAATCGGTTTTTAATGATTGGGTAGGTATAAACAGAAGCCATAATTATTCTGTTTACGACCTGTTTTTTATAATTCACCGGTGCTATTACACTCGATGAAGGCTGTCTGATCTGGGTTTAATCAAAATTTCGGGGATTCGATCCAGACTGCCACCAGACCACCAATATCTTGCTTTTTATGTGCTGGAAACCTTGCTGAACTTTTGACTGATAAAAAAGTTGAAAAATTTTCCTTTCCCGGTAGGGTATTTGC
The DNA here is from genome assembly GCA_964569215.1 of uncultured Cytophagia bacterium. GTDB lineage: Bacteria > Zhuqueibacterota > Zhuqueibacteria > Residuimicrobiales > Oceaniaggregativiventaceae > Oceaniaggregativivens_A. Next base: position 4,603 of record CAZMUU010000277.1, read on the forward strand.
TTCGTTCATTCGTATATAGGGTAAGCGCAAGCCG
>CAZMUU010000278.1:0-4621 GCA_964569215.1 uncultured Cytophagia bacterium
CATTATCCGTGTAGAACAGAGTGAAGAGGGCGCGGAGATGGCGGAAGCGCTCGAAAAAAAGCTGAGCCAGGATTTCCCCCAAAATCCCTATGAAATTTTGCAGGTCACGGAAATTGGTCCCAAGATCGGCGGCGAATTAAGAAAAGCAGCAATTCTCTCTATTTTTATCGCCCTGCTCGGTATTCTTATTTATGTCAGCTGGCGTTTTGAATTCAAATTCGCTGTTGGCGCGGTAGCCGCGCTGTTTCATGACGTTTTGATCACGCTGGGCATCTTTTCTCTTTTAAACCTGGAAATTTCACTCGCGGTTGTCGCCGCCTTTTTAACCATTGTCGGATACTCTCTTAACGATACAATCGTTGTCTATGATCGCATCAGAGAAAACCTTAAAATACTGCGTCGCGACAGCTATGATAAAGTAATTAATAAAAGTCTGAATCAAACGCTGAGCAGAACAATCATCACCTCGTTGACCACTCTGATCGTGGTCTTCATACTGTTCATCTTCGGCGGAGAGGTCATCCACAATTTTTCTTTTGCGTTGATCATTGGTGTGTTAATTGGAACCTATTCCTCTATTTTCGTGGCCAGCCCTCTGGTGTTTGAATGGCACAAGAAATTTGAAGCTGTAAAACCCACCAGAGCGCGTACTGCAAATTAAATTCAGTAACAGGAGTGGTTTATGAAGTTAAGAGAACGTGAAGAAAATGGAGTTATCATTTTACAACTCGAGGGTAAATTGATGGGTGGTCCGGACGCGACGCTTCTCAATGAAAAGCTACATCAACTCCTGGAAAATGGTCAGAATAAAGTGGTCGTGGATTTGGCAAAAATAAACTGGATGAACAGTTCCGGACTGGGGATGCTGATCAGTGCACTAACGACAATTCGAAATGCCGGAGGTGATCTCAAATTGGCAAGCACGACCGAAAAGATTAAATCTTTACTGACCATTACAAAACTCATTTCCGTATTTGACATCTATAGTTCGGTCGACGAAGCAATCGCCGCTCTCCAGAACTAACGAAATTCCAGCACAAAGTATATAAACTCCGAACAGTTCAAGTGTTCGGAGTTTTTTTCTTAGGAGATTATCATGTCTGTTAAAGTCATCGTCGGTGCCCAATGGGGAGATGAAGGCAAAGGCAAAATCGTTGACCTGTTGAGCGATAAGGTCGATATTGTTGCCCGCTTTCAGGGAGGGCCCAATGCCGGCCATACCGTTGTAATCGATCAGGAAGAGATTATTCTTCATCAAATTCCGTCAGGAATCCTGAGAGAAAACACTCTGTGTGTGATCGGAAATGGTGTCGTCATCGACCCGGCAGTTCTTATGGAGGAAATCGCCTTTTTGGAGGAAAAAGGGGTTAATGTCAGCAATCGCCTGTTTATCAGTCATCGCGCCCATTTAATCATGCCCTATCATAAAATTCTGGACACGTCACGGGAATTGGCAAAGGGCAGTGAAAAGATCGGCACCACCGGCAGAGGGATTGGCCCTGCATATGTCGATAAATATAATCGTACAGGTATTCGAATTGTCGACCTGCTGGACGCTAAAACGCTGAAAGAAAAGCTACTGGAGAATATCAATGAGAAAAATAAAATCCTCCAGCGCATTTACAATGTTGAAAAACTAGACACAAATAAAATTGTAAATGACTATATCGAATTCGACAAACTTATCGATGAATATGTTACCGATACATCGATTTTCCTGAATAATGCAATCCGCGAAAACAAAAATATTCTCATCGAAGGGGCTCAGGGAACAATGCTCGATGTCGACTTTGGTACATACCCTTTCGTCACTTCTTCCAATCCGATTGCCGGGAACGCATGCACTGGATTGGGAATCGGACCCACTTTAATCGATACTGTCTACGGCATAGCAAAGGCATATACAACCCGAGTAGGGATGGGCCCACTCCCCACAGAGTTTGAGGTAGAGTTTGCCAACAAGGTCAGAGAACTCGGCGGCGAATACGGCGCCACAACCGGACGGCCGCGCCGTTGCGGCTGGCTCGACGCTACCGTACTCGAACACGCCATTCGAATCAACGGAATCTCTGATCTGGTGGTAACAAAACTGGACGTGCTGGATAGCCTTGACGAAATAAAAATCGCTACAGGATATAAACTCGGCGATAAAGTTATACACCACTATCCTGCGGAAACCTGGATACAACCACAACTTGACCCCATCTACGAAACCCTGCCAGGCTGGAAAACATCTACCCGCTCTATCAGAAAATTCTCGCAGCTGCCGGAAAACGCGAAAAATTACCTCCGGTTCATTGAAAATCATCTCAATACCAATATCGCGATCGTTTCTGTCGGGTCAAAAAGAGATGACACCATAATATGCTAAAATTTTTATTGACTTTTTGGGATAATTTGTTTACTTTTTAGCAAAAACCTACTGTTTTTTCGGAATTATCTTCGATAATGTTAAAAAAATATATACGTTTTTTAAAATCGATTCCACAAAACATTGTAAAAGATCTTTTACGACCTGTAGAAGAAGAAAATATCACCACCCTGCCGCGTCAATTTATTCAATTTATCTATTTTTTAATCAAATCTTTCCTTGAACAGCGTCTTTTGGTGCGCGCTTCAGCGCTTACTTATGCAACACTTCTCTCCATCGTCCCCCTTTTAGCCTTTATGTTTTCAATGCTTAAAGCATTTGGGTTTTATAACAAACTGGAAGAATCCCTGGCTACGATTTTGCAGCCGCTCGGGCAGCAAGCAATTAATGTCATCATCCCGAATGTCGTTACCTTTGTTGAAAATGTGAACGTCAAAGTCATTGGAACGGCTGGTTTGCTTTTTCTTGTTTTTTCGATAATATCGGTAATCAATAATATTGAAACCTCATTTAATGATATCTGGAAAGTGAATAAAACCCGAAGTCTGCATAGAAGAGTAAGCGATTATATAAGCGTATTGGTGCTTGGTCCGCTACTGATTTTTATTGTTTTGGGTATAACCGCGTCACTTCAAAGCAATACCATCGTTCAAACCGTTACGGCCATTCCCGGTATCTCTTTTCTTTTTCACAAAAGCGCACCGCTGGTTATCAGCTGGGTACTGCTTTTTTTCCTTATCGCCTTTATCCCCAACACAAAAGTAAAATTGGTTTCAGCCGCTCTCGGTGCACTTGTGGCGGGTACGCTCTGGCATCTAACCAATTTTTTCTTCACCAATTTTATCGTAGACTCTTATCAAACGGGCGCAAAAGGTGCAATATATACCGGCTTTGCCACATTGCCATTACTTTTAATCTGGATCTATCTGGGCTGGGCAATTGTATTGCTCGGTGCGCTTGTCGCCTTTTTGCATCAAAACTTTTTTATGCTGATTTGGAGAGATCTGGATGTCAAACTGAGTCGTAAATCGCTTGATTATCTCTCTTTGAGTACACTTCTCCTGGTCGCAAGATACCACGATCACGGAAAAACCCCGCCCGGTAGTGAAACAATCGCCAAACATTTTTCTCTACCGGTCTTGTTGATTACCCAAACCACTAAAAATTTGATCGCGTTAAAATTAATCTATTCGACAAATAACGGGGATGGCTATCTTCCGGCTAAAAACATACATAAACTAAAAATTCACGGTGTTTTAGAAAAAATAAACAATCAGGGGTTTGATCTTCAGGTAAACAAAAAATCCTCTTTCTACAAAATCGTTACAGACCTTCAAAACCGTTTGATCACATCACAACAAAAAGAATTAAAAGAATTAACCATAAAAGATCTATTGGATCAATCAATCGAACAAAAATAGTCTATGCGATTTATCGTCGTATCTGTGTTGCTGACGTTTACACAGCTCAATGGACAAATTCTATTGTCGGAAATAATGTTCAATCCGACTGGAGTCGAACGCGATAACGAATTCGTGGAACTCTACAATTCCAGCCCGCAAAAGAGTATCGATCTCAACGGCTGGTTGATCTCTGATGGTACAAAATATAATACAATTCTTCCTTGTGAAAAAAATTGCCTTTTGTACCCATTGCAGTATGCACTGTTGTTATCCCCGAATTATTTTTCTAACAGTACTTGCTATGATTCCCTTATTCCCGAGAACACTTTATTATTGACTATTGAGCCGCCAACAATTGGCAGTTATGGATTATCAAACAGCCGGAACGAAGAAGTATCTCTATTCAGACCCGATACCACACTCGTAGAAAAGTATCGATATACAACCCCGAACCCGAACGGTCACTCTGAGGAAAAAAGGATTCTCAAAGCAGGCGATAATCCGGAAAACTGGGGAAATTCCGTCAGCATAAACGGAACCCCGGGGTTTGAAAACTCCATTACCCCTCCAGACTTTAGTTTTAAACTTTCCGATATTCGAACAGCACAGGACCGGCCAAATCGAAAGGACAGTATCTTTATTTTTATTACACTGCGGAACACCGGGGTTGTGCCACTTGATATCTTTTCAATCCATCTCGGGGAAGATACAGATCAGGATTCAATATTAGACCAGGATGAAATCATCATAACTGAAAAAAGGTCAAAAGACCTATCCTGGGGTGACAGCCTCATCCTCGAATTAGTGCTCCCGCCGCAACACATCGGCCCTCATCAATATACCGATG
>CAZMUU010000279.1:0-4593 GCA_964569215.1 uncultured Cytophagia bacterium
ATTGACGAACCGGGTCTGGTACGACAATTTCGGGTGGATTTACCTTTGCACCGTGCGTCGCACCTTTATTCACTATCCTTCATAACGTTGTGGCACTGTGCGGGTCTATTTTCCCGGTTCCGCAATCGGTTCAAGCTCGATTTTGCGGAACTCGACCTCTGATCCTTCAGCCTGCAGGGCAATCTTGCCCTTTTGAGCTGTACAATCATAACCGAAATTGACCAGATCCGAGTTGACCCACACCTTGATGGAATCATCGAGGCATTCGATCACCATGGTATTCCATTCGCCTGCCGGATGTTCAGAGCCATCCGTGAGGTTGACGATACGGCGTTTTTTACCCTCTCCGACGCCCCACTCTTCCTTTGGGCCGCGTCTTGCTTCCATATCATCAACTGTGATATCTTCCTGAATACACCAAAAATCACCAGCGTGCTGATGCTGCATCTGTACCTCTAGCGATTGCGGAAACATATCGTAAAGCGCCCGTGGCGTTGAAACGTGGACCAGGACACCGCAGTTGCCCGGTTCTTTTGGAAAGCGATACTCGACCGTCAGCCTGTAATCCTGATAGAGAGAATCTGTAATCAAATGTCCGCGTGGCGTGCCGAGAGAGACCAACACACCCTCGCGAACAATAAAGGGCGGCTGCACCGTTTCATCTTCATCCATCGCCGGCACATCCAGGTGCCAGCCGTCTAGATTTTCGCCGTTAAAAAGGGCAATGGGTTGCGGTTGGGATTGACACATGATCAAGGACAAGGCAAAAATCATGAAAACGATGAATTTTTGACTCATTTCACTCCTCCTGATGTTTGATTTTCTTTATGAAAACCATAATAAGGAATCATCATTCAGCTGCAGCCTCTCTATCAATGGATGGCCAAACACCATGGCGCCGATACGGCCATTGCCTACCGGCAACGCCTGTTGCTATTTTTCAGCAGCCTGCTCATACCACAGCGATTGCTCGTTGTATTGATCCGTTTGACACGATAAAACAAGAAAAAGCGCAATCGCAATAAAAACATGACTCATTATGCGCATATTGCCAAACCTTTATATCAATGGCCTTCGGCTCTGCTCTTTAATGCCCTGTTCATCGCGTCGAATCCTTTTTCTGTCTTTGCTCCAATTCCTTTGAGCAGCAACGGTACAAAAATCCCGCGAAAGCGCTCGCGCTGTACAAAGCGTACCTTTTCTTCATTGATGCGGTCGATCTCAAAAATATGTTCACCATCGAACAGTCCCGGAACCATCAGGTGCCCCAGCCAGCTAAAGCGTCGCTGCGGAATCACCTCCTTTGCCACCGGTTTAAAGGTCATGCCTTTGCTTTCCGGTGGTTGTATAAAGACTTGCAGTTGCTCGCCCTCTCTTACCCTTCCCATGGCGTTGCGAATAAAGGGATTCCAACGGCTATAGCTCTCCAGGTCGGTCAAGACCTCCCAAACACGTTGAGGAGATGCATTGATTTCGATATCGCTTATAATTTCTCTCATCTTATCCTCTAATATGAAAACGCGTCTAATCCGTCTCATCTTTTTTGCGCAGAGTACCTCCGACAACCATGGCCGCCGAGATGATCAACAGATTTTTAACGATATATTGACCCTCCAGGGTAGGGGCATAGGGCAAATGACCGGCCTGAAAGGTCACCGATGGCAGCACAAACAGGGGCATAAAGGTTCCCACCATTTGCCCCGCCAGAAGAACGATTGCCAGTCGCGTCGTTTTTTTAAAAAGAAAGGCGACGCCGATCAACACTTCCCACCATCCGATAACGATCAACCACTGTTCAGGACTCAACAGCGGCAAAACCCTGACAGTTGACAATACCAGAGGTTCGGCGGATGACAAGCCGAAAGGTTTAAGGATGCCGAACCAAATGAACACAACTGCCAGAGAAATTCGTAACGCCACAATCCCCCAGCGCTGCATAAAGGCGAGAACCAGATAATCGATTCGTTCTATTGCGTTTTTCATAAAACTCCTTCCTTTGAAAATAAGCAACCTGATTTTTTATCTGTTCCTATATTATTTTAAACCCCAACCCCAGCTGATAAATTCCGAACAAAGCCAGAGCGAGTGACGATATTCCAAGCGAAATACGGTTTATCCGCGGACCCAGCTCTCCGGCAAAAGCAAAAAGTATAATGATTGCAGCCAGACTGATTACCATGGTGACATAGAATGCTACAATCATCGAAATACCATACAAAGGCATCTCCCGCCACCCTTTGAGAAAAATTGGTCCCATTACCAGACTCCAGCCGATATAGGGATTGGGATTGAGCAAATTGACAGCTGCAGCACTGAGCCATGTTTTTTGACCGGATTCATCCTCAGCTACACGGCCCGACTCGAACGAACGCCATGAATTTAAAGAGCGGGTAGCCAGGTACAGTAAAAAAAGCCCACCCCCGATATGCAGAAATTGAAAAAAAACCTCCCCGATACGACTCAAAAAGAGCAAGACAATAACAATAATCGGCCCGTCGCTCAACAGCGGTGACAACGCTGCCGGCAGCGTTCGTTTCCAACCCCGCCTCAATGTCTGCGAGATTAAAAACGTCTGAAGCGGACCCGGCTGTACAGCCGCTGCAAACGCATAGGTGATGCCGAATAGAATATATGGAATCATAACTTGCCGATCAAAGGTATATCCCAAAAAAGAAGTTGAAACGAGATGCTATAATGTTATCATATTTTTATTCATTTTCAACAATTTTCATCGGTCGATATTTACCGGTTCTCAATAACTCCGGAACATCATCAAGAGCACCACGATCATCGTTGCATTCCGGTCCTGATCGCTTTTGTCGCGGCGCCGGCTGTTCACCTGGATAGACCTATCTACAGGACTCTTGTCACATAAATGTGACAAGATAATATAAATACTCCTGAACGTAGCCGAACAAAGCGAAAATCTTAACTTAATTCCTTGTTTATTATCGGTGTTCCACCAAGCGTAGGTTCGGTGCTCACCGCTGTTGATCTGCAGGGACGGGCTCGCTGGCGTACCGCACCTTTCCGCTATGTCAATTTCAGCGAAAATATATTGATCGGGGACGACTGGAACGCACCCGGATTGGACTAAGTACGACCAACCTGCATTTTATTCCGGTAACCGATACCCATTTTGACGGTTCGCTGTACGAGTATCTGGTTATTACCATAACGCTACGGGCCGATGCCGGAATCTCCTGCCAGGCACGCTTTCTTAAAGTAGCAACGGATTCAACCATATATACCCCGGCATCCTGCCCGGCGACGGATGACAACAGGGACACCAACACCTATTCCCGCGTTCCGATTCACTATCACAATGGCGATTATGGCTTTTGGCTCAGCACATCCGGAAGCGGTCGGGTGGTCTGGAGAGTACATGGAGGTATTTTACGATAATACATGCCCATTATCTGCAGCATGTGTAAAATCATTGCTCTCTGAATTCGAATATCCAATCGTTCCTTGCAAATGCCAAATGTTGTTTGGAATGCCGATTTTCTCCGGTTCTCTTTTGTACAGAAATTCCTGCATCCTTAAAAAAAAGGCGTGATAGGGATAAATATCACGCCTTTTACCGTTTAAGCCGGCTATTTACTTTCTTACAAAAGTATCGCTCAAAGCCAAAACATTCAAACCTACTTGCTCACCTGTTTCAGGTCATTGAACAGAGTTTGGTTCGCTTTCAGCTTTTCCTCATTGCCATAAACACAATAGGTGTTTTGCGACAAGAAATCAGCAATCAGTTGCCGCATGGAACGAATATCTTCAGTTGATGTATTGAGTACAGCCTCGCGTTCCTGCTGAACATCGTCGGCAGTGGTCTTTTCAAAATAATATTCAACAGCGCGGTTTCCTTGCTGAGAGGCGGTGAGAGGCCGGTCCATTCGGGCGATGGTTCCGATGATGAATCGGGTCAGGGTTTCTTTATCAGCGTCGAATGCATTCAGATAATCGACCGTACCATCGAAATTTTCCAGCGTCTCCGTCAGATTGGGATCCCGATAGGAGCCGAAAAATATCTGTCCGTTCGGTTGAATGCTGCTGAATCCACCATAAGCGCCGCCGATCACCCGGATTTGGTTAGTAAGCCAGTCCCGGGAGAGAATCTGTTCGAGTACGCGCATCTTGCCGTTCCACTCATATCCGAGCTCTTTAAAATCATATCCCTGTAGTACATACTGCACCTTGGAGGCCGAAAGCAGTCCCTCATTCTTCATATCAGTGGTAAAGGTCCATTCCTCCATAGTCACCGGTTCATCCGGCAACCGGCCGAGAAATTCTTCCATTAATGCGGTTACATTTTTCAGATCATCGCTGCTGCAGGTCACCGAGACCATCGCGTGGTTGCGGTTAATCAACAGCCTGGCTGTTTTCTCGAGCTTGTCGATCAAACGTTCGTAACGGTCGTCAAAAGAATTCACCAGATCGGTAACAAACCAGTAATAGTCGAGGCCATTGGTTTTTTCCTCGAATTGACCCGCGTTGGTGAAATAGGAGCGCATGCGCGTGATGGCGATCCCGAATCCATTGCTTTTCACATTGGCATCAAGACGCGATTGATGACGCGTCAGCACTGCTTTGAGC
>CAZMUU010000280.1:0-4590 GCA_964569215.1 uncultured Cytophagia bacterium
GCCGCACCGGTGGAGGTGGGAACAAAGTTGATCGCTCCGGCTCTGCCGCGGCGCCATTTTTTTGCCGGCCCGTCGACGATGGCCTGTGACGAAGTATAGGCGTGAATGGTGGTCATGTTGGCTTTTTTAATGCCGATACCTCGCCCCATGATCTCGACCACCGGCGCGATGCAGTTGGTGGTACAGGAGGCGCAGGAGATGATTTGCGGCGATCCCTCGGATGTGTTGACGCCGTGGACGATCATATCGACGCCATTACCCTTGATAGGAGCGGAGAGAATGACGTGTTTGGCGCCGGCCTCGACGTGTTTGGCCAGCTCATCCTTTGTAGTGAATATGCCGGTGCATTCGAACACCAGGTCGATACCCAGTTTTTTCCAGGGCAACTGTGCCGGCTCTTTTTCATGCAGTACCTGCACGTTATCGCCATCCACTGTTAATACGCCTTCTTTGGCGTTCACCTCTTTTTCATAACGACCATATACCGAGTCATAGTTGAGCAGATAGGCGAGATTTTCTTCATCGATGAGATCATTTGCCGCCACCAGATCGAGATCGGGATGATCCTGGAGAATCTTGAAAGCGGCTCTGCCGATTCGGCCGAGTCCGTTGATTGCGACTTTTTTTGACATGATATACTCCCTTTTGAATTTATGTTCACATGCAGAGTTTAACCGGAATTTTTATTAGAACCGGAACTAAATCACAGGCTTTAAATATTGCAAGAGTTATACCAATATATTTTTTCTGTAACTGTATAAAAATCAAACACTGAAACCGAAGAGCAATTTTGAGAGCTTTGTAAAGTTATTTTACGGTATCCATATTTCTATAATGGGCTGTAAATATCATTTACATATGCGGATTAATACACTAGTCACGCGATATACAGATATAAACGTTTATCAACAGAAACTAGCGAATACATTCAATCCACGCAATGAAACGCGGATTAAACGGATGTAGCGGATTTCACGGATTCGGTCTGATTTTCACTGATCATCAGGTCGTTCATAGGGGCTGATCAGCTCTGAAACCCGACTGCGCCCGTATCCTTTGCATAATTCCCCTCTCCCCGTTTGACATATGCATTTTTGTTTTCAGATTGATTTCCTGACGAGCCATATTTTTCGGGCATGTGGGTTTTGGCTGAGAGGTGTTATCATCAACATGGAATTGAATTGCAGCGCCACCCCAAATTTGGCTCGAAGCACTTGGGCTGCGTATAGTAGTTAAAAAAGCAAACCGCTGAGCACACAGAGAAACACAGAGAAAAAAACCAGGACAGAATTTCAAATCGGATGCATATAAAAATGGAAAATGCCGGCCTCGTAAAGATTTTTTACGACTATCGGAAGTGCAACCCCTTTATATCCTGTAGAGGATTCGACGGGGGCGAGAATGGTGGAATTTGCAGTTGTTTCAGGCGGTTTTTGCTGTAATCTTATTTTTTTCTATTCAACCCTGGCGGCCAAACGTTGCCCCCAAATTCAACCTTGTTCGCTTATTTTCGCTTTTTCTTGATTTTTGCCCATAAAATTGCCATACTGAATAGGGACGGATAAAACCTGGGCGTATGAATTTATCGAGTTGCTGAAGATTTTTCTGGAAAGGATGATCGATATGATGATCGACAAGGTATGGATAAAATCCGCTGCCCTTATCATTTTGTTCGTTGCCGTTTCCCTGTCGGCGCAAAACGCCACCACACCGGGTGCTGTGGAAACCTGTCAGACCCTGCACAGCATCGGTATCGAATGGAGCATCAGCGGCGATGACAATCACAACGCCGGGTGCACGGTGCAGTACCGGCCACAGGGCGCATCAACCTGGAAATCCGCCCTGCCGCTCTTTCGCATCGATATCAGCGGATTCGGCAACATGATGGCCGGCAGCATTCTGTTTCTGAAGGCCGGCACATCTTATGATATACAGCTCAGCCTCAGCGATAGCGACGGCGGCAGCAGCACGCAGACGCTGTCGCTGACCACCCGCGCCGAGCCGCAACTGCCCGCCGGCGGCAACACCTATTACGTCTCGCCCGGCAGCGGCGGCGGTAGTGGCAGCCAGGCCGATCCTTTTCTCGGCATCGATGCGGCACAGGCGGTGGCGCAGCCCGGCGATATTTTTCTCCTCGATTCCGGTACCTACGGTTCCAGCCGCGTGCGATTTACCGCTTCCGGCAGCGGCAGCAACTATATCGTCTGGAAAGCGGCGCCGGGTGAATCGCCGGTGCTCCCCGGAGCGCGCATCATCGGTGATTTTATCTGGCTCGAAGGGGTCACCATCGAGAGCGTCGATTACGGCTTGCTTACCGAATGGGGATACGAGCCCGAGGGAATCGTTGTCCGCAACAACCGCTTTGAGGATTGCTATTACAGCATTCAGCTCAACCACGGCGGCAAGAACTGGATCATCAGCGACAACATTATCATCGGCCGCATCAGCGATTACAGCAGTGGCGCCATGGGCGGTGAAGGCATCGAGCTCGAGCACACCCACGGCCACGTGGTTGCCTACAATTCGATCAGCAACACCGCTGACGCGATTTCCTATCCCGGTCGCAATTGTGATATCTACAACAATGAAATCTTTCATGTCTCGGACGACGGCATCGAGCTCGATTTCGCTCTTGCCAATACCCGCACCTGGGAAAACCGCATCACCAATGCCTATAACAACGGCATCAGCTTTCAGAACACCGCAGGGGAGAGCTATGGCGCCCCCTGGTACGTGCTGCGCAACCAGGTGATCGTCGCTGAAGAGGACGCAATCAAGCTGCGCGACAATGTCGACCGCGCCCTGGTGGCGCACAATACCTTTGTCAGCTGGGAAGGTGCAGTGGCCAACAGCACCGGCAAGCTCGTCGCCCTGCAGAGCAACAACAACCTCTGGATATCGGTCATCGATCGCTATGTCTGGGAGGATAACAACAGCTCGACCACTCCGGACTGGCGCACCGACCTCGATTACGACGGTTTTGACTGGAATGGCAATATTTATGCCCTGAAATGGGCCGGCACACAATATACCACCCTGCAGGCGTTTCAGAGCGCCACCGGACTGGAACCCAACGGCATCCGCGTCAAAAAGGATTCCATCTTTCAGCAGTTCGACGTGCCCGAGCCGCCCAACCTGGCGCCGTTTCAGGTGATGACTCTGAAAAGCGGCTGCAACGCCGTCGATGCCGGCAAGGTACTGGCCAACATCAACGACGACTATACCGGCTCGGCACCGGATTTGGGCGCCTTTGAGCGTAACAGCGTAATGCCGCATTACGGTCCCCGAACTTTGCCGCGGATTCGGGCAACCCTGTTGTTGCAGGGTCCGGCGTACGAGAACGGCGGCAGCCGGCAGATGCCGGCCGGGCTACCGCTGAACCAGTCGGTGAACCGGACACCCTACTATGACCTGGGCTGGGATTCGCAGGCCGTCACCGCCTCGCCGGTGCCGGCGTTTGCCGCCGACTGGGTCTTTGTGCAACTGCGCACAGCACCGGAGCAACCGCCGCTTTTCGAGACCAGCGCCTTTGTCGCCGCCAACGGCGTCCTCCTCGATATTGACGGCAGCGAGGGCATTACCGCTGGTGTCGACAGCGGCGACTATTATCTCACCGTCAAACACCGCAACCATCTGCCGGTCATCAGTTCGGGGCTGCTAAGCGTCTCAACCGGTGACGACAGCTGGGATTTTACCGGCAGCCGCTCACAAGCCCTCGACGGTAGGGGACTTGTCGCTCTCTCCGCCGACACCTGGGCCCTGGCCGCCGGCGAGCTCGATCACGACGGTTTTATCACCAGCAGCGATTACGTGGTCTATTATAATCAGCAGGATTCCAGCGGTTATAGCGCCGCAGACCTTGATTTCGACGGCAATGTCGATGCGGCGGATTATCTCTTGTGGCTGGAAAATGCGAGAAAAGATGTGCGTTGAATAGACGCGGGAACCCGAAAACGCAATAGCGTTAACATTCGATGACGAGCGGGTGTGCACTTTGGTATTTTGACTGTAGCAACATCCGGGTGTGACGCAGAGCGCCTGCGCTGCGTATCGGAGTTTAAAAAACCAAACCGCAGGGAACGCGGAGAAAAAAATGTTACGAAATACAGGGGGATTTTAAATTTAAAATAGATGAAAATGTCAAAACCTGGATTCGCAGAGATTTTTAAACGCCTATCGGGCGTGCAGCCCCTTTATGGGCTGCTGAAGAGAAATTTTTTGCGTGGCGGGGCTGTCCGATTTTGCAGATAATCGAAACGGTCATGTTTTTAACCTTATTTTCATCTTTTCAACCTTGGTAGCCGAACGATGCCCCACAATTCAACCTTATTCCCTTATTTTCGCTCTGGAAGCTCTGCATGGTCTCGGGCTGCGGTGCCTCGCAGGCCATTATGGCCAGCAGCCAGAGAGAAATGCTGACGAGATATGTTGAACTGCAAAGATAGGTTTTCAACGTTCAGACAGAGTTGATGTGTTTTACGATTCCTGTGGTTTTTTCGCCTCGTACTTTGACGGGCATTTGAGAAAAATCTTGTTCGCCTGCAGCACGCCGCTGCTGTCCAGAATCCCTTCGGTGACCACCTGTTGCGC
>CAZMUU010000281.1:0-1940 GCA_964569215.1 uncultured Cytophagia bacterium
GTCCAGCACAGCCATGTCGGGACGGTCAACGATCGGAGTCAGTGTGCCGTCATAATCCAGAAACAAAACCGGTGTTTTTGATGAAATCTGATTTTGGATATTTTTCCATTCATCAATAGCAGCGGGAATCTGCTTTGTTTTTCTGGGTTTTGATTGATGTTTGTTTTTATGGGTTTTCTTTTGAGGCATTTGCGATATACTCCAAAGAATTATTGAGCATATATTTGTAATAAGATAATAAAAATAATGATTACGTGCAAAGTTGAATTTTGGATCGCGGATTGAACGGATTTAGCGGATTTCACCGATTCGCTCAGGTGGGTGTAGAGTACAGCCATAATGTGTTTAGCCTGGCCAGTGAATTTTTACTAATCACACTATTTGCGTCAGCAGCAATAGTGAATCCGCGTAATCCGCGTAATCCGCGTTTCAGGGACCAGAAATAATATAAAGAAATATACTGAATGTTCATTACATATTGTTTACATTTTTTCTATTTTACGTTACTAGTATCGAAATTTTCGATATAATTATTGATTCTTTGAAATTATTCTTGTAATTTCCATCATCCAGAGATATTCAGTGTCGTCAACCCAAGGCAAATGGGATTATGAAATTACTTTATGAGGAGATGACGCATGTTATTATTGGGGCTGCGATGCGGGTCCATTCGTTTTTAGGAAATGGATTCCAGGAGGTGATTTATCAGCGAGCTATGGCTTTGGAATTGGTCAAGGCCAACCTTGATTTTTTCAGGGAAGTTGAGATGCCAATTTACTATCGAAACTTTGAAAAACCGATTGGTGCTCGCAGGGTCGATTTTATTGTTGAAGAGACTGTTTTGGTCGAACTAAAAGCAGTAACAGCTCTTGAAACTGTTCATCATGCTCAAGTTTTGAATTATTTAAAGGTATATCGCTTGCCGGTCGGTTTGTTGATAAATTTTGGTGAATCAAGTTTATCTTTCAAGCGTTTTGTTCGACGAAACACATAACCCTATATTTTTTATAAAAACTCTGCTCTTTTAAATTTTCCGTATACTGAAACACGGATTTAGCGGATGACGCGGATGACACGGATTCATTATTGCAACTGCTGTAGATCGAGCGAAGAGTAAGGTTCACTCGTTCAGCTAAAACACCAGAGCTTCATTCAACACCTCACCAGAATGAATCTGCGAAATCCGCTAAATCCGTTTAATCCGCGTTTCAGTTGGAAGGATAATTATCCCACCGTCGCCACTTGGCCCGGCCTTTGAGGTCGGATTTTCCCCAGACCTGGAAGAACTGGCTCTCGGGGGTGTCGAACAATACCTTGTTGTTATAGATAAACTTGACCAGGTTGGTGGCCGAATAATAAGGCTTGTCTTCCTTAACGCTGAGGAAAAAGAAATCGGCATCGGTTTCCGCCTCGCCGTATACCAGACGTCCGGATTCGTAATTGTAACGCGGACGAATATCCGCCTTGACCAGATCGCGATCGAGGTCGAGCTTGATGCCGTAGACATCGGTATGCTGCTCGCCATCCACCTGGACCGCCACCGCATCCATATCGCTGCGCAGCAGGTGAATCGAATCGACCATCTTTTGAGCATCGGCCCCCGGTTCAATGGGGTAGAGCAGGGTCACAAACGATTCGGTTTTGCCGGCATCATAGTACTGCGAGGTTCCCTGAAACAACACCAGCTCCTTCTGCAGATCGCGGCGTTCGGTTTCCGTGCCGGTAAATTTTTCTTGTGGAAAGATGACCAGCAAATTAAGCTCACCCGGATTGGCGAATGCTCCCGAAAGCGTGTCCAGTCGCACGACAAACCAGTTCTCGCCTTTCTTCACAATTTTTCGCGTGTGCAGCAAATTGGCGACGGTAAAATAGTTGGATTTAAAAAATTTCAGCGCATCGACCATAACGATGAGGTCGCTCTTTTTGTGCCTGACCAGGGT
>CAZMUU010000281.1:1950-4576 GCA_964569215.1 uncultured Cytophagia bacterium
GACCAGGGTGCGGTCCCAGCGATAATGTAAAAACATATCCTCCAGCCGCGTTCGCGAATACTCGACCTCGTGAAAGGATTGAAAATCGATCTTTGTGGTACGAACCTGGTCATTATAAGCGCCGGAATTGCGCAAAATATCGAAATAGGGCTGGTTCAAAGATTTTTTCTCCGCCCGCACCGCGATGCGATTGTGAAAAATATCTGCGCGAAAGGCGCCAAACTCACCGCTGGGTGCCTTTTCACGGTAATTGCCGTCATCGAGCAGAACCGTACCGTTCTTCATAAAGAGACAAATGGCATTCTCATCGGAATGGCCGTGATGCATTTTTTCCTCTTCCACCGCCAGTATGTGCTTTAGATAGTTCTTTTGCATAATGCTGTAATAGCCTTCGTCGCGGTAATTGAGCATGAGATAGCTGGCATCTTCGCTCCAGTCGGAGCGGAAAACAATCTTTTTGCTATAGAGCTCTTCCAGCGCATCGCCGGAACCATAGTGCGGCACCACCGGGTCGACGGTTTCATCGATATAATCCTGCCGCATCACCAGCATGTTGGCAAAACCGAGATCGGGTCGATCCCAGCGGCTGCCGTCATTATCGAGCATAAATTGCGAATATTTCGATTCTCCCAGCAGATTCTTCCACATCTCCTGTGCCGCCCATTTCATCTCACCGGATTGGTACTCTTTGGCGCCGCGTTCGAGCAGGACATAATATTCATACAGATTGACGCGCCAGTGACCGTCACCGAATTCCGGAATGGTGCGATTGGGGGTGACCAGACTGACAAAATAATCGAAATAGAATTTCATTATCGGAGACTGGAATAGATGCGTCTGTCCCGACAAGTCTAGATAATTGACATAGGGGCGTAGCCAGACGGGGTGGTAGATCTGCGCATCCTCGATCTCCCAGCTTTCCAGACTGTCATGTGCAAGAATTTCCGCCATTTTGCGCCATTTGCCGGCGTCCGAATGATTCGGAAAGGTGACAGCCGCTGCCATAAAACTCTCCGCCCGCAGCAGAGCGCGGTTCATGGCCCCCCATTCCGGAAAGGCAAAGATAATATTGACGCTTGCCGCTGCGGATTCAGCCAATATGTCGATATCCTTTTCGGAATAGACACCGGATACTTTGGTGCGTTCATAGCATTCGGTGAATCTGGGCAGGGTGCGGAACCAGTTGACCACCGGCACGCCCTGTTCATATTCAACCCTGTCTCTGAACCGCTCCGGAAAATATTTGCGGTAATCCTGTAGAGATACCAAAAGATCCCGGGTGGTTTGGGCGTATTCAAGTTCTCCGGTCTCCTGATATAAAAACGCCGACAGCGCAGCGATGCTGACCAGAAAATCCGGTGGCCGGTAACCGAGAAGCTCAAGAGCATTTTCCAACCCCGCCGTCTCTTCATACTGTGATTTCCAGTTTTCGATCATCTTATCTTTTTGGGAAAGAGAGTGCTCCAGAGTCTCTTGCAGGTACTCGAGAACAAGATCATCGTTGATGGTTTGTGCCTGTAAGGTAAGAGTCATCAACACAAACAGAGCCAAAATGATCGCTTTTTTCATCAAATACTCCTTTCTAAGTGATAAAATTCATTATTTGTCAAATATGATTTTTATTCCACCCTCAAGATTTGTATATTGTAAATACATATCCTGGAATCAGGCCGGCAGAATGGTACCGGAAGGGGTGACCGAAGATAAAAGCTGATCTTGTCAGTTCTATTTCGACACGATTGCCGGTTGTAAATAACAAAATATTATTGGAATTAACAATTCATTTTTTTTACCCGTAGGATAAAAGGAATATCGTCATGAAACCGTTCATGGTTGCAGGGTGTTGTTGTGTTCTCTTTTCTCTGTTTTGTCAACAAGCAGATACAGTTATTACCAATGTCGACCGCCACGCAGCCCTAATCTCGGTAAAGCCTGAATATAGGGAACGCTATATCATTTTGCACAATAACGCTTTTCCGGGAGTGCTTGAAGCGATACGTGAGGCGAATATTAGCAATTACTCTATTTTTCTGCATGAATACGTGCTCTTTTCCTATTTCGAATATACCGGAAATGATTTTAACGAGGATATGGCGGCAATCGCGCAGGACAGTATCAGTCAGGAGTGGTGGAAACTGACCGATCCCATGCAGCAGCCGCTACCGACACGAGAAGAAGGTGAATGGTGGGCCGCGATGGACTCTGTTTTTAGCCATCCGCTTAACTACAAGGCATCAGAAAACTGTAAACGATTTGCCTTTATTGCCCAAGTGATGCCGGGTCATACGGTTCAGCTCAAAAAAATCTTCGCCGAACTGCCGGAATCATTGTTGCAACGCTGTATTAACCATTCAATACAAAACGTTTCTTTTTTTGCACATGCCGATCATGTTTGCCTCTATTATGAATACAGCGGTGATGAATATAAAAAGGATATTCGGGCTCTGCAATCAGAGCCGATTTTTAAAACCTGGAAGAACCGAATTTGTACGCATCTTTGCGGTGAAAACGGCGAGGCCTGGACGCAAATGAGATCTGTTTTTTATACTCCATAACCCTGAAATAATGACAAGGACTAAACGATGAACAACCGGGAAAGAACTCGAGCTATACTGCACTATAAACC
>CAZMUU010000282.1:0-2688 GCA_964569215.1 uncultured Cytophagia bacterium
CCGTGAAGCGCATTATAAAATTCCGGAAAAGGCGTTTCCCTACAATAAAGATAAACCGCAGGTTAAACTGCTTGGCACCGGTGGAACGATCGCCAGTCGCCTGGATTATCGCACCGGCGCCGTTATTCCGGCCTTTTCTCCGGGCGAGTTATACGGCTCTGTACCCGAGCTCGGCGATCTCTGTAATCTGGAAACCGAAAAGCTTTATGGTGTTTTTAGCGAAAACATGGGACCCGAACAGTGGAAAACCACGGCCATGGCAATAGGTAAAGAGATCGAAAAGGGTGTCGACGGTATTGTAGTCGGACACGGGACCGATACCATGCACCATACGGCAGCTATATTGTCGTTTATGGTCCAGGATTCACCCGTACCGATTGTTATGGTCGGGTCTCAGCGTTCCAGCGACCGGCCTTCATCCGACGCCGCGTTGAATTTGATGCATGCGGTCAAAACCGCGGCTGAAAGCGATATCGCTGAAGTGATGGTCTGTATGTTTGGCCCCACCTCGGATGTTTACGGATTACTGCATCGCGGGACGCGGGTACGCAAGATGCATTCGAGCTATCGATCGACATTCCGTACGATCGGTGATATTCCGCTCGCTATGGTAGACCGGGAAAAAATTACACCGTTGAGAAAAGATTACAGCAAACGTAGCGCTGACAAGCGTTTAAAGATCAATACCGCTTTTGAAGAGAAAGTTGCGATCGTATATTATTATCCAAATATGAAGCCCGACATTATAGATTCATTGGTGGATAATGGGTACCGGGGTATTGTTATTGCCGGGACCGGTCTTGGTCATGTGAACAAACCGGTTTACCCTTCTTTAAAACGGGCTTGTGATAGCGGCGTTGCTGTATATATGACCGTACAAACATTATGGGGATATGTACAGATGTATGTCTATGAGACCGGACGGGAAATTATGGATTTAGGGGTTGTTCCGGCGGCAAATCTTTTGCCTGAAGTGGCATACGTCAAGCTGGGATGGGCGTTGGGACAAACGCGCGATCTTGAAGCCGTTAGAAACATCATGCTACGACCCATAGCCGGCGAAATTACGGAGCGGGAGCCGAGCAATGGTTATTTGATTTTTCAGGGGGGAATTCCTGAGGTAGAGTCTTTTATATCAAAGTATCGAAAGTAATGGTAATCCACATGGTACGACAGCCACGGTCGCTGAAACCGCTGGTTTCCCAATACAACACGGGTGTTTATCCTGCGGGAATTACCCTGATGACAGCCTAACGATGATGATATAAAAAAACCCCTGATCATTTGAGTGACCAGGGGCGTTGGTGGCGCCTCCCAGAATCGAACTGGGGACACAGGGATTTTCAGTCCCTTGCTCTACCGACTGAGCTAAAGCGCCACTAAGAAGCATATAATATAACACAATTTCTTAAAATGTCAAGCAAAAATCTTGCTGTCCCTTTCCGCTTAGGTGTGCAGAAGGAGGATTTTTGGTTTGCTTGAGCATTCGATCTATTAACCATCAGAGTTGGGTTCGCTTTGCGTCCGTTGTAGCGCCTTCCAATCAACCACCCTGGAAAAAACGTGCGGGATCAATAATTTTTTTGTGATTTGGTAGGCGAGAAAAAAGTAGCCTGCGCCGATAAACAAATCAATGATATAATGTTGGTTAAGGTAGACCGCAGAGAACCAGACGCCGGCCGGATAGAGGTAGAGCCAATACCAGCCGTTTTTAAATTCTTTATAGGTAAAAAAAGCAACAGCGACAGGGTAGGCGCCGTGCAAAGAGGGAATCGCGGCGAAATGATTTGGATTAAAGCCTCCCCACAGTGTTTGAAAAAAGTTCATGCCGATCATTTTATCGACATTGACCAGGGCCCCCGCCCCCAATCCCCAGAACGATGTTAACGCCGGTTGACCAAAACCGTAAGAGTAGACATACCAGGGCGGTGCTGCAGGGTAGATCATAAATGTGGCTAGAGCGGAAAAGTTGAGCAACGTCATGGTCCAGACAAAGAGGTAAAACATCTTACGGTCGGTCAGGGTGTGCCAGAATATCCATCCCAGAAGTAGCGGCATTCCGAAATGCAGGGTATAAAACAAACCGCCCGAGGCATCAAGGATATTTTTTAGCAAGGTTCCATCGATGGCTGTCTGAAAATCCTGAAACCAGAAAGCGGGAATGACTCCGCCAAAAAAACGCTCAAAGATGGCGAGTTCCACCTGATAGGGTAAAATAACATTTATACTACCGCGGATAGAGTCAGCCACCCCCCGCATCATATCGTAGCTGATCCAGAAAAAAATCCAGGGAGCCCAGTCGATAGCAAAATATTTTAGCCGGCCTCTGCCGAGGGCAAGGACAAACAGCAAAAGGGCGACAAAGACGTGATCCGGGCGCACCCGAAGAAGCTGATTGATAAGAATAAGATATATAATGAGACCAACCAGAATATAACCCCGCCAACGCTGAGAACGAAGTTTATTTAAAAATTGTTTTTTATCCATTTACTACGCCTTGATTTGGACGGAAAAGCGGATGTCGTTTGT
Organism: uncultured Cytophagia bacterium; assembly: GCA_964569215.1. GTDB lineage: Bacteria > Zhuqueibacterota > Zhuqueibacteria > Residuimicrobiales > Oceaniaggregativiventaceae > Oceaniaggregativivens_A. Next base: position 2,530 of record CAZMUU010000282.1, read on the forward strand.
TTGCCGGAAATTAAGCTTAATTATTTCGGTTTCAGGATTAATATAACTGCCTGAAAACCGGATGCCTTTTTTGTGGCGAGCGGCATGCCAGAGTCACAATCGATTCACAACGCAAGCGCATAAAGATATTTATTCAGGTTTGAAAAGCGCTAAAAAATA
>CAZMUU010000282.1:2698-4224 GCA_964569215.1 uncultured Cytophagia bacterium
AAGTAGTGTTGCGGGAAAACCTTTTGTGCTCCAACGTTTAATGGTTCGGTAATGCGTACAATTTTTTTTCTTGAGAAAGTCAATATTTTATAATATATTGCCCCGTCTTATGATTGAGAGGATTATGAAGAAATTATTTACCATTTTAGTCTGTGTCATTTTTTTGTCTTTGGTTCTTGCCTGTGGCTCCGGACAAAAGCTGCGACAGTTCGATTCCATTTCGCAGGGATCATATGATCGGGAAGCAATGGATCATATGATTGATGGTGCGATTGCCGAATTGCTGGGACAACCGCAAACTGCATTGCTGGAATATCACCAGGCAGCGGAGATCGATTCCTCTTCTCCGGGTATATATCTTGCTATGGCAGAGAATTACTATATGTTGGGAGAGTTTAAAAGTTCTATACGTCAAGTCAGCAAAGCCCTGCAAATTGATTCCGATAATCTCGAAGCTCTTGAGCTTTTAGCCGTTGCTTATGAAAAACTGGAAGCATATTCCAAAGCGTTGCACGTCCTGGAGCGATATGCTGAGCTGCAGCCCGGTGATCTGGAAATATTATACAATTTGACTTCTCTCCAGGTTATCAACAAGCAGTATGACAAGGCTTTTTTAACCTATAGGGATCTGGTTGAGCGCGGCCTCGAAGATGTCGAATATCGTTTGGGAATTGGTCATCAGTTTTTACAAGCGACTGCATTTGAGTATGCGGAAAAGATATATCTTGATATTTTGGCCGATTTCCCCGCCCTGGAAGATCCTTATCTGGCATTGGCCGCGGTTTCCAAGGCCCAGGGGGATACCACCAGCGCTGTTGAGTGGTACCGAAAGGCAGCGCTTAAAAATCCTGATTTCAACGATGCCAAAATGGAATTGCTCAATATTTATGAGAAAAATGATCAGTACGACAAGGCGATTTCATTTTATCAGGCCTTGCTCGAACAAGATTCAACAAATCTGGATAACAAAATCGCTTTGGCCAAGCTCTATTATCAAAATGGAGACACGTTAAAAGCGGCCGGTTGTTTTGAGAAAGCTGTGCAGGATCATCCCAACAGCGAGAGTGCTTATTTGTCTCTTGCATCTCTGCAAAAGATCATGGGTGACACTCTTGCCGCTATGAAAACCTATGAGCGTGCTCTGGAAAATAATACAACCTTTTTAACCATTAGAGCACGGCTGCGAGATGTTTATGTTGATAAGCAGCATATCGGCAAAGCCATTGAGTTGTATGAACCGCTCAAAAATGCAGATTCAACCTACGTCGGTGCAAATGTCGAGATTGCAAATTTATTCATGCATCGCGGTGATACCCTGCAAGCGATTGAGCAGATAGAGTCGCTGCTGCAAACACATTCACAGGATTGGCGCGTTCCCTTGACTCTGGGGCGTTATTACTTTCTCGTCAATGAAAACAGCCGTGCAGCAGAGCTTTTCAACCAGGTGCTTGATCAGCGCCAGGATATTCCGGCTTTATGGGTGTTGCGTGGCATCAATTATATGCGGATGGATAGCGTTAAACAGG
>CAZMUU010000282.1:4234-4542 GCA_964569215.1 uncultured Cytophagia bacterium
ATTTTATACAGGCTGTTCAGCTCTTTCCGAAAGATGCTGAAATGAATTTTTACACCGGCTTTCTGCTCAATCGGGAACGAAATTATTCCCGGGCAATATACTATCTGCAGGAATCATTGGACAGAGCGCCCGATAACATTCAGGCCATGACCACTCTGGCCAGCGCATACGATGAATTGAAAGATTTTAACCAGTCTGAAGCGTTGTACCTAAAATTGATGGAGCTGGATCCGGAGAATCCACTGATTCTCAATAATTACGCCTATCATTTGGCTGTCCGGGGAATCCGACTGGAGGAAGCCCTGGGA
>CAZMUU010000283.1:0-4534 GCA_964569215.1 uncultured Cytophagia bacterium
TATCTGATCTCCAAAGAAGATTTTTATTTAGTCTATCCGACCAACTATCACTATTATTTGAACTACTATGCAGACAGCTTTCAACACGGTGGCAATTCTCTTGAGGAAATCGTTTTACCTGTTATTACTCTGAATCCCAGGTAGATTATGATCATGACGGATAAAACGGTTCACTATATTTCAAACAGCAGAGAGGATACGCTGGAATTCGGTCGCTCTTTTTCCGATCATCTCAGAGCCGGTGATGTGATGACCTTCCGCGGAACCCTGGGCAGCGGCAAAACCACATTAATCCAGGGGCTCTGTCTCGGACTTGACGTCGCGGAGCTGGTGACGAGTCCGACTTTTACCCTTATCAACGAATACAATGGACGTTTACCGGTCTATCATTTTGATTTTTACCGTCTCGGTGCGGATCAAATCGATGAGTTGGGACTGGATGAATATTTTTATGGCGAGGGTGTCTGCCTGATTGAATGGCCGGAAATCATTGAATCCGAATTGCCGTCACATTATTACCGGGCGGAGCTGTCGATGAAATTTGTACCGGGCTGGCAGAATAAACGGGAAATCAAAATTACAACAAGATGAAAAACGATCATTTTTACATACTGGGGGTAGATACCGCTACCCAGGTCTGCGGTGTTGCCCTCTCCGATGGTTCAGAGCTGGTGGCGGAATCCCGGTTAAATCTGAAAAATGTGCATCAGCGCAAGATCATCGGCATGATTGATACGCTCTTAAAAGAGTCGGAAATTACTCTGAAAGACCTGAGCGGTATGGCAGTATCGATCGGTCCGGGATCATTTACCGGCCTCAGGATTGGTTTGGCTGTGATCAAAGGACTTTTGCTCACGCATTCCGTTCCTCTGGCCGCGGTTCCCACACTTGAAGCGCTCGCCGTCCAGGCTCGTATTAAGGAAGGGCTGATCTGCCCTGTGCTGCGCGCCAGGACCGATACAGTTTATGCTGCGCTATATGAACGCAAAAAAAATAAAGACACACTCGTCAAAGCCCCTGAGGTGATGCCGGTTCAGGCGCTGACGCAATTTATACCCGGCTCGGCATATTTAACCGGTGACCTTTGCGCTTTAGAGAAAAAATTCGTACATTTCAATACTTTAACAAAAACGCTTGCAAGCGCCTACACCATCGCCAGACTGGGGTATTACCGTATACAAAACCGGCAAACCGTTGATGGAAGAATCATCGAACCGGCCTATTACCAGGATTTCAAGCCGGGAAGAGCAAAAACACAAAACCAGAGAATATGATTGTTTAGCCAAACAGCAAATCCGGAAATCCTTTACCGGGGGAAATACCGCTTACGCCGGATGCAGGCACAGGATGTCGAGCAGGTATGGCAACTGGAAAAATCCATCTTTCCTTCCCCCTGGTCGATGGAATCGTTTTATCTGGAATTAAAAAATCAACATATTTCACGGGCTTATGTAGTCACTTGCGACCAGGATATTGCTGCCTATACGATTGTTTGGGAAATCGGCGATGAACTGCACATCGCCAACATCGCAGTCAGCAAAGATCACCGCCGTAAAGGGTTGGCCACATTTATGCTAACGTTCCTAATGAGAATGGCCGCGGCAAAAAAGATCAAAACTGTTTACCTGGAGGTAAGAAAATCCAATCGTGCTGCAATCCTTCTTTATAAAAAATTTGCTTTCCAAGTTACCGGGATTCGTAAAAACTATTATCAGGCGGAAAATGAAGACGCTTTGTTGATGTCCTGTCATTTGGAAAAAATAAATCAAAACACAATTTTGGAGTAAGCATGGCCTGGTTTAAACGCGTCAAAAGGGGATTACAGCCACAAAAGAAAAAAGAGCTTCCCGATGGCTTGTGGCAAAAATGCGATCAATGCAACGAAATTTTATACAAGAAAGAATTAATTAAAAATAAATTTGTATGTACAAAATGTGAAAAGCATTTTCGTATGAACAGTTCAGACTATATTCAGCTTCTCGCTGATGAAAAGAGTTATCAGGAATTCAACAGCAATATTCGCTCCGTTGACCGCTTGAAATTTCGCGATTCAAAAAAGTACTCCGACCGGCTCAAGGCAGCTATGGATAAAACCGGACTGTGCGAAGCCGTGAGAACAGGCACCTGTACCCTGAAAGGAATTCCGGTAATTCTATCGGTTATGGATTTTCGTTTTATCGGGGGCAGTATGGGGTCTGTGGTTGGAGAAAAAATTGCCCGCGCTATCGACAAAGCGTTGGAAATGCGGAATCCGCTCATTATTATTTCCGCTTCCGGAGGGGCGCGCATGCAGGAAGCCGCCCTTTCGCTCATGCAAATGGCCAAAACGTCCGCACGACTGGCCATGCTTTCGGACGCGGCTGTTCCTTATATCTCTATCTTAACGGATCCCACAACCGGTGGGGTGACAGCGAGTTATTCCATGCTCGGCGATGTAATACTCGCCGAACCCAATGCCCTTATCGGATTTGCCGGCCCCCGGGTCATCAAACAGACCATTGGTGAAGATCTACCCGAAGGTTTTCAGCGCTCTGAATTTTTACTCAAACATGGCTTTGTCGATGCAATTGTTAACCGAAAAGAGATGAAAGAGACGCTTTACCACCTGCTTGTTTTTTTTTCGTCCACGGCAAAGGGAGAACAAAGTGAAGATACTCTTAACCAATGATGACGGCATTCATGCCCCTGGTCTTGCAGCCCTGGTTGAAGCGGTATCCGACCTCGGTGAGATCACGGTCGTCGCACCGGAAGCAGAAATGAGTGCTGTCGGCCATGCTATAACGCTCACAGATCCTTTAAAAGTAAAAGAATACAACAAAAACGGCAAATTCTTTGGATACGCAGTCGACGGCACCCCGGCGGACTGTATTAAAATTGCATCATGGGCGCTTTTCAAGAATCAGCCCGCGCCGGATCTGCTCATATCCGGCATCAATCTCGGAGCCAATACCGGGATCAATACGATTTATTCCGGTACAGTATCGGCTGCCACCGAAGGAGCGATTTTGGGGATTCCATCATTTGCGGTATCGCTTGCCACTTTTAAACACCCCGACTTTTCAGCCGCAGCGGAATTCGCAAGATATCTCGCTCCCCTGATGATCAAACAAAAACTTCCTGCCGGCGTATATCTCAATGTCAATATCCCGGCAGTGCCGCGATCTCAAATTAAAGGCATACAGATCACCCGGCAAAGTAAAGCGACCTACAGAGAAGAATATCATGTGCGAACCGATCCCCGCAACAATAAATATTACTGGCTGACAGGCGAAAAAATCAACATCGAAAAAGAAAAGGATGTAGATGATCGCGCCATACTGGAGAATAAAATCAGCATTATGCCGATTCACTATGATCTTACCCACTACCAATCACTCGACTCTATGAGACAATGGGATTTGCAATGGAAATGACAAAACATAAAGAGGTGATCCTTATTCTCGATTTTGGATCACAATACACACAACTCATCGCCCGCCGCATTCGGGAAATCGGAGTCTATTCCGAGATCAAACCCTTTGATATCGACATCGACCAGATTAAAGCCCTGAACCCTAAAGGAATCGTCCTTTCCGGGGGACCGTCATCCGTTTATGCCAACAACGCTCCTCTCCCTTCCGCCGATATATTCGACATGGGAGTTCCGATCCTCGGGATCTGCTACGGTTTGCAGGTTTTGGCTTTTCTGCTCGGCGGTAAAGTAGATGCTGCATCGCACCGGGAATATGGCCGGGCCAACATTGAAATTCTTGATTCTCACGATCTTTTTGCCGGAATTGATAATCCGGCACCGGTGTGGATGAGTCATGGTGACCATCTTACCAATCTGCCGCAGAATTTCGAAATTATCGCCAAAACACAAAATTCTCCCATCGCAGCCATTCGGCGGCAGGATCGCGCCTTTTTCGGAATTCAGTTTCATCCCGAGGTTGTCCACACACCTCAGGGAAAGGATATTCTCAATAATTTTGCTCTTAAAATTTGCGATTGCCGGGGAGACTGGAACGCCAGCTCCTTTATCGACACCACCGTATCCGATCTGCGCGAACGCTTGAAAGATCAGCGGGTTTTATGTGCGTTAAGCGGTGGCGTCGATTCCACGGTAGCGGCTTATCTGGTCGCCAGGGCAATCGGCAAAAAGTTAACATGCGTCTTTGTCGATACCGGTCTACTGCGCGAAAATGAAGCGAAAAGCGTTTGCAAGGCTTATGAAAACGCGGCTTTTGAATTCCGCTGCGTAGATGCAGGAAAGACCTTTTTGAAAAAACTGCGCCGAGTGACCGATCCTGAAAAAAAACGCAAAATCATCGGCAAGCAATTTATCCGCACATTTGAGCGCGAGGCAAAGGCTATCGGCAATATTAAATATTTGGTTCAGGGAACCCTCTACCCGGATGTTATCGAAAGCGTATCCACTCGCGGCCCTTCCGCGACTATAAAATCGCACCACAATGTCGGCGGATTGCCGCAAAAAATGGGTTTATCCCTTGTTGAACCGCTTCGCGAGCTTTTTAAAGATGAGGTGCGCCTGGTG
>CAZMUU010000284.1:0-4516 GCA_964569215.1 uncultured Cytophagia bacterium
GCAATAAACCGTGATGTAAGGTGAGTAGAGATAACATAGCAAAATACAATAACAACAATTAAGAACACATCCCTCCACAACGTCCAAATTCCGATACAAACAACAGATGTGCCTGGGAGTACCGGGACAAAAACGCATAAAGGGGCCACGTTGGCGGGCCAAAAGTATACTTTTAGCCTGAGTCGGCTCCATTGGCTGTCCGCTGCTTTTGATAAATGACTCTGCATCATCGATGATCACTTTTTTCGCGTCTATTCGACTGGTAACACGACTCGTTAAATCGCAATTCAATACGCTTTTTTCTATGATTATTTTTTGTGGTTTAAATAGTGTCCTCATTACACATACCGCTATTTTACGAGCTCAAACAATTGATCGATTTTTTCTTTCTTCGCAAGATGATTCAAAAGCTCGAGATGCTCAATATATTCTTCCCTGGTTTTGGCGCGAAAATAAAAGTGAAAAATATCATCTGATAGAAACGGACTCGGTTGAATGCGCACGCTGGGTGGCAATTTGAATTCTTTTAAAAGCCCGTCAAACCGTTCCTGTGCCTGGCTATACTGCGGATAGCGAAGACGGATTAAATGATCCTTTGCTTTTGACGCCTTTTGCTGGGGCGTTAATTTAATGTGATGCAAAATATTTTGAAAATCATTTTGTTGAATGATCTCACTGATTCTACACGCTTTGCTCCTCGCAATATCTCCCAGTAAATGCCAAAACTCCTTTTGCAACTTTTTATTCAATCGCAGGATAAAAACCATATCTAAAAACAATGCACGGGATTCTTCCTCTGCCTCCGACATCTTCCAGGCGAGTTCCGGAGAAACAATATCTTCTACCAAAGCCCGCTTCCATGCCAAGGGCAATTTCCTTAAAGAAATATAAATCTGATAAAGCTTCTCTCGTCTTCCCAATCCCAATAGAGGCAAATAGTTATTGATTATCGAACGTCGGGGCAGTTTATAAGTTTCAGACAACCTGGCTAAAATGTGTGATATTTCAATAACATTAAAATCACGCTGAACCCTGTTCTCCTGCAATACAAACTCGAATAAAGCCAACTCAGAAACCGTTTGAGAAAAAAGGTAACAATCTATATATTGCATTGATGTTTGTTTTAAAGCATTAAACCGCTTAAATCCGGTTACCAATCGATATGATTGTTTAAAAGATTGTACATAAACCGGTGTTAATTGTCCCAATTTTTCCAGCGATAAAATGAGTGCTTCAAGGGGTTCTACAGAAGGAATAAAAAAAGGAGAATCGGATGCTATGATGTCACTGATTGGTAAACGCAATAACTTTTTTTGTATCATTCAAAATCCTCTTCTAAAAAGACTTGTAACTATATATCAAAAAACACTATTATTATAACAGGTTATATTTGGATTTACAAGCAATAAAAAACGGCAAAAAACAAAAAAATTCTTGACTTTTTCGCAAAAAACTGCTAATTTTAGCAAAAATGAGGCCTATTATCAATATGGAGGATATCTTATGGCTTACGATAGCAAAGGAACCTTAAACAAAGTTATGCTCATTGGCAGGTTGGGAGCAGATCCGGAATTAAAATATACCGCCTCGAATGCGGCTTTTCTAAATCTGAGCGTTGCAACCAATACGAGCTATAAAACTCCGGATGGCAAAGTACAGGATAATACGGAATGGCATCGCGTCGTCGCCTGGAGAAAGATAGCCGAAGCTATCTCTCAACTCGCCCGCAAAGGAACCCAGGTTTATGTTGAAGGCAAGTTAAATACACGGTCCTGGGAAGACAAAGACGGCAACAAACGGTATACCACCGACATTGTCGCGGATAACATACAACTGTTGGGCGGAAGAGGTGATCGAAATAACGCCCAGGAAAACAAATCACCCCAAAGCGACGATTCTCCGGAACCGGATATGTCTCAAACCGATTCAGATGACTCTGACGACCTTCCTTTTTAATCTTTTCTGAAAAATTCTGCTTCAACACAGGGGCACATGTTGCCCCTGTGTTGAAATTTACTGTTTACAATTATTTCTGATTTTGCTATTTTAGAGGGCAAATTGAATATTATCTTAAAGGTTAAGATGAACGACTATTTTGCCCTGGTAAACGCTGCAGTTGATGTTCGTCGCTATTCCATCGCACCGTACTCCAATTTTTCTGTTGGTGCGGCGCTTTTAACCCGGGATGGTAAAATTTATACCGGATGCAATATTGAATCCAGCTCGCTTGGGCTCACAATCTGTGCAGAACGAGTCGCGTTATTTAAAGCCCTTTCCGAAGGGGAACGCGACTTTACAGCAGTGGCAATATCAACATCGACAGGTGAGGCGTGCCCGCCCTGCGGGGCTTGCCGACAAGTCTTGCTGGAGTTGGCGGGAAATATAGATGTTCTGTCGATCTATGATGATAAAAAATATACACCGTTAAAATTAGAAAAACTTCTTCCAAAAGCATTTACAAATAAATTCATCAAAAGAGATCGACAATGGTAATTCTGGGGATCTGCGGTGCGTCCGGTTCCGGCAAAACATATTTGACAAAAGAAATCATCAAACAACTTGCCCCCTCTCAATACAACATTTTGTCACAAGACTATTATTATTATGACCAATCCCACATTCCTTCGAAGAAACGGGTTCACACCAATTATGATCATCCTGATGCTATCGATTTCAAGTTGCTCATTGAGCATATCCACATGCTAAAATCAGGAAAAACGATTCGGCATCCTGTGTATGATTTTAGCGGACATACACGAAAGGCGGAAACCGTTGCGACTCCCCCGGCTTCGATTTTGATGGTAGAAGGCATTTTGATCTTTGCCGTTAAGGAGTTGAAGAACCTTTTCGATTTGAAAATATATGTTGACACTCCAGAAGAAATTTGCTTTATTAGACGACTGGAACGAGACGTACAACAAAGAGGCCGAACTGTTGAATCCGTTATCGACCAATATCACAAAACCGTTTATCCGATGTTTCTCGAATATGTACAGCCCTTCAAAAACGAGGCTGATTTAATTATAGAAAAAAAGTGGACCTTTGATTACGCATTAAAAAAGATAATGGCTTGTCTAAATGAGCTCAGACCCCGGGAGACATGAATATGATTCGCTCATGGCGAGACTCGTTAATCTCTGATCACCATTTCATATCTCATGTTTTGGATATTATTGCAGACACCCCAAGCCAGCAGTCTTCTATAAATCGTCTCAAAGAAATTTTGAGTCTGCTGCTGGAATTTACGGATAAATATCATAATATAAAGGAAGAAAATTATTTATTCCCCTTGTTGGTAGAGCGAGGGATTCCTCAAAGCGGCGCGATTCATAATATGATAATGGAACACGAAGCTGAACGCGAACTGCTCATTAAAATGATAGCATCATTGGAAAGCCCAACCCCGGGTAGCTCTCAGGTTATTTTTAAAAAAATTGATGAATATATCACAACCAGGAAAAATCACATGCTTCAGGAGGAAAGACAGCTCTTCTCCCGAAAAACATTCACCGCAAATGACGACAAAAAATTACAACACGCTTTTGAACAATTCGTAACAAAGTTATACGGTAAAAACGTCGACGCACATTTTCACAACAAATTGGCGGAAATTGAGAGGAAGGTGACACAAGCCGTTTTATATGGCAAGATTTCAGGTGAAACGTTCGAAAAAATCATCAAACAATTTCCTTTTACAATATTCTATTTTGACCAGAATTACCAGTTGAGTTATACCAATACCATAGATGAAAAATATCAGCTTGGAAAATCGATACAAGAGTGCTTCCCCAGAGATCTCTCCCAAAGAGTAACCACATCGGGAGAAACCCAAAATTCTGAAATTATCCAATATGAAAAACAGACCTATTTCATCAGATCTGTTTTAAACGACTTTAATGAGCCAATGGGTTATCTCGTTATCCAACAAAATTCATTCTAAATTATAACGGAGCTATTATGTTAAGCATTGTACCGAAAGGCAATGGATGGATTGAAGTGATTTGTGGCAGCATGTTCAGCGGAAAGACCGAGGAATTAATCAGAAGAGTCAAACGAGCTCAAATTGCAAAGTTAAAAGTTGTTATTTTTAAACCTAAAATAGACACGCGCTATTCACCAAATCATATCGTTACACACGATGCGCAAAGGATTTCCTCCGTACCGGTAGAATCCGTCACAGAAATTCTCGAACAAAGTCAAAATGAAGATGTAGTGGGTATAGATGAAGCCCAGTTTTTTGACACCGAACTTGTAGATGTTTGTCAGCAGTTGGCAAGCTCTGGAAAAAGAGTCATTGTGGCTGGTTTGGATCAAGATTATCAGGGACAACCTTTTGAACCAATTCCACAATTGCTGGCGATCGCAGAGTATATTACCAAAACTCTGGCCATATGCGTTAAATGCGGTAATCCAGCCAACCGGACTCAGAGATTGAGCAAAAACGCAAACCGGGTTGTTGTCGGTGCTCAGGATATTTATGAGGCGAGATGCCGTAAATGTCATACCATACCGGTTG
>CAZMUU010000285.1:0-2831 GCA_964569215.1 uncultured Cytophagia bacterium
AATCTCGACAGGATTGTCATTGTCTGGTGCGGCAGTACAGAAGTATTATTAAATCCGGATTCAGTATGGAATTCTCTCGCAACCTTTGAAGCGGCTTTAAAAGAAAACCATCCCGCCATCTCATCCAGTATGATATATGCCTACGCCGCCCTAAAGCTGGGAATACCGTATGTAAACGGTGCTCCACATTATACGCATGACATCCCCGCCTTGCTCGATCTGGCACAGGAAAACAAGGTACCCATTTCAGGGAAGGATTTCAAAACCGGGCAAACCTGGATGAAAACCGTTGTCGCTCCCGGAATCAAGGCAAGAATGCTTGGTGTTAACGGCTGGTTTTCGACCAATATCCTCGGAAATCGCGATGGTGAGGTATTGGATGATCCGGATTCGTTTCGGTCCAAGGAGGTGACCAAATCAGCTGCATTGCAATACATTTTTCAGCCACAAACCTATCCCGAACTATATGGCGATATCTATCACAAGGTGAGAATAAATTATTATCCGCCCAGCGGCGATGACAAGGAGGGCTGGGACAATATCGATATTTTTGGTTGGCTCGGTTACCGTATGCAAATCAAGATCAACTTTCTCTGTAAGGACAGCATCCTTGCAGCACCGGTTGCTCTTGATCTCGCTCTTTTTTCAGATTTGGCAAACCGTGCCGGAATGTATGGTATTCAGGAATGGCTCTCATTCTATTTAAAGAGTCCTATGGTTGCAGAAGATCTTTATCCGGAACATGATCTCTTTATCCAATTGATGAAATTAAAAAATACGCTTCGCTATATGATGGGTGAAGAGCTGATCACACATCTCGGTCTGGAATATTATGACTGATCGGGATTCCTTTTTTTTTTAGTGTATACAATTCAGGATATGCATCGGGTTAGGTGTAAAATGATGGTAAAGCGATGCATATCCTTCTCCATTATCAGAATGCTCTTTGGATGTGTTGCGCAAATTCAATCCGGAATCGATTGTGATATAAATGAGTAGGTATTTTGAAATTGGACCTCTACAAGACCGGCTCACCGGTTAAGACTATTTTAAGAACTTCTCTGCCCGCTGTTATTGACCTGTCGTCGCAGACGATCATGTGGACAATAGAAGCTATTTTGGTCGGTAAATTGAGCGCATATGCCTTTGCCGGCGTTGGCATGGCGATTCAGATTATGCTGGTTTTTTTTGCTGTTCTGCTTACTTTTGTTGTCGGTGCAAGTTTGATTATCAACAGGCATCTCGGCAAAAATGATACTTTTCAGGCAAATCATATTTTTGGACAGGCCATGATGATTGGTATCTTCATGGCAATTACGTTTGGGCTAATCTGGTATTTTGGTGCCATTCATCTTTTTAAGATTATTGAGGAAGGTGAATCCGGCATGGCTCAGGAAGCCGGGATCACCTACTTGCGTACGGTTGCGTGGTTTTCTCTGCTTATTATAACCAATTTTGTTGCTATTGGAATTATTCGGGCGGTTGGCGATACTCATTATTCAATGATGGTGAATATCATTATCAATGGAATCAATGCTGTTCTGGCGCCTCTGTTTATTTTCGGCTGGTTATCCTTTCCGCGACTTGAAGTTAAGGGTGCCGGCATTGCTGTGGGTATCTCTCATACGGTAGGATTTATCGTGACGCTTTATCTGCTGCGCTCGAGAAAAATACAGCTCTTTTTATCTTTTCGGGAATTGACAACACCCAAATGGGAGAGTTTTAAAGAGTTATTCAAGACCGGTTTGCCGACCACGATAGAACAGCTGGCCTGGGCATCAGGACAGCTGATCGTAACCGGATATGCCGCCGGAATTTATGTGGTTGTATTATCAACCCATCAGGTTTTCGTCCGGATTCAGGCTGTTCTTTCCATGGTATACATGGGGTTCGGCCTGGCAGCGATGAGTATTATGGGTAAGAATTTGGGAGCATCCCAAAACGTATTGGCCTATCGTATGGCGAGGATGGCCCATAGTCTCACCGGTCTTTTTGTAGGTTTTATTGTGATTTTGATGATCGTGTTTTCCAAAGGACTCATACAAATTTTTACTACGGATCCCGAGACTGTTGCTCTGGGGCAGAAAGCCATTTGGGTTTTTGCCCTGGCACAGATCCCCAAGTCCCTGAACAACGTTTTATCCGGCAACATGCGCGGTACCGGAGATCTTAAATGGCTGATGTGGACCACCATTGTTTTTGTCCTCGTTTTTGAGGTTGGATTGAACTATATCTCCGCTTTCATACTAGGATTTGGTCTCTATGGTATTTGGGGCGTACAAACGCTTGATGAAACTCTTCGGACGACGTTAAATTATGTTCGTTTTCGGCGGGGAAAATGGAGATTTACTGATGCCTGAACCGGATTTGAATAGAAATTTTATTACCTTCGAGGGCATTGATTTCTCCGGAAAATCCACTCAAGCTGTCAGGCTCTATAACCGCCTTGCTAAAAAGTGCTCCTGTTTGTTGCTACGCGATCCGGGAACGACGCGAATTTCCGAGCGAATCAGATCGATTTTGCTGGATAAAAATCATACAGCGATGAGCCATTGGACCGAACTGTTGCTCTATGAGGCGGCACGGGCACAGATGGTTGAAGAGACGATTTTGCCGGCCCTTAAAGCGGGCCGGATTGTAATCTGCGATCGTTTTTATGATTCCACAACCGCTTATCAGGGGTATGGGCGGGGTTTGGATTTGCAATTTGTCGAATATGCGAATCAAATCGGCTCCTGCCGGCTGACACCAGCAAAAACGTTCTTATTTGATGTGGAACCTGGAGTCGTGCGCGCGCGTAAAGAAAAAAGCAACAGAGAGGAAGACAGACT
>CAZMUU010000285.1:2841-4487 GCA_964569215.1 uncultured Cytophagia bacterium
AGACAGACTTGAGGCCGAGGGGATTGAGTTTCTGAAGCGGGTCCGCGCAGGATATCAGTCGATCGCTAAAGAGAATCCCGATCGATTTTATCTCCTTGATGGCGGACGGTCTGTTTCGGAATTAGAGGATAATATATGGAATATAATATCAAATTATTTGTTTTAAGAGGACACTATGAATAAGGTAAAGAAATATTATGTCATTGCCATCCTGGGCATCGTGATCAGCATTGCGGCCGGTTTTTTTTCACAGCTTCAGGGTGATTCTGCAAAAGATCGTTATTTTGAGGTCAGCCAGAACATCAAACTGTTCGGACGTATCTATAAAGCTGTAACCGATCGTTATATCGAAGAGATTGATGCTGAAAAGTTTATTCGTGCCGGTATTGATGGTATGCTCGATGAATTGGACCCCTATTCAGTCTATCTGGAGAAAGAGGGAAGTGATGAAATTCGATTAATGACGCGGGGAAAATATTATGGTGTTGGCATGCGCATTGTGATGCGAAATGGCTGGGCTACGGTTGCAGAACAACCCTTTCCCAACAGTCCGGCCGCCCGCGCCGGTATCCGCGAAGGAGATCAAATCATCCAGATCGATGGTGAGAGCACCAAGAATTTAAACCTGTCAGAAACCGCTTCCAGATTACGCGGAACCGAGAAAGGCAGTGAAGTTCAGGTTAAGATCAGACGCGTGGGAGAAGGGGAACCGTTGCTCTTTACCTTGATTCGTGATGAAATCGTTATTACTGAAATCGAATATTCCGGTTTCGTCGAACCCGGTATCGGACTGATTAAATTGTCCCGCTTTAATCGCGGCGCCGGCGACCAGGTCGGCAAGGCGATTACATCATTAAAAGAGCAGGGAATGGAAGCATTGATCTTGGATTTGCGGGGTAATCCCGGCGGGCTGCTCGACATTGCAGTAGAAGTTGCCGATCATTTTGTAGCGAAAGGCGAATTGATTGTTTACAAACAGGGGCGCTTTGATAATTCCAAACAAGAGTATTATTCTCGTCACGAATCGACATGGGGAGAACAGCCTCTGGTTATACTGGTGAATGAGCTCAGCGCTTCAGCATCGGAAATTGTCGCCGGAGCGATGCAGGATCTCGATCGCGCCATCATTATCGGATCCAAGACCTACGGTAAAGGGTTGGTGCAAACAGTTGTGCCCCTCGACCGCCGCGGTGAAAAACAGCTCAAGATCACCACAGATGCCTATTTTATTCCATCCGGGCGATTGATCCAGCGCGATGATGTTTTCAAAAGTGGTCCCCGGTCCGTCTTTCTTGACGAGCCGGAGAAAAAAGAGGATAAAATTGACGATCTGGTTGAAGGCGATGAAAAACCTTTTTATACGCAAAACGGGCGAACGGTTTATGGGCACGGCGGTATTACGCCGGACATTAAACAGGAGAATTTCAAGCTCAATCGCTATGAAATAGAACTCATTCGCAAATCCATGTTTTTTAATTTCAGTTTGAAATATGCTGCAGAACATCCGGATTTATCGAGAGACTTTGAGGTGAATGATCAGGTACTCGACAGTTTTGATTCATTTTTGCAAGAAAAGGAATTCGATTACAAGCCGAACGGATATGAGGCTATTGAGGAGCTTAAACGCGTTTCCAGCGAGGATGGAT
>CAZMUU010000286.1:0-4464 GCA_964569215.1 uncultured Cytophagia bacterium
GGATTGATGTGTCTGTCACGGAAAAGTCACTCAAAGAAAAATGGACGTCGGCAAAATTCGATCCGCTCTATCTGTTTTACGGTCATGAAGATTTTATCATCGATGGCCTTGTCGACACTCTGATCTCTAAAGCCATCAGCAAAGAAGAGAAGGATTTTAATCTCGATATTCTCTATGGCAATGAGACCGAGGGCAGTCATATTATCAATACAGCATTGGCGTATCCGATGATGGCGGAACGCCGCGTGGTGGTGGTAAAAAACGCTCATCTGATCGACCAAAGCGGAACATCTCTTATCGAAAAATACACGCAGAATCCCTCGGTTACTACCGTTTTGGTGATAACAGCGGAAACGCTGGGCCGCGGCAAAACCTGGAATCAGATCAAAAAAAACTGCACTACCTTTGAAGCGAAAAAATTGTATGACAACAAAATTCCGGACTGGATTAGAGGCCACCTCGCCGAGCGTAAGGTGACGATCTCCAGCGAGGCTATTCAGCTTTTACAGGCAAGCGCCGGAAATTCATTGCGCAATTTAAACTCGGAGCTGAATAAATTAAGGGCCAATATCAGGGATGAAAAACATATAGATACACAGGACGTTGAAAAAGTAGTTGGAATTTCGAGACAATATAATATCTTTGAACTATGCGATGCTGTGGGCAAAAAAAAATTATCGGCTGGACTGCACATACTCAACAATATGTTGCAGTTGGGCGAATCGCCTGTTGGTATTCTGGCAATGCTCATCAGACATTTTTTCATTCTCAGCAAGTTGTTGGAGCTCGACTTAAAAAGAAGACGTCCGGATGAAATCGCCAAAGCATTAAAAATTCATCCCTATTTTATCAAAAATTATCGCATCCAGGCGATGAAATATGAAAAAGAACAGCTAAAATCCGTCTATCAGCATCTACTGGAAGCAGATCAACATTTAAAAACGAGTTATCAACGACCCAAGCTGGTGTTGGAGCTATTGTTGATCAAATTAACCGCTTCCTAGAGAATAGGATATGAATATTTTTTGTTATATAAATTAAAAATCGGGAACTTTTAAATTAAAGAAAAGTATTTAGTTTAGAGCATGACAGAAGCGCAGACGAAAAAGAGTCCGAGCGACGAAGAGTTGATCCGGCGTTTCCAGGAGGATGATCTCTATGCTTACGAATTGCTCGTCGACCGTTACAAGGATCAATTGTTAAATTTCGCCTATCGATTTCTTGGTAATTATGAAGAAGCAGAAGATGTGGTACAAGAAACGTTTTTACGTTTATATCGCAAACGACACGCTTACAGACAGATTGCCAAATTTTCGACATGGATATACACGATTGCCGGTAATTTGGCAAAAACGGAATTGCGCAAGCGCAAACGGCGTAAATTGATCTCAATTTCGGATATGGGATTTAATGAAAAAGATTTCGAGCTCGAAGATTTTCGCGCTGACACCGAGCGCGGAACCGATCGTGCTTTGATGGATAAATATCTGCAAAAAGCGATAGAGGAATTACCACCACGGTTTCGTCAGGTCATTGTTTTACGGGATATACAAGAGCTCTCCTATGAGGAGATCGGTGAGATCATCAATGCCCCTCTTGGAACCGTCAAATCAAGGCTTAACAGGGCCAGACTTAAACTGCAAGGCAAGTTAGAAAAAGTGATGGACCATAAAAGTAAAAAGAGGGAGTAAATTTTCGCGAGGGTCATTTATGAAAAAAGGCTACAAACGCTATTTGCTTTACAAACAGTCTAGTTTGCTGACCGATTATCTGGATGGTGCCCTGGCACCAAAGCAAAAGGAAAAAACGGAATCAGAATTTTTTTCCTCCCCTGAAAATGAAACCCGTATCAAAAAGCTGATCGAGCTGAAAAACAACCTTAACGATCTTCCCAAAGTTCAAGCGTCCCCACAATTCAAAATTTTGTTAAAAGCGCGCTTGCGCAGAGAACAAATTCGTTCGAATCGACGAATTGGCATTTTGCCCCAAGCCTGGCGTCTGCCGGCGTATGCGGCAGTCTCGGTTGCGCTGGTGGGAGTCGGAATGATCATCGGTAGATGGTTTTTCAACAACGAAACACAATCTATAATGGTTGAAGAGAGAGGTTCGAATAGCACCGCAATTCAGCCTGTGATGCAAGAACCTTTAACTGAAAGTACGCCGATTAAAAACTATGTGGTTGAGCGGGTCTTGGTTTCCGGGTTGGATGAAAATTCACAGAACGAAACGATATCGCTCGATCGACGTGATTCGACTTTAACCACAGAATTACAAAACCGTCAACTTTACAGAGAAGCGAGTACATCTATTCAATTCTGATTTTCTGATAAACGGGAACGAATTCTATTAAGGACTATGAAAGCAATAAAAGTACATTGGTTCTGGATACTTTTTTTAATGCAAAACGCCTCACCGGCCCTGTCATTACCATCCTCGGCATTGGAGAAAGAACTTGTTCAACTGGTTGATAGAGTCAAACCTTCGGTGGTTACGATCTCCGCCTCCTTTTATGCCCCAACTGTAAAAAAGCAGCAAAAAGATTCTCTCTCCTCACAATCGCTGAAAATGACAAATATCGGATCCGGTATTGTGCTGGATTCTTTATATATCATCACCCGCACAAGCGTTGTTGAGGGTTGTGACCACATAACAGTACAGTTTTGTGACGGCCGCAAAACCAGCGCCGAATATATCGGTTCAGACCCGGTTTATCGATTTGCCGTTATCCGGACGCGCGAACATAATTTGCACGCTCCACAAATCGGCAATAGCAATGACTTAAAAGTGGGATCGTGGATCACGCTTGTGGGTAATTCTCTTGGTGTAACACCGGCAGTCTCGATGGGCGTGGTCAGGGCGGTCCGAAAAGACGGCATCATTCAGCTTTCTGCAAACGTGGCTGCGGGTAATGTCGGTGGTCCTATTTTCGATACCAAAGGTACGCTGGTCGCCATTCTGGCAGCAAAAATTACCGCAATAGACGACCTCGGTCTGGACCAGCCCCCTTTTCTTGAGGACAACGGAGCTTTGGCGATCGGCGCTGACGTCATTCTGCAACGCGCAAAAATGATTATTAAACAGACCAATCAAGCCGTAGCCTGGCTCGGCGTGACTGCAAAAGACCATCCGGAAAAACAGGGATGGATCCAGGTAATGCATATCAACCAGAAAAGTCCGGCGGAGAAAGCCGGATTACAGGAAGGTGATGTTATTTTTCAGCTGAATCAACATACCGTAAATAACACCCTTAACCTGGCTGAAACAATCTGGAACCATAAACCGGGCGACGAAATAGAGCTCGGGATTATACGGCAAGACTCCGCCCATCAGGTTACAGTCGTTCTGGACAAGCCCCCGCAACAGGACGGACAGCTCCCGGTTCCAGCCTCGGAACCCGCCGTCGCGCGCAGCGTCTCGTTCTCGGCCAAAGGTACGTATAAGCAGGGAGTCAAACCTCCCAGCCGGGAAGTATTGCTCAAGCGCATCGACCGACTCGAACGCGAAGTCAAGTTGTTGCGCTCCATGCTTAAATGACAACTAAAAAGCTACCTGGAAATAATTTCGCCGTAAATACACTCTAGCACTTGCGATCATCCCCAATAAAAACAGTACCTTCTTCTGAATCGATATAAATTTTCTATTGACTTTTATTGGAATTTTTTGTAAAATAAAATCTGTTTTGAAATATTAAGGAGTTCTAATATGGCCAAAGATAGAAGTTTTGCCGCCAAGACCGCCAAATCCGCACACGAGGATCAGCGTGTTTGCCGGCAATGCGGTGAAGCCTATACAAACGTCAAAGTCGTACGATCCGTAAAAAAAGAAAACTCTGACCACTGGCGTTTTAAAGAACAAATCGTTGCCATGTGTAAATGCAACCAAGAAGAATATTACAAATAAGTTGTCATTTTATTCCATGCAAACGCTGTTACTGGCAACCCGCAATCCGGATAAGATAAAAGAAATTAAACAGGTTCTTTCTCATCTTCCGCTGAAAATTATATCTGCAGATGATTTGAAAAATTTACCCGAGGTCGTGGAAGACCAACCCACACTGGAGGGCAATGCAATAAAAAAAGCCACCATCCTGTCAAAATCATCGGCCCTGCTTTCACTGGCAGATGACACCGGTTTACAAGTCGATGTTCTGGACGGGGCGCCGGGAGTCTATTCCAGTCGGTATGCCGGAGAAAGTGCAACCTATGATGACAATGTCACCAAACTGCTCAAGGAGATGCAAGGGGTCGCAGAAAATCGTCGCACAGCGCGCTTTCGCTGCGTCATGGCGCTGGTGGATGGCAATAAAATAGAAACCGTCGAAGGCGTATGCGAGGGCATAATTCTCAAGGAAAAACGGGGTGACAAGGGATTCGGTTATGATCCGGTCTTTTACACACCGGTCTATGGTAAAAGCTTTGCTGAAATTTCTCTTGAAGAAAAAAATAAAATCAGTCACCGCGGAAT
>CAZMUU010000287.1:0-4464 GCA_964569215.1 uncultured Cytophagia bacterium
CTGTAAACGCTCCTGCCGTCATATGATAAACATAAACGCCGGAGGAGAGTTTCCTGCCGTTCTCATCCCGTCCATCCCACTGAATGGAATGGAGACCGGTCGTTCGATCACTATCCACCAGGTCAGCAACTTTACGGCCAAGGAGATCATAAAGAGCAATGGTCACGCGGGATGGTTCCGCAACAAAATACTCTATTGTTGTCACGGGATTAAAGGGATTGGGATAATTCTGTCGCAATTGCCATTCGCCGGGCATCGCCAACCGGTTGGACGGCAAGGATGTAGAAAGCCCAACCCAGACATGGATGGGAATCTGCAGTGGCGATTCACCGACAATATTATTTACAATTTCAATCATACCCTGGTGCTTACCCTTTTCCAATTGCGTTGAATGCAGACGAAATGGGAGCGTCAGTGTCGACTGTGGTGGTATAATGTTGCTGGTCAGATCCGCAAACTCGAACCACCGGGATTTTTCTTCGCCAAATCCGCTTATCTTCATCTGATTGAAATTATTACCCGAATCATAAAAAAGAACGCTGCCGCCATCAGATACCTTGATTTCATCGACAAACAAGCCGTTTACGGTGCTGTCGTCCCGGGTGCAAAAAGCCAGGTCCGATGCAAACGCAAAACGAATCACAGTCACTCTACTCTTATAGGACGAAAGATCAAATTCCACCGCTGTCCAGCCATTGCTTTTTCCGCCCCACCCCGGAATGCCGGTGCCCATATCCCATCCCTGCTCATCGTGCCCGAAACTCCACAGGCTCGTGCTGTTATAAGCGGGATACTCGGGTTGCATCACTTTAAATGTTTCGCCGCTATCGGTGGAGACCCAAACGTTACAGCCATCCCAGCCGTCCCAGGGCGCATCCGCACCCGCCGTGCCCTCAATGCTCCAATATCCCATCCAGCTTAATTTGGGATTTTGTGTCGAGCTGATGTCGATAACCGGCGTATCCAGATATTGCAGCCAGTGGTTATTGTATCCCATAATCTCCGGATCGGCACACCACCAGGAGCTATCGTCATAAGCATTGTATGAAGATGGATGAAACGCAATCGGCACACTGAAATCCATAGCGGCAAATTCAACGGCATCCGCACTGTTGTTTTGAATCACCAGGTTTTTTTCTACAGAGCTGTCTATATCCATGAAAACGTCGAGTTCAGAGGGCTCTGTGGTCAGAGCCGGTCCCCGGGAAGTCTGGTTCCAGATAAAAACCATATTGGTGCCGATATTGCCTTCATTCCATTTTATACGAAAATAGCCCTCATCACCCCACTCTGACCCCCAGCTGTTTTTGCAAATCCAGCTCTGCTCGCTATCGCTCCACCCGACCAAAAGAATGCCGTGTCCTCCCACGCTCTCTCCCCAAACGTGCTCGTAGACGCCTCCCGAATAATAGGAAAAATCCGCATATACATTCATAAACACCGACACCGGATGACGGTAAACAGCGCTTTTAATCAACTCGACATCGACTTCTTCCTTGCTGATGTAATTCCAGCCGGCTATTTTCCGGGCCTGTTGCTGCCAGTCGTCACACGCCAGGTTTGCCGGCAGTGTATCTTTGGCGGTATAGGGAAAACAGGATTCATTGGGGACCCCGACATCCCGCATAAAATCAAAGACCCTGCCGCGTTCCCAGCCTCCTTCGCAGCTTCCCTCCAGTGTGGATACGAGAAATTGTTCGGAAAGATCAAAATCGGAGAACGGATCGTTGCTCTGAATTTTGAGTACGGATTCCATCTGCGCCAGGGCGGCAAAAATAACACAACTGCCACAGGTGCTTTGATCCCGCGGGGGTGTAACCCAGTTGCCGGCATTGTTGCGCCAATCAAATACAGCGGGGAGGTCGGTTATTCGGGAAATAGACCTCTCTTTATCGGCCCGGGAAGAGGGATCCGATAACGGCGCACCGCATAATGTTTTCAACTCTTCAAGTGATAATTCAGTCACCCAGCTTTCTGCAGTCTGCCAGGCGGCCCCCTGTTGAGCAATCGCTCTCTCTATCTGCTGCTGTTTTTCCGCTGAGGTTTCAGCCCAAAGCGGTCCGACTAAAACCGTTACAATAAGCAAAATCTTAAGCTTCATAATTCAACTCCGGATCTGGTAGCGTTTTTACTTTTAACCCCGTTCTCATGGAATAGTTTCTTCTTTTTCTCCCTTCCTGCGCATTTTAGGCTTGCAATCGCAATAATATTTCGTTAAATTGTGCTTCAATCCAATGTAAACTCTAAGATGAAGGGGTTTTACCCTAACATTCAGGAGGTGACCATTATTCCGCAAAAATCTTCACAAAACGACCATCGCCTCGGCGTGGTTGCCATCATCGTTAAAAACCCGGATCAATCCTACAATCGTCTGAACGATCTGCTTCATAACTACTCTCATATTATCGTCGGCAGGCTCGGGCTTCCTTATCGCGAACGCAATCTGAGCATCATTTCGCTTATTGTAGATGGCAACACAGATGAAATCGGGGCTATGACCGGCAAACTAGGTCAACTCGCTGACGTAACCGTAAAAACCGCCTTTGCCAAAATGGATTGACCTTTTCCCAACTCTAAAATCTTTCAATTGATCGTTTTCATCCGGCCGGTGTCCGTATGGCAATGGTTCAGCGGCTGAAAAACAATCAGTTGAAGGTGGTCGTAGAATATAATAAAAATTTCTAAAATCTATGGAGAAAAACATGGAATCCACCCTCATCGACAATCACAGCATCAAAGCACAATCGCCCCTCCCGACACCGGGGCAATGGGGCAAAGAGGTGGTTAAACAGGATGAAATCACTAAATATCTTATCGATGGAAAAGATTTTATCGATGAAAAAAGAATCTTGAATCACCTGGAACAGAATCAACAGCCGGACAAACAGCGGATTCGCGATATCATGCAAAAGTCACTCGATATCGAACGCCTCGACGCTGATGAAACAGCGGCGTTGATACATGTAACCGATGAAGACCTCTGGCAGGAAATGTACGAAACCGGCCTCAAGGTTAAACAAAGAGTATATGACAACCGCATCGTCTTTTTCGCCCCGCTCTATTGCAGCAATCTCTGTATCAACAACTGTGCATATTGCGGCTTTCGCCATGAAAACAAAAGCGAAAAACGCAGGGT
Organism: uncultured Cytophagia bacterium; assembly: GCA_964569215.1. GTDB lineage: Bacteria > Zhuqueibacterota > Zhuqueibacteria > Residuimicrobiales > Oceaniaggregativiventaceae > Oceaniaggregativivens_A. The sequence continues at coordinate 3,137 of CAZMUU010000287.1, forward strand.
CTTGTCGATGCAGGAAATCGAGGCCGAAACCAAAGCGGTGATTTCAGAGGGGCATAAACGCATGATTGCCGTTTACGGAGAACACCCGACAACCGATGTGGATTACATGGTCGACAGCATCAAGACCATATACGGCGTTAAAGGCAAAGCCAGAAACGGATATGGTGCCATTCGCCGCGTCAACGTCAATGCCGCCCCCATGTCCATTGCCGATCTCAAAAAACTCTGGCAGGTGGGCATCGGTACTTATCAGGTGTTTCAGGAAACCTATCATAAACCCACTTATCAGCAGGTGCATCCATCCGGACCCAAAGCGAATTACCGCTGGCGTCTCTATGCCTTGCACCGCGCCATGGACGCAGGTATCGACGACCTCGCCATCGGCGCTCTTTTTGGACTCTATGACTGGCGTTTTGAAGTCATGGGTCTGCTGTACCACGCCATAGATCTGGAAACACAATTCGACATTGGACCGCATACCATCTCCTTTCCGCGCCTGACGCCGGCCGGCGGCTCTCATCTCAGCACGCATTCCCCTTACCGCGTCGATGATGATGCCTTTAAAAAACTGGTAACGGTCATCAGACTTGCAGTGCCCTATACCGGCCTGATAATCACCGCCAGAGAACATCCCGAGCTGAAAAAAGACGTTATCAAAGTCGGTTGTACCCAAACCGACGCTTCAACCAAAATCGGTATCGGCGGCTATACCGAAGCGCTCAAAGAGCTGCAAAAAATACAAAACAAAGACAAGGAGCAGGATGAGACAAAACAGCAATTTCGTCTCGGCGATACGCGAAGACTCGATGCGGTCATACGTGAACTGGCGGAGATGGGCATGATCACCTCTTTTTGTACAGCGGGCTATCGCTGCGGCCGAACCGGCGATAAAATCATGGGATTGCTGAAAAATTGCGTCGAAGGAAAATTCTGCAAATTAAACGCCGTTTTAACGTTTAGAGAATATCTGGACGACTATGCATCCGAAGAAACCCGAAAAATCGGAGAAAAATTGATCAAAAAAGAGATGGCCGACATCAGATCAATGCCGTTTTATAAAAAAGGCAAGCTTTTGCAAACCTTTGAATCCTATTACGGGAAAGTGGCGAATGGAGAAAGAGACATCTATATCTAAACAACTCGAGCAATTACTGCAGGAGGGCGAGAACGACAGCGCCCGCCTGCAATTGCTGAACAGCTGGATTTCCAAACACTACAAGCTGAAAAACGCCTTTTGCAAAATCTATGGCAATCGCTGGTCGCATATAAGCGGTGATACCGATTTGCTCTATGCGGAGGAAAGAATCATTCTCTCACCTGTTTTGGGA
>CAZMUU010000288.1:0-736 GCA_964569215.1 uncultured Cytophagia bacterium
CTGTTGCTGCAAAGGTTCAAAACGTTCGCGCAAGGTACAATCATCCATTCTTTCACAATTGGGATCGATCGACCGGCAGTCGGTGATATGGATGGGCCCTTCGATGGCTTCGACCACATCTGCCAGGGTCAGCTGAGTGATTTTGCCGTCCATGACATAGCCGCCGCGGGCGCCTTTGACCGACTGAATGATCTTTTGTCTGGCCAAATCCTGCAGGATTTTGGCCAGCAATGACTGGGGAATACGGTGTTGCCTGGCGATCTCTTTGACGGTCGCCACCTCATTGCTTTCCAGCCGGGCCATATACTGCAGGGCCAGCAATCCGTATTCTGTTTTTCTGTTCAGTTTGATCATAGACTCTCTAAATAGGACTAATTTAGTCCGTTTTACTGGGATAACGATGGGATTGTTCCGTTTATTCCGGCTGATTGTGGTTTTCCATTGATCAGAACGATCATTTGAATAAAAAAACCACGGAATTTGAAACTCTTTTACATAGAACATATTGTCTATTGGAGAAAACGATAGGCGATAGGCAGCTGCCAATTTTTGCCATCCTCTTGAACCGAATTCGAGCGGAATGACAACTAGAGCATTTGTAATTACTTGCCTATCGACACAAAAGAGACGTTTTTTTTAAACCCATTAAAAATTTTTCCTTGAAAAACTGCCCCTTGAGGGACTTTTTTTCAAGGAGAAATCATGAAAATCGAAAAAAAAAAACGATAGTTATAAA
>CAZMUU010000288.1:746-4462 GCA_964569215.1 uncultured Cytophagia bacterium
CCCCCCCCCCCCCCCCCCACCACCCCCCCCCCCACCCCCCCCCCCCCCTCATTTTTCACCGAGATGACGGATACCGAGATTCGCCTTAGTCTCGTGGGCTCGGTTATGTGTATAAGAGACAGAATCATGAAAATCGAAAAAAAAAACGATAGTTATAAATATTAACTTGACATTCACAAATATTTCAAGTATTATTATCATGTTTTTGAACACTCGAAAGGTTGCTGACATGATCAATTCCAGCAAATGGCTTTTCCTTTTGCTGCTGGTCGACCTGAATGTGTTCGTTCATTCAAACGCGGACAAATCCCATACCCTCTTGAATGACTGGCAATCATACCTACAAAACCATTCCAAAGAACCAAAACAGAATGCAATGCAAATACTGGCACGTGTGAATCGTTATTTGCAACAAAATGCCCAAGATCAAAACATCAGGCATCTGCAATGCAAAATATTTCACTATCTCGGTAAATCCGATTCGCTTCTGGTATACGGCAAACGATTCTTAGATCATTGGCCTCATTCAGAATGCTCGGAAGAAATTCGCTACGATCTTTTCGATCTCTTTTGCAAACGAAATCAACATGATCTTGCTCAAGCAATGATGACAAAATTGCGCATGCGTCGCTGGCGCAAGCCTGAACGATTCGATACAATTAAATGGTGATTCTAAAATGTATGAATATTCGTGCAGTGCACGTACCTGGGTTGAAGTGTATAACGACGATGATGATTGTTATGATGACTGTATCGACGCCGTATTGAATTGACCAAATCGATTCAGATGAGCTCTTAAAATCTTTTGGCAAGCCCACCTTTTTTTTGGAGAAATCATGCTCGTAAAAAAAAGATCTTTGGCCCTTATCCTTTGCATGTGCTGTCTCTCCTGCTCCCGTGATATCACGGGACCGGATCTGCCCGATGATTCACATCTCACCGCGTTTTGCATCCTCAATCCGGATACACCTGCACAGTCACTGATTCTGGGACGGACATTGACATTCGAACAAGCCCGATCCGGAGAGATACCTCATCTCGACCCGGCAGACTATACCATTGATATATTTTCAGAGTCCAATCGATTCAAACCTCATGTTATGCCCTTTGGCAAAACGAGTTTTGAAAAACCTGATTTGAAACTGCCATCGGATATATTCGGCACGAATTGCCATTTTAATGTTCTGCTCGAAGGAGATCGAATAAAACCTGGTGAAACCTATCACATGACGATTCATAGTCCAGACAATGAAACCATCTCGGCCAATACGACTATACCCGGACCCTTTACAATTGAGTATTCTAAAAATGATTATCCACACGGAGGTCTTTCAATATCCTGGACTCTGAGTGAAGGTGCGGCAGGGTATTTGGTCGACCTGATTCTCTTTACCTATGATATGGGCGAAGCAACTTCAAAACAACTGATTGGAACAAAAGACGATACCCTGATCTATATCAAAACCTGGACTGCACTTGATTCCAGTCAAATATCAAAAACTCCATATCGGGTACAGTCTTTAAATACAAGCATTTCTCCAAAACAGTTTCATCGTGGATTTTTAACGCAAAAAAACAGGTTTGATCTTACCTATAAAGATATCCTGTCCCTCGTAGGTCTTGATGAAAATAATTTTCCGAATGTCGATTATTTGACAAAAGAGACGGACTGGATACGAATAAAACCGGTTATACATGCGCTATCCCCTAGCGCATACCATTTTGCTGCCTTTCAATACACCTCACTCGACAATCAAAATATCGTTGGCCAAAAAAGCAGTCTGGCTGATTACAGCAACATCCAGGCAGGATCGGGAGTATTGGGTGCTATTCGCACCAAAAGTTTGCCACAAAAACATGTCTATCCTCGTATTTTATTCATAGCAATGTATAATTTAAATTTTCCCCCTCGACTGATTTATCCGGAACATGATTTCATATTGAGTAATCTGGATAAAAATTTAACTCTGGAATGGGAAGAATATGATTTAAAATATCCATGGACGATAAGAGATAGCATCAATATTCAAGAAAAGTATGTAATTGTTCTGAAACCTCATGTGCTTCATTTTTCTCCTCCAGCCATTGCTTTGATTGTTGATAGCAATTTTTATGAATTGAATCTTGAAAAGTCGCTGCCGTTTAGGGACTGTAGAATCGAATGGTATATAATGGCCGTTGGCAACCATAGCTTTTCATATCATTTTAAACCATATAATTTTTCCGAGCTCTTTATTGAAAAGATGACTGTTCCAACCCTTGTAGGCGTACCCATAGACAAATCACAACTTGTTTTTTCGTCGTTCATACAAACCAGAGACCACTATGAGCTTGATAATGAGCCGGTTAAAACGGAATATTCTGTAGGCGATCCTCATCATTCCCCCTGGTCCGAAACCCGCACATTTTATCTCCCATCGGGGGATTGGCCCGGCTTTGAGAGTGACCGGCCGCAGCAACTGCAGGTAACCCAGCGGTCGCAACAACCAAAGTTCAGGTGGCAGCCTGTCGATGGTGCCGATGCCTATCTGGTGGTCTTGGCCGGTGACAAGGGCAGTCTGGCTTCTGCTATGGTCACACAAGCCAGAGCAGCCATGCCGTTTGTCAGCGATCCGAAACAATTCGAGAATCTCCAGGATCTCGACTATCTGCTACCGGGCGAAACCGTGCGATGGTATGTACAGGCCCTGCGCGTGCGTTCTGGTGCTCTGGGATGTTTTGTCGAAGCTTTCGACGGATCAAAACTCCCCGAACTCTATCCCAGATATCAACATCCTTCCGGCATCATGCTCAAAAGCCTTTGGGCCGAAGGAGAATCATTCACCGTCGAATAGGGCAGCGAGAGTTATGATCGTTGTATCGACGTTGTATTTTGTTTTTGCTCATACAAAATAGAAAACGAAACGACTGTAAAGTCGCATACGATACAAAACAGGGCAAAACTGACAGGACAACCATGAAAAAAAACTTACTCTTTGGTGTAATGCTATTGCTCAGTATGGGATTGACCGCTCGAGCACAAGACCGGTTGGATGAGATTCTCGCAACACGGACGACCGTGCATGTGAGTCATCGGCCATTAGGCGATGCCCTGCGGTCTATCGGTGCCAGTGCCGGTTTCAAAGTCGAATTCGAAAAGGATCTCGTGGCAGACAAAATCATTAGCTTTCATAAATCCCAGATTACTCTCCAGGATGCCATCGAACAAATGCTGAGACCGCATGGTTTGACCTTTATCCCCATGGCCAACAACACCATCAGGCTGGTGCGTTCAGGCAAAGGATCTATCATTCGCGGCAGGACCGTGGATAGCGAATCAGGTGAACCGGTTGCATTTGCCAATGTCTTTTTAAAAGACACGGCGATGGGAAGTGCTATGGGTGATTGCCATTTATCCTCGTGCCGGAAAAGTAAGATTTCAGATTCTACAAATTCACAGGGATCAGGATAATACTTTTACCTGCAAAAAAACATTCGAAACGCCGGGACTTTGCTTGAATGCCAAAGGTCAACTATGCGGTATAACAAATGGAAACAAAATCCTGTCTTTAAAAATAAATGGGCTTGCCAATAACAACAAAAAAGGAGAAATAAAATGAAAAAATCACTATTTTTGTTTGTGATTCTCCTGCTTTTTCTCTGTGGAGGATTGCTTGCTGAATCTGCCTATCAATCGTATTCGATTACAGGTGTATCCGGTATAAGCTGCACGTATT
>CAZMUU010000289.1:0-4424 GCA_964569215.1 uncultured Cytophagia bacterium
GTGCCGGTGTTCGTCACAACCAAATTTTGAAAAACAGGATCGGTATGGATGCTTCCGGTGTGATTACCAACTATACAGCCGGGATCAGGATCGAAAAAGGTCAAGATAATTTGATAGGGCCGGACAATCTGATCTGCAGCAAGAATAATAGTGCGATTGCCATCGTGGGAGAAAAGGCCAAAGGAAACAGAGCCAGCCGTAATCGTATCTATATCGAAGAGGGACAATTTTTTCGTTATATGCCGGACAGTCTGGCCCCTCCTGCCCCTGAAATCCGGTATTCTGGCAACGACCGAATTGAAGGCAGAACTCTGCCCGACGGCCTGCTGGAAATTTTTGCCGGGGGAAAAAACAACATTCATCGTTTTCTCGGGTCATGCCTTGCCGACAGTTTGGGACGGTTTGAACTGCAAGCTGTACTGGATACAACCCATTATGTTGCGACGGTAACCGACAAATCGGGAACGACCTCAAAACCCACAAAACCACTGCAGGTCTATTGTGTATTAAACCGTTTCAATGCCGATTATAGCGAAAACCGCGTGGTCATCCGCTGGGAAACCCGCTTTGAAATCGATAATTTTGGATTTTATCTGCAAAAAAGCACCGACCAGATATACTGGCAGGATATGGGCTTTATCGCCGGAACCGGTACCTCACAGGAGCGGCAGCAATACAGTTTTAACGACCAGGTCGAAAAACCGGGGCAATATTATTACCGGTTGCGACAGGTCAACTTTGAGGGCAAAGAATCCCTTTCCAATATAGCCCAGGTTACGGTTCCGGAGCCTCCCTCCTGTCAACTGATGGCTCCTTTTCCGAATCCGTTCAATGCCAATACACAGATTCGCTTTACCTTGCTCAAACCGGATCGCGTTTTACTGACGGTTCTCAATTTAAAGGGAGAAACGGTTCTGCGTCTCATGGATGAACGCCTGTCACCGGGCGATTACACGGCCATGTGGAGAGGCGTTGATCAGAACAACCACTCTGTGGCCAGCGGGGTTTATATCATTCATTTGCAGTCAGAGAGCGGTGCCGGTCAATCGGCCAAAATCGTCTATTCCAAGTAAATATGATCCTATAAAACCGGCACCGCTATTGTAAAACGAGCAGATTTAGTTTTTCCAGGGGGGTGTTGAGGGTAGCGATTTTTGAAATTTTTCAATAAGGGACGCTTCATAATCACCGCCGTACTCGCCATTTTTAAATTTATCCGCTGCTTCTTTGAAAAAACGTTCCCAGGACTCGTCTTCGTGTCCGGGATTGATGGGATAAAAATAGGCATTATTGGCTTTGGCGGCTTTCATATCTCCGGGTGCATCTCCGATCATCAGCATGTTGTTTTTATCATATTTGTTTTCGGAAGCAAGATGAATATGTTCTGTTTTACTCCCCATTTCCTGTCCGGCGATGATTTCAGTAAAGTCGGCGATATCGTGTTCCTGCCATTCACGGATCAGTGCTTCTTCCGGCGTTGCCGAACAGACAATGATATCCGCCCAGCTGTAAACCGATTCCAGGGATTCCCTGACAAAAGGGAACGGCGGTATATCGTGAACCATCTCGCCGACAGTCTTGTTTACATCTTTGCTCCATTCCAGAGCTCTGGAGAGCACGGCATCGGGTTTTTTCTCCACTTTTTTCTCCAGTGCCGGGTTGCCCAGCTTGCTCTCTTCATCTATCCAGTGGCGCAACGATTGCACAGAGGGAATTTCCGGGTTTCGTTTCATCGCTTCCGGCCAATCCAGCAAAAGGTCAAAAACACGCACGAGAGCCGGGAAGCGGTTGATGACTCGCCACTGCGAATAGAGATTGACAAATTCTGCAGCTGCGCGGGCGAATTTCGAAACAGGCTGCAGATTCCAGTGTTTGATGATATTGGGAATAAAACATTCCTTGTGTTTGATTTCCATCGTGTCAAAGGCGCAACCATCAGAATCGATGGCAATAAAAAAATCATGTCTGGATTTAAAATTTTTCAAGGGGGCCTGATAATCGGACATAAAATACCTCTGGTTTAATGAACGGTTGAATTCAGTTATTTCTGATACGCCTGGGGAAGATAGTCAGGCAGTTTTTTATCGGCAAATATTTTCTCAAGGCGGCTAAAGCGTTGAATACCCTGAACCAGCGGAACGCTTACCCAGTCGTCGCCGATAAGAGGCCGGGCATAGTTGACAAAATCATCGGTCACATCGATACGGTTGGGATTGATCCAGTTTCTGGGAAATTCGCGTTCAGAATTGGCAACCTTTTCAAGATCGACTTTATCAAAATCAACGGTATAACCGAGACCGGGGCGACGCAATATGGTGGACATGTAACCGCTGCCGTGCTCGACCGCAATGGCCACGGCGTTTTGTCCCACTTTATAAGATTCATCGAGATCCACGGTGGAAGCATATATCATGGTGTCGCGTTGATCTGTTCCTGCAACCTGTCCGCGCGCCGCTCCGCGTGCCCGCAGACCGTTTATATTGAGATGGTTGACGATAACCTGTTGTACGGTCATTTCACTGGCACCGAATTCAGTATGACCAAAATCATCCTTGCGCTCACCCAAACTGCCGACATCAAATCCCTCGCTGACGATAACCAGACAACGGCCGCTCTTAACCAATTCATCGTTGACGTTATCGGTCAACTCTTCGAGACCGAGATTGGATTCGGGCATGTAAATCTGCAGCGGCATTTCCCGTTGTGGATCAGCAAGGCGAGCGGCTGCCGGAATAAATCCGATTTTTCTTCCCATCACCTGAATGACCAGAACCGGATCCGAGGGTGAAGAACCCATATTTTCCTGATTTGCATTCTGTACCAAATGTGACCAATAGCGTGCAACGCTGCCATAGCCGGGTGTATGATCCACGAGTTTGAATTCCGAATCACCGACATCATTATCAATCGTTTTGGCACATCCGGTAGCGACAAGGTCAAGTCCCTGTTCATGCGCCAGTTTGGCAATTTTATGGGCGGTATCCATGGAATCGTTGCCGCCAATATAGAAAAAATAACCGATATTATGCGCTTTGAATACCTCGATAACCCTGTCAAAATCTTCCTTCTGATGGCTCTTCAGTTTGTAGCGGCAGGTGCCGATAGCGCCGGCAGCCGGCGTGGTGCGAAGCAGTCCGATCTCCTCATCATTTTGAGCCGAAAGATCAAGCAATTCTTCCTTCAGGATTCCTTCTACACCGTGCCATCCGGCGTACAGCTTGCCGAATGTGTCCGGAAACATTTTGCAGGCATCGATAATTCCGCGCAGGGTATTGTTGATAACCGGAGAAGGTCCTCCGGATTGTGCGATAACGACATTTTTTTGAGCAGACATCTAAACTCCTCTTTTTATACTCTCAATATCCTTTTGGTTTTGTGCATCTCTTTTGGCCATAAAAGGCGGAAAATCCCGTCATCACTGTTGATTCGAATCCAGTCTGTAGAGCATTTCACCAGCCTTTGGTACATACAGGATGCCTTCATCTTCCCGATTCTGCCATTGTTGCGGTTTGATGGTATTCGGATCGCGATAGCCGAGGTTGATTTCTTTACAGATTTCCTTTGGGATACCGGTGGCCAGGGTCACATTGATACGCGGTTTTTCAACCCCGTTTTCAAATGTGCCCAATCCCTTTACATGGGTGGAATGCGCAACAACACCCAGTGGGATATCCTCAAAATGGATCATTTGTTTAACAAAGTAATCACGGACGTGGTAGCCGATTTTTTTGATCAGCTCGCCATGCGTCACCGATATTTTATCCAGATGGGGGGCATAAATAATCAGTTCGCCTCCATCAGCGACAACCGGTTCGAGTTTGTACATGCACTTTCCACCTGTCCACAATTCATCATACATCGGGGGAGCGCAGGAGAGAACCTGGCGATACGGTTTCGATTTGTAAACGATATGCGATTTTTCACTCAGGTCCGCAGCTTTATCCCAGGCCTCTTCGGGGGAACCGATGTAAAGACCGGCGAGGCCATCTTCCTTCACCACCATACTGGCGCAAAACCGATCAACCGGCACCATTGCTGCCGCCATATCGACGATGCGACGGACCGGGGTATATTTCTCTCCAATAATCGCAGCATTGGTAATCAGGGCGCCCAGCCAGTGAAACATATCGATGATTTCCTGACCGGCGATTCCCGGAAACAGATATTTATTCCCTCCCGAAAATCCGACAACTTCATGCGGAAATGTCGGTCCTATAATGAAGAGAAGATCGTAATCGAGGACCATTTTATTGATCTTGATCTCCACCGGTTGCCGCATCATACCGTTCGAAATGGCCTCGACTGTTTTGCCGGAAAGGGTACCGACATGAATCAACTGATCTCGGTTTTTAACGTCGTGATTGAAAAATCGGGCTTTTGAATAGTGTTTAATCTCCTCTTCAGCGGTGATGCCGACGCGATTT
>CAZMUU010000290.1:0-4388 GCA_964569215.1 uncultured Cytophagia bacterium
GATCAAAGCGGATACTCTGTCTGTTCAAACAAAACTGCTCTTTGACGCTAAGAGACGACACTTTATTTCCGATACCAGCGCTTACATCGAGGTATCGACACAGACATACGATCTCACAACCATTGACGAGCTCGTTGACAAAATCAGCATAGAGAATGGTGCGTTGTCAACTCACATCAGGCTGCGAAATCCGTTATTTTCATTGGATCCCGGCGGCCGGCTGGCGATAAAGGGTGGAACAATACGGGTTCCGGGTACAGAGGTTTATTACCCAAAACTTAATCTCGACTCCCGGATTTCGAATCATACCATCGAGCTCGAAACGGTAAGAGTAGAGAGCGAAAACGGCTGGTTTACTTCTCATGGCACCATTACATTGCCATCTGAGTGGCAAAATTTTATTAATCGCTCTACCGTTGATTTGGCGTTCAAAGCCAACAATTTCATTCCGATTCATAATCAGGACATCGAACTGGTTCTGGACGGGCAAGGATCATTGAGCGGTAGTCTGAGCCGGCCACAGATTCAAACGCAAACGACGATTCAGCGGGCGCAAATCTTTGTGCCTGCTTTTCTGCATGGTCAATCCGATCCACAGTATCAACCCATTTTGGTCCGGGATTCACTGGCATTGAGCCAGGGCAGAAGAGCGGGTTATTCAGAACCTGAAATATTCGAAAAAATCGATGGCAAGGTCACCATCACAATTCCTCGTAATACCTGGTTAAAGGGGGACGATTTTAACGTTGAAATTTCAGGAGAGCTCATTCTCGAATTTCGGGAAAACGATTTAAAAATCTTTGGGATGCTGAATACCCTACGCGGCACATATGATTTTTTTGGACGGAGATTCAAACTCAACAAAGGCAATTTGACGTTTCAGGGAGATGAGGTTATACTGGACATAGAGGCGGTATACCGCTTTAGAGATTCTAAAAAAAGACGACAGAGGCTTGTGTTGTATCTTGGTGGCAACACCTCAAATCCGGATATCCGCTTTGAGCTCAACAATATTGCCATTCAGGAACGGGAAGCGGTCTCTTACCTGCTTTTTGGCCGTTCGTACGAACAGCTCACGCATGGGGAAAAAAGCCGGTTGGGAGAAAAGAATCAGCTGCTCAGCGGTCAGTCTGTCGGAAAATTGCTCGCCGGACAGCTGGTCAGCCGTTTAACATCTTCACTGGGCGAAAGCCTCAATCTGGATGTGATAGAGTTCAGGAGCAGCGGCAGTTTGGGGCAATCCAGCATCACAATAGGCAAATATCTCACTCACGATCTCTTTGTAAGTTACGAACGCGGCCTGAGCATGGATCAATCGAACGAAATCAATCCCGAGGTCATTATACTGGAATATGAGATAGTGCCATGGTTATTTCTCCAGGCCACGCATGGTAGTGAAAAAGAGACCGGCTTTGATATGATATTCAAATGGACAGAGGAATAGGGATCATGGTGTCAGCCAGGCATCGAGGTTTTGCTTGACAAAGTCATCATCGTTCAGATGCGGATATTGAGCATAAACGCGGTCGATTTCAGCTGCTTGTTGCGGGGTTAAATCTTCATCCTCGTTTAGTGTCCAGATACCTTTTAAAAGTCCCTGCCGCCTTAAGACCTCATGCACCCCGACAATACACCCGGCAAAGTCATGCGCCACATCAAAGAAAGCGGCATTAGAATCGGTGATTTCAATACCCTTGCTGAGCAGAGCATTCGGGACGTCCGCTTTTTGTCTGGCATCGTGAACGTCTTCCAGCAGTTCGACTGCTTTACGCGTCCAGACCGCCCAATGACCCAGCAAGCCACCGACGATCCGCAGCGTTTTTGAGTCACCGTTTATTTTAACCGGATAATCGGTTACCAGATCATGAACGATGTTATCATCATTGCCCGTATATAAAGCAATTTCATCCGCACGTCCGGATTCAGCAACGCCGCGGATGACATCAAGAGTCTGATAGCGGTTAAAGGGAGCAATTTTTATGGCAATGGTGTTTTCGATTTGAGCAAAACGCCGCCAAAACTCTACATCGAGTCGTCTTCCACCCACAGCACGCTGCAAATAAAAACCGACCAGCGGCAAAACTTCGGCAACGCGTTGACAATGCGCTATCATTTCAGAGACCTCGGCATCTTCAAAAGCGCTCATACTTAACAACACTGCATGGTAGCCGAGATCAGCAGCCATGGCAGCTTCACGCACGGCCTGGTCCGTTTTGCCGACGGCACCTGCGATTTTAAGGATGGGAACGGAGGTCTTGGCGACAAAGGCGTCGATTTCCTCAGCGGCCAGCCCGAGAACCGGCTTGAAGAGGTCAATACCGGGCTGCCGAATTTCAAACTGCGTCGTATGAACCGCTACAGCCAGACCACCGGCACCGGCATGAAGATAATAGCGGGTCAGGGCGCGCTGCCGTGCTTCATCCAGCTTTCGGTTATGATCCAGGGCCAGAGGATGAGCGGGAATGACCGTCCCGCTTTGCAGGCGCTGTAACAGCGCTGCAGGCAGATCAGTGCGTTTCATGTGTCCAACTCCATGTTAAAATTGACCATCCCGGGTTTCATAATGGGTGGGTTTGTCGTATAGTGTTTGCTTGTTCTTCAGCCAATCGGCAATCCAGTGGATCATCTCATTGAGAGAGACGGAAGGATAGCCGAAAAGCGAAAAGGCCTGCGAAGCATCATTGAGCAATGCCGTCTCCTCTTCTTCGCCCACGGTTTGCAGGTCAACGTTAAGCAATTCTGCAAACTGCTCGGCGACCCGTTTCACGGAAATCATCTCCGGACCGGTGACGTTCAAGATTTTCGGAGGCGATTGACACAGCTTCAGCGATTGCAATACCATGGCGTTGGCATCGCCCTGCCAGATGATATTGGCAAAACCCATGGTCACATCAACGGGTTCTTCTCTGAGAACTTTGAGAGCAACATCAACCAACACGCCGTAGCGCATCTCAACCGAATAGTTGAGACGAATAATCGTCATCGGGGTCTGGTTGCGCTTGCTGAAATATTCGAACATGCGTTCGCGACCGAGACAGGATTGTGCATATTCGCCAATTGGTCCGACCGGATCGGTTTCCCTGCTTCCGCCGCTTTTCACTGAAACCAGGGGATAAACACAACCGGTGGAAAAAGCAACGATACGGGATTTTCGATATTTTTCGGAAATCAGGGTGGGCAGATAAGAGTTGACAGCCCAGGTCATGGCCAGATTTTCCACAGATCCGAATTTCATCCCTGCCATATAGATAACATTTTCAACATCCGGCAATTGATAAACAAAATCTTTATCGAGAAGATCGCCCTCAAAGATTTTGATACCGTGTTCCTGAAGATCGTTTTTCATGTCGCTGGAAGGGAATACAGATGCTCCCAAAATGCGCTTATCCACTCCGGCGGCAGCAAAAGCATTTTTTGCCATTTTAGCCAGCGAGGGGCCCATTTTTCCGCCAACGCCAAGTATCATCAAATCACCTTTGAGATCGGCCAGAGTTTGAATCACCTGTTCATTCGGCGTGGCGAGAAATTGATCCAACTCTTTCTCATTTTGAAAACCGGATTTCATCGTCAACACTCCTTGGAAAAAGTCAAAAATAGATGTTTATTTGCCGCTGAAAGGCAATAAATGAAGGTAAGAAATTAAATAAAAAAACCAAAGAAAAAGGTGTGGGGCAATATCAAAAGTGACAATACTATTCATGTTTTGCCATTTAAAACCGCCGAGGTCACCAGGGAGTCAACCAACACTTTCTTGCTGCTCTGGAGAATAGAATAAAAATTTGATAAATTAATTAAAATTGATTAATTATGAAAAGTTTACCTGATGTTTATTACTATTCAACCGTTTCGTCTTTCCCGGCGTTTCTTTGCGGACTTGGCGGTTTTGTAAAGGCACGACAAGGCGTATGTGAAATCGCAGGATGGATAAACCGCGAAAGCGGTTGGGATGATTTTTTCTCATCGGTATAACACCATGATAAATCATAGTGTTGGTAAAAGTTCCCCCTTGTTCCCGGGCTCTGAGCGGCAATGTTTCAGGCCGGCCCGGCAGGCTGATTTTCTTCGTCGTTTTATTTTACCAATATCATTTTGCCCGTATAATTCCACGGACCGGTTTTGCTGTTCGCTTGCAACGAAATGGCACTTATCTTGTAAAAATAGACACCTGCTGATACCGGCGTACCATAGCGATCTTTGCCACTCCATAAAAGATCATGATTTCCTGCGGACCTGGTGCTGCTCAAAAGCGTTTTTATGTGTTGACCGGCAAAGTTATAAATCGTTATCTGTACCTGACATTCTTCTGCAAGCGTATAGTGAATCGTGGTGCCTGGATTAAATGGATTGGTGCCGGATCCATTATCCCATTCTGTAAACGTATAGATAAT
>CAZMUU010000291.1:0-4374 GCA_964569215.1 uncultured Cytophagia bacterium
GATGGGGACTCTCTTCGAGTGATATTTAACCGCCCAACCGGCCGGCTCTTCTCCTTGAATTTCCATGGCAATGAATACTTGCGTCGGGGGCCACAGCTCAATCTCTGGCGTGCCCCTCTGGCAAACGAGCTCGATCCCTGGGCTCTGAACAAGGCGGGGATGCACGACTTTCATGACGCAATGGGAGAGTGGGTCGCCGGCAGCTGGTGGACAAATGGATTGCATCACCTCAACCAGGAACTCGTCGAATTTAGAGTTGAAAAAAACAAACGGGGATCGGTCCGCGTTGCCGTAAACTCTGTTTATTCTTCAAATCAATACACAACTTCCTTTGAAGAATGGCTGCAATATACTATTTTACAAACAGGTGATATTATTATCTCTCACCATCTGGTTCCGCATGGTGTGATGCCGGCCTGGATACCGAGAATCGGAATGAGCATGCAGCTGGACAGCGTTTTCAGCAATCTGCGGTGGTTTGGCCGCGGGCCATGGGAAACCTACCCCGACCGAAAAAGCGGCGCCGCTGTGGGATTGTATAGCAGTACGGTTAGAGGTGATTATGTGCCTTATTTGCTGCCACAGGATTACGGCAATAAAACCGATGTTCGCTGGATTGCGCTGAGCAATAATCGGGGGGAGGGTATTTTCATCAGCGCAGAACAGCTGTTTAACTGCAGTGTGCATCAATTTGGTCTCGAGAATCTAACCCGATCGCTTTACAGGCCTCAACTCAAACCGGCGGATTTTGTTTCCCTCTACATCGATCATGCCGTCTCCGGTGTCGGGGGGACGGCCAATTCCGTGATGCAAAAATACAGAGTGGTGCCGCAGGAGGTTCGCTATCGGGTTCGATTGCGGCCGTTTAGAGGGGGGGAAGAGATTGAGGCGCTTTATCGGGAATTTGATTGGAGGCATGTTGGGGAAAAGATTTATCAACGATAAATTCTAAAATCAGAAAGAGTAATAATTAAAATGAACATTGACAAAATTCTAGACGGAGGTGACGGCAGGTTATGAACAAGAATGAAAAATATGTCATCGGAATAGATTTCGGCACCGATTCGGTACGAACGGTTGTCGTCGATGCCGTTGACGGAGAGGAGAGTGCTTCTCACGTGGAACCTTATCCGCGCTGGAAAGCGGGCAAATATTGCGACCCGGTCAACAATCAGTTTCGCCAGCATCCGCTGGACTATATTGAGAGTCTGCAAGCGTCGCTAGAGGGCGCCCTGAAGAAATCCCCTGCGGGGACGGCGGATAAAGTTGTAGGACTTTCGGTCGATACCACCGGCTCTACACCCTGTGCTGTTGATCGGGCCGGTACGCCGCTGGCATTGACCAATGGATTTGAGGAAAACCCCAACGCCATGTTTGTGTTATGGAAGGATCATACCGCTGTAAAAGAAGCTGAAAAGATCAACAAGTTGGCGAAATCCTGGGGGGGAGAGGATTTTACCCGTTACGAAGGCGGTATTTATTCTTCAGAATGGTTTTGGTCTAAAATTTTGCATATCTTGCGCGTTGATCCCGAGGTTCGTGAGGCTGCTTTTTCCTGGGTCGAGCACTGCGACTGGATTCCGGCCCTGCTGACCGGCACCACGGATCCTCTGACCATGAAACGCAGCCGTACCGCTGCCGGTCACAAAGCCATGTGGCACGCATCCTGGGACGGCTTGCCCTCGGAAGCGTTCTTAAGCAAGCTGGATCCGCTGCTGTCCGGTTTGCGGCAGCGCCTCTATACCGATACCTGTACGGGTGATACCCCCGTGGGTCAGTTAACGCCGGAATGGGCAAAACGGCTGGATTTGCCGCAATCGGTAACCGTTGGTGTTGGCGCCTTTGATGCGCATTTTGGTGCGATTGGTGCGGAGATAGAGCCGCACATGCTGGTGAAGGTTATGGGAACCTCAACATGCGATATGATCATCAGCACACATTCGAAGACGGGAGAGCATCTGGTACGTGGCATTAGCGGTCAGGTGGATGGTTCCATTGTTCCCGATATGCTCGGTATGGAAGCGGGTCAATCCGCGTTCGGCGACATTTATGCCTGGTTTCGTCAGGTGTTGATGTGGCCGCTTCAGAATATGTTACAGGAAAGCGCTTATATTGATCAGGAAATTGCAGAAAAACTAACCGAGGGTATAGAGGAAAAACTGATTCCTGAACTTTCCAACGCGGCGGCAAACCTTCCCATTGATGAGAATGGAATTGTGGCACTGGACTGGATGAACGGCCGTCGTACGCCTGATGCCAACCAGAATCTCAGGGGTGCCATTACCGGACTGAATCTGGGTTCTGATGCACCCCGAATATTCCGGGCTCTGGTGGAGGCTTCTGCCTTTGGTGCCAAAAAAATCGTCGATCGCTTTATCGAGGAGGGCGTGGAAATTCGTGGTGTTATCGCTATCGGGGGTATTCCAAAAAAATCGTCCTTTGTCATGCAGGTCAGCGCCGACGTGCTCGATATGCCGATCAAGGTTGCAGCCGCGGATCAGGCTGTTGCTCTGGGTGCGGCCATGGCTGCGGCCACAGCTTCCGGTATCTATTCCAGCATCGAAAGCGCACAGGAAGCGATGGGGAGCGGATTTGAAACCATCTATGAACCGATTGCGGAAAATGCAATAAAATATAAAATTCTCTATGAAAAATACAACAAGCTGGCGGATTTTGTCGAGAATGAATTTACGTTTTAATCCTCATGCATGTTAATTACGATAGATCAAAAAAAGATGAGCATAAATAAGGAGAAAAAATATATGAAAAATGTACCCGAGATAAAGATCGGTATCGCAGCGGTGAGCCGGGATTGCTTTCCCATCGAGCTGTCAAAACGGCGTCACCAGCAGGTCATAGAAGCATGCGACAGGAAAGCGCTACCCGTTACTCTGATCGAAAAGATTGTGGAATCCGACGCTGATGTTTCCGGTGTCATTGAAGAATTGAGCGGGAAAGGTATCAATGCGCTCGTGGTTTATCTGGGCAATTTCGGCCCGGAAGGGCCGGAGACGCTGCTGGCACAAAAATTTGACGGTCCGGTCATGTTTGCAGGTGCAGCGGAGGAGACAAAAGAAAACCTTTTCGGCGATCGCGGCGATGCCTATTGCGGCATGCTCAACGCTTCATATAATATCGGTTTACGCGGTCTCAATCCCTATATTCCGGAATATCCCATCGGCCTGCCGGATGAAATAGCAGCAATGGTATCAGAGTTTTTGCAGGTGGCCAGGATAGTGGTCGGTCTGAAACACCTGAAAATCTTTTCCTTTGGGCCCCGGCCCCATGATTTTCTCGCCTGCAATGCCCCGATCAAACCGCTGTATGATCTCGGCATCGAGGTGATGGAAAACAGCGAGCTGGACCTGTACGATATCGTCGTCAGCGCCAAAAAAGATCCGATGATTGCCGATATTGCAAAACAGATGCAGGAAGAGCTGGGCGACGGGAACCGTTATCCTGACCTGATTGAAAAACTGGCGCAATTCGAAGTCGCACTGCGTCGCTTTATGGACGACAATCTCGGTGCGAGCAAATATGGTATTTTTGCCAACAAGTGTTGGCCCGCGTTTGAAAAGTATTTCGGCCATGTCCCATGTTATATCAACAGCAGACTGGCGGCAGAGGGTATTCCCGTGGCCTGTGAGGTGGATATTTACGGTGCCCTGAGTGAATATATGGCTGCTTGTGCTACCCTTTCAACCCCGACTATCCTGGATATCAACAACACCGTGCCGGCGGATATGGTTAAGGAACACGAGGATAAAATCAAACCCTACAAACACAGCGATCTCTTTATGGGTTTCCATTGCGGCAATACCAATGCCGCCTGTCTGGTAAATCCCAAAATGAATTATCAGCTCATCATGCACCGCACCATGGAACCGGAGAGCGAACCCGATATCACCCGCGGGACTCTTGAAGGTCAGATCAAAAATGGTCCGGTAACCATCTTTCGCTTCCAGTCCACCGCCGATACACAGCTGCGCTCCTATGTGGCACAGGGCGAGGTTCTGGATATCGACCCGCGGTCGTTCGGTAGCACGGGTGTTTTTGCCATCGAAGAGATGGGGCGGTTTTACCGCCATGTTCTGATTCAGAAACGCTATCCGCATCACACTGCGGCGGTGCTGGCTCATGCCGGAAAACCGTTGTTTGCCGCCGCTAAAATGCTGGGTGTAGATGACGTCGCCTTTAATTTGCCAAAGGGTCACTATTACAACAGTGAAAATCCGTTTTAAAAACGGGGCCCAGGCATAAAAAAAGCGGCCATGAACAGGACCGTCCTGATCATCATGGCCGCAGGCATTGTTTATACCAGATCGCAGAGAATAACCTTATTTTTTTCTTTTAAACCCTGGTAGCAAAATGGTG
>CAZMUU010000292.1:0-1820 GCA_964569215.1 uncultured Cytophagia bacterium
GTTCAACATGTCGAAAAAATATATGTTTCCGGGCAAAAGGACTGGGCGGTTGTGTTGAAGGTTGAGGTTGGAGAGTTTACGGATTATATTTTTTCATCTTATTGTGATTTGTCTCCTCAAAAAAAGCCTTTTGTCATCGAAAACAGCGAGATTTACTGGCAGAGTCGTTTTGGAATGGTCCGGTTTTTCAGGAATCAGATCATTCAGGAAGAATGGGTTCGGGATGCAATGGAAGGACTGATACACGATTTTTAAAAACCGGAGGTACGCATGGGCGTTTCAATAGTAGATTACATTGCCATTATTTTCTATCTGCTTATGATTGTCGGGCTTGGGGTCTATTTTTCAAAATTCATGAAAGGAAGCAAGGATTTTTTCGTCGGCGGCAACATGATTCCCTGGTGGGCCGCCGGTGTTTCTCTCTATATGACCGGCTTTTCCGCCTGGATGTTTACCGGGGCGGCGAGTTTTATCTATAATACCGGCTGGTTTGGCATTTTATATCTGGTTTCACAACCGCTTTCCTTCTTTTTCGGGTTCTTGTTCACAGCGAGACCCTGGCGGCGTAGCCGTATTTCATCACCGGTCGAATACATCAAGGGACGATTTAATCGCACCACCCAGCTGTTGCTGAGCATTATGATGGCTCTGAGCCTGATGTACTGGCCGGCCCATCACCTGGCCTCGTTGAGCAAGATATCAGCGCCGACCCTGTTTCCCGGTTCTATGGCAGCAGTTGATATCATGATCGTGGTGTTTGGTATTCTGGTTTTGATTTATACCTTTTCCGGGGGGTTATGGGCGGTGTGTGTTACCGATGTGGTTCAATTTTTGATCTTGATCGTTGTTTGTGCGGTTGTCCTGGCGGCCGCTTTTTTATCAGGAGATGTGGGATCATTGCCGGACTTTTTACACAGTATCCCCAAGCTGGAGTTCCATCATGTGATTCGGGGCAAGACCAGCTATACGCACTGGTATTTGATCGGCGTGTTGACGTCGCATATATTCGGCGCCGCTATCGGCGATAAAGCGCAGCGATATTACAGCGTCAAGGATGAAAAAGCAGCCCGCAAGGTCGGCTGGACGGCGACTCTTTTGTGGCTTACCGGCCCGCTGATGTTCGGCATCCCCCCTCTGATTGGTAAAGTTCTGTGGCCTGAAATTGGTTCTCTGCCCTACTTTTCCGATATCACCAAGCCCGATGAAAATATTTATATTGCCGTGGTTATGCGTTATATGCCGTTGGGCGTGGTGGGAATCTTTTTGTCCGCCATGATGGCGGCTTCCATGTCCGCACTCGATAGTGTCTGGAACACGGTTTCTTCGATTATATCTGTGGACCTTTATAAAAACATTATCAAACCTTCCGCTTCTGAAAAGGAAGTCATGCGGGTCGGTCGCATCACCATTGTCTTTTTGGCTATTGTGGCTGTGATCATGGCTTTGACCATCATTCACAGCGATTATGGGGTTTTTACCTTTAGCAATATATTCTTTGCCTTAACCGGTGTTCCTATTGCCATTCCGCTTTTTCTCGGACTCATCGTCAAGGGAATATCGCGCTGGTCGGCGTTTTCATCCATACTCGCCGGCACACTGACAGCGTCTGTGGCCAGATTTGTATTACATTATTCGATTGGCGAACAGTACCTCATCACGATTGCCATCACCTGTTTGTTTATCCTGAGCTCGCGCTTTCTTGGCCGGGCCTATTACAAAAGCAAATCCTTGGCCCTGGGCTACTCGCTTTTGTTTGGCGGTATTGTTTTTGTTTATTTTATGACCATGGATTTGAATCCAAATCTCTCTTTTGGCCGGTT
>CAZMUU010000292.1:1830-4372 GCA_964569215.1 uncultured Cytophagia bacterium
CTTTTATATGCTGGTGCAATTCTGGGCGGTACTCTCTGTTCTGGCCCTTATCGCTTTGGCCTACATGTCGGCCTGGCTGGCATCAAGAGATTTTTATACAGACAATAGCTCTGTGGATGCGTTCTTCAAAAAGATGGCAACTCCCGTGGATGTAGAGAAAGAAGTGCTAAAGGGCAAGGAAGAGATTACGATATTTCCGTTGGTGGGCGGCATTGCCATGGCCTTTTCGCTGATGTCTTTATTGATATTGATCGCACCGGAAGCAAGAACAAAGATATGGGTGAATATTGCCATCAGTGTCTTGTTATTTCTGATTGGTTTGGCCATGTTTTTGTCGGATCCCAAACTATGGATCAGGATCCGGGAGCGGCAAAAACGGCGGCAATCTTCGCGGCCGGGCAACAGCAGCTAGTCACCGGCCAGGAGATCGAACAGATCGGTACGCCGGTCTTTTAGCAATGGAACGCGCTCTTTTTGCTTTTTCAGAATTCCGGGGTCGAGATCGGCATAGATAATACCTTGCTCGTCGCCATTGGCGCGGGCGAGGATGCGCCCTTTGGGATCAACGATCATGCTGAGGCCGTGACATTCGCATTTGGGCAATGTGCTGATCAAATCGGCACCGGCAACAAACAGGGTGTTGTCCAGCGCTCTTGCGCGCAATGCCAGTTCCCACTCTTCCGGCGGTCCGAGCCATGCCGTGGGCACCAACCCCAATTCAGCGCCGAACAGGGCGCCGAGTCTTGCGATTTCCGGAAAGCGGGTGTCGTAGCAAATCCAGCCACAGCAGCGAATACCATCCAGATCAAAAGCTGAGACTTCAGAGCCGGGCTCTGCCCATTTTTTTTCGGTGTTCCAGAGATGGGTTTTTCGATAGAGGCCGGCAAGCTCGCCTTTTTTGTCCAACACCACCAGGCTGTTATAACGCTTATTTTTGTCCGCATCGAGCTCTGCGAATCCGAATGCCATGAATATCTTTAAGGTCTGCGCGGCGTTGCTCAGAATTTGTATGGTGTTACCATTAAGGGGCTCGGCCAGAGGTTTCAGCTCTTTGGCCGGCAGATAAGCGGTGGTGATCAATTCCGGAAAAAGAATCAAATTACAGCGGTGATATGCAGCCTCTTCAGCCAGTTCAATCATACGCGCGGTATTGTGCTGTTTTTCTCCGGCCCTGGGTTCCAGGTGGCCGCAGGCCAGTCGATAGGGATGCATCATTATCCTCGTTTTTTTTTGAATATAGGATAATTTTTGCAGAATGTCCAGGCGAAAGCCTCCGGCCGGGAAATAGATACTTTTTTTTTACTGGATCTTTTTCTCCAGCTCTTCGATCCTTTTCACAATATCCTTTATCGCTTCGGTCATCAGGGCGTTGAATCCAATTTCATTCATGCTCTTATAACCGTCCGGTCTTTCACTCACCCACTCCGGAATGACCCCTTCCGCTTCCTGGGCGACAAATCCCATATAGGTGCCGTTTTCTCCGCCGTGCTTTTGTGGGTTTTTCCACTGATAGCGAACGCCTCGCAGTTGTACCACTGTTTCCAGTGCATTTTCAATAGAAGAAATATTTTTCTTCAACCGTTCATCAGAATAGTGATCCCAATCCCCTCCGGCAGTGGTTTTTCCGGTATGACCATCAACATGCAATTTGTAATCCGGATTGAGGACGCCGATACCAATCCGGGCATTTGAATCGATGTGCATGACGTCTGAAAAAGAAATACAAGTACTGTTTTTGCCTGATGTTATTCATTAATAAAACCGTACTTGAACAAACCAGTCATTTGACCTGGATCATGGTGAAATAACACAAAAATTTGACAAGGTGTAACAGATTTATATCAAAATTTTGATTTTTAGACTATTGAAATTTTTTTAGACCTATATATAATTATTGATAATCATATAGTTAAAGTCTGTTATAGTTGATGATTTAGGAAAGCTCAAAATCCATGCTTTTTCAGTGAAAATAATGTCGCAATTTTTATTCCAGCTAAAGAGAGGCTGTGAGGACACGGTATGAAGACCAAAATATAGCTCTCGGGTATATAATTTTGAATGCCGCATGAAGAGTTGCTGAATATCAAGGGACCGCTCCGGCTACCCCCGCACCAATCTCAACCGCAAGAGGGGGCAATCCCGAAAGGGATTCTAAAAGGGTGGATGGTGCCGGGTTGCTAAAAATATGTCGTCCCTTTAGGAACGTTCTGGCCTGTTATTAACAGGTATGACGTCAGCATCAGGTTTTTGCAATTCACAAGGCCCCCTAGAATTTTTGGATCATTTCCAGGACTACCAGCGCAACCAGCCCAAGAACGACGACGACGTGATACCTGATGCGCCCAACCCAGGCCGGCGATAGTGCAACGACCGCCATGACAATATTGGACAATGCCGCAATCCCTGCAGTCAGGTTAAGCCATGTGTTATGCCAACTCAAAAATGTAGTGCAAATCTTATTGGACCGCTTCTTTTATCACATCTACCAACCAATTATTTATGCTTTTTCCGGATCTACTCGCTTGAATAAAGAGCTTATGAT
>CAZMUU010000293.1:0-4364 GCA_964569215.1 uncultured Cytophagia bacterium
GAATAGTGCGCTCCTGCGGCTGGGTATGGTCTATTATCAGCGCAACGACTTTATGAATGCCCGTCACTATTTTGAGCAAGTGTCACAGGGATTCAAGGGATTCGATAATGCCCTGATTGGTAAAGCATGGTCATCTTTGCGTGTCGGGGATTATCAGGGCTCTATTGATCAGTCATATCAATTACTTCGCAATCATCTTGCATCCAACTATTCCTATGAAGCATTGGTTTTGTCTGCACATTGCAAGCAATTGCTTGGGCAACCTGAAAGTGCTTTAAAGAATTATCGCTATGTCATCCGGGCCAGAAAAATGATGAAGGTTGCAAAGGATTATCACGGCGAGCGAAACCGTCTTCTCAACCAAAAAAAACAACTGGGTCTTATCGAAGAAGAGTCACTGGAAACGCGCCAGGAAATTTTATACTATAGAATAGAGGAGATGCAGGAGCGGTTGTCGCGGCTCTTGTTCCGCATTCACCAAAAAGGAGATAGCGGTAGTCGCCTGATTCAGGATTATCAGGATGAACGCGTGGATATTATTCATCATCTCGATGATCTGGACAGGGTGATTCAGTGGGCCGAAGAGCGGGAGCGGCCAGAGGTTATGGCAAAAGCTCTTGAGCAGCGACAGAGGCTTTTACGGGTTTTACAAACGTTTCAAGGCGACCGGGACGTTGTCAATACGACTTACTTGATCGATTTTCCCCTGGCGGCCATGGAGGCGAATTTGATCTGGCAGCGGGATAATTTTGTTGATCTTTATAGAAATTTGGACCTGGAAAAACGGCGTCTCGAAAATTCCATCAATAATTTGAGCAACATAAACACTGCGGAACTATCCTTTTCGGATAAACTCGATTTGGAGATTCTCAATGGTGATTTGAATCATTTGCAAACCCGTCTGAGCAAATTTCGGGAATGGCTTACGGAGGAAGTGCCGGGTGAACCACGATCCCGACTTGACTATTGGAGTGACTATGCCGGATATGAATTAAGTAAAATCGTATATAATTTGCGTCAGGATAAAGTGGATCAGATCGGTGATTACGCTTTGCGATTGCAGATGATCCGGGATGTTCTGCAGGCTCGTAAAGACGAACTTGAGAGCCGTTTACAGGAATTTAACGAAGAGATACAGACCCTGCAAAAGCGATGGTTGTCGCGAAAAATAAAATTAGAACAGCTGGAAAAGCAGACCTATTTTAACAAATATTACTTTGATACATCTGAGCGTGAATCCGAGAACTGGGAATACAGGCTTCAGCAGCTTATAGAGGATTAATCGGTTTACTGCTACGATGAAAACCATAGGAATTCAGGGATGATTAAGCAATTTCTGACCTGGCTTGTCATTTTAGGTACATTTGTCTCCCCCACGATGATTTGGGCTCAGGAGAGCGGTGATAATGCTGCACCGTTATCCGGGGCTGTCGATGATTCAGTAACTGAACAATTTTCCATAGATGAATTGTTAAAATTTCGGAGTTATTATCAGCGCCAGATCAGCGAGCTCGAACACGAGAAAACGGTTTTACGCCAGGAAGGAATACGCGATGCAGAGATGTTTCTGGAGAGGAATCCCGACAGCCGGGTCGGAGACAGAGTGCTCATTCGTCTCGCCGAGCTCTATATAGAAGAGGTGGACGAAAATTTCGAGGAACAGATGAGAGAATATGATCGTCTCATTTCACTCTACCATCAAAATGAGATTGATTCCCTCCCTTCGGAACCGAAAAAAGATTATTCAGGGGTGGTCGATCTGTATAATCAGCTGGTAAACGACTATCCGCACAGTGACCTGGTTGACGATGCTTTGTTTAACATCGGTCTGCTTTATGAAACAAGCGGTCACGCCGATAGTGCTTTTGTTTATTATAACCGGGTGCTGGAATTATTTCCCTATTCCGAACTGGAGCCGGATGTTTTGATGAGGTTGGGGGAATATTATTTCAATCCGCCGATCAATGATATTGATACGGCTATTTCCTATTTTGAAAAGGTGCTCGAATTTAAAACCAGCCCGCGCTACAATGAGGCGCTTTATCGGCTCGGTTGGAGTTATTATCGCCTGAATCAATACGAGAAAGCGATTTCATATTTTACCCTTTTGGCCGACGATGTACAATATGCAAAGAAATATGATCCGGAAAACCGTTACAGCAATCCTGCCGTTTTGGATGAGTCTATTGAATACATTGGAATTTGTTTCGTTGAAAAGGGTGGACCGGAGGCAGCCGCTTCGTATCTGCAAAAAATCGGCGGGCGGGATTATGGCGTCCACATTTTAAAGCGGATGGGTGACGCCTATATGAAAGAAAAAGAGGACTATGAAAAAGCCATTCAAAGCTACGAGTTTTTGTTGAATCGTTATCCCGCCGCTCCTATTGCGCCCCGGATTCAGAATAATATTGTGATTTGTTATCGCCGTTCGGACAATGAAACGTATGCCTATGTGGCGAGGGATCAATTGTTTGATAACTATCGCCCCGGCACCGACTGGTGGCAGCAAAATCCGGATGAAGCGTTACAGGAAGAAGCGCTGGGATATGCTGAAACCGCTCTTCGCGATAATATCACCTTTTTGTATAATACAGCACAGGAAACCGAACGCAAAGATATTTACTCAAAATCTGTGGTGGAGAGCCGCAGATATTTGCAGGCTTTCCCAAATGATTCAAGCGCTCAGCATATTCACTGGAACATGGCCCTTATTCTGGATACACAGCTGGGTCGGGTGGATTCCGCTTATGCGGAATATATTGAGATTAGCAACAGATATTGGGACAGCCCTTACCAGCGGTATGCGGCTAAAAACGCAGTCGCGCTTGCACGCGATGCGGCAATGGCCGAGGTGGCAAAAGCCGAAGAACAAGCGTCTGAAGAGCAGACGGTTTCGATTGAAGAGCTTCGCCGGCAAGCTGAGGCAGAGGGGATAGAGGACTTTAATTTTCGTGCCAGGATGAAATTAGAAGAGAGGAGTCTGAGCGGGCCGGAACAAAAACTGGCGGACGCTTATGATAATTTTATAAAACTCTTCCCGCATGAAGAGGAAACGCCGTTATTTCTTGCCAATGCCGGTGCGCTTTACTATAGTCATAATCAATTTCGCCAGGCACTCAAATATTTTAAAACGCTTATGCGCCATTTCCCGGGAGATGAGCAGGTGGCACAGGCTCAATTCGCCATTATGGAGAGTTACTTTGGCAAAGCGGATTTTCAGAGTTCGGAGATTATTGCCCGAAAGATTGTAAACAGTGACGCATCTGAAGATATCCGGCAGCGAGGCAGGCGCCGGCTGGCGGAATCCATTTACCTGAACGCTGAAATGCTTGCGGAAAGCAACCAGCATTACGAAGCGGGGAAGGAATACCAGAGAGTCGTGAAGGAAGTTCCGACCAGTGAATTTGCAGATTTGGCGCTTTTTAATGCTGCTGTTGAGTATGATAAAGCCAATGATTATATGCGTGCAATCGAATCCTACAATTATTTGCTCGCCACGCATCCGAACTCTCTCTATATTTACGACGCTCAGAACAATCTCGCTTTCGACTATGTCGAACTCGGTGATTATCACAATGCTGCGCTGACCTACCAGCGTCTTGCCACCATCCATCCGGATGAAAAACAAGCGCGGGATGCGCTATATAACGCCAGTTTGTACTATGCCAAAGCATTCGAATATGAACGGGCGATCAACGCCAACCAGCTCTTTTTACAGCGTTTTCCCAAAGACGAACAGGCAGATGAACTGGCTTTTGAGATTCCGCGTTTTTATGAGCAAATGAATAAAAGCGACGAGGCGTTTGAAGGGTATGAAGAGTATGTGGAGCTATTTCCCGACAGTCCGAAATCTGTTGAGGCTTTTTACCGAAGGGGTATGTATTTGAGAGGGCGGCAGCAGATGCGCGGTGCTCTGGTGGAATTTCAAAAAGCGCTGTTACAAAACCGGGATCTGGAACAGCGGAATGAAGAGGGCAACATCTATTTTGCTGCAGAATCGGAATTTGCTATGGCCCAGATAAAGTTTGCTCAATTCAAGCAAATTCACTTTCAGCTTCCGGAAGCTGCCCTGGAACGGAGCAAAACTGAAAAGAAAGAATACCTGCTCGAAATCGTCAGGCACCTGGGAAACGTCGCATCTTATGGTACTTTGCGTGTTTACGAGGCCACGTTTTTAATTGGTCAGGTGTATGAAGAATTTGCTCAAACATGGGCCAAACAGGAAATTCCTGAACGGGATCCGACCTGGCAGGCCGTGGCCCAGAAGGAAGTAAACGATGCGGCAAGGGTCCTCTATGAGCGTGCTTCCCGTGCCTACCGAAATTCGATACTCTCTCTGATGTCGTTGGCCCGGAGCTATCGGA
>CAZMUU010000294.1:0-4342 GCA_964569215.1 uncultured Cytophagia bacterium
CCCGGGATTTAAAAACGTGGAAACGTGGGAACAAGGAAACGTTTGAACGTGGGAACGTGAGGACGTAAGAACGTGAGGACGTGGGAACGTGGAACCGTAACTCGTTCCAACGCTCCGAGGGTGTGTGAAAAAGGGGTCATTTTTATCAATTATGTCTTATTGGACAAGGGATAAATCCAAAAGTTTACGAAGAGAAATATTTTAATATATTGTTTTTATTGAATTTATTCCGCTCCTTTGGAGCTTGAAATTTTACTGTGCGTTTACTCCAGGCGTTGCCCTGAGCTGATATACGCCGCCCCTATATTTGTGCCATATGGCATTATCTTCGGGGCTTGGGGCTGGATCATCTCCATAATTTTGAAAAAATCAAAACCGCCGGTTCCCTATACAATAGATTAGATGTATAAATCTTCGCAAATCAACATAAACAAAAGCCCCGAAGGGCTTGAACTGTTGTTGATTTGTGTCTATATTTTGCATATGATCAATTGGATATAGAAAAGTGAGTTGATTATTTGATCTTTTAAAATTCAAATTTGATCCAATCTTAGCCCCAACGGGGCGGTTTACATCAGCCCGGGGCATCGCCCCGGGTAATGATCAGAGGAAAATCAAGCCCTGAAAGGGCGATATCATTAAAAAATCAACTTTTAACTCGTTCCAACGCTCTGCGTCCGTTCACGCGTAAATAATCATGAGCTGTTTACGATACAAAATATACGGTATGATTGCACATGAAGAGTTGCTATTCGGGTGGTCCAGCTCGTAATGCACGTGCCTTTAGGCCGTGCTTTTCAATACAATGGATGGTTTTAAATTTACCTTTAGAATAATTTTTTCATCTCGTTTCAATGCTCCTGGTATGTGTAAAAAAAAAGTATAAAGACAAAAATAGGTATACTGGATATAAAATTTTGAATGCCTCGTGGCATTTGATGGATATCAGGTGGCCGCTCCGGCTACCCCCGCCCCAATCTCAACGGCAAGTGGCAGCAAGACTGAATCGCACAGACAAAACGATGAATAATAATGGCAGGACTATGCAAGGAGATTGGGACGGCGGTGATCCTCCGCGGGCTCCGCGAGCTCTTCCGCTTTTCTATTTATGTTTCCCATCCGTTCGGAAAGGCGAAATGTCAGTTAAAAATTTATGGCCAGGAAAGGCGGAAGGATCTCGCTCCGCAGAATGATGGAAAAATGTATTCAAGCAACACTGTTGATACAGCCCGATGCGTCGTTTGTGGACCCGGTTTCAAGGGTGAAAAAGCTGCAGAACGCGACGAGACGCAAAGCGTTGGGACAAAAATTTTACAAATTTTTCCCGGCGTCTCTTTGTGATCTCTGCGGTTTACATCAATCATTGAAAACAAACAGCACGGATTCTCGCTGACACGGGTATGCTTGATCACCACACCTGTATAACATCATTAATAATCACAAACAACATAATAGCGAGAAGGACCACCATACCGATCTGCTGGATAACCATACGGACGCGAACGGAGAGCGGTCTGCGCATCACCGCTTCGGTACCGAGGAGCAAAAGATGGCCGCCGTCGAGAACCGGTATCGGCAACAGATTGAGAATGCCGAGATTCAGACTGATCAGAGCGGTAAAGATAAAAAGATTTCCCATGCCGCTTTTGGCCGACTCTCCGGCCATCTGGGCGATGCGAATGGGTCCTGCAAGTCCTTCCTTGGCCGACACTTCGCCGCTAAAGAGCAATCCAAATGCCTTGAACATCATTTTTGTCAGATTCCAGGTATTGCTGAAACCGAACCCGATCGATTCGAAAACACCGGCCTGAACCATTTTGGTTTTCGGACTGATACCAATCATGTAAACAGCCTCTCCCAGCTGGTTTTCGACATATCTCGGCGTAATGGTAGCGCTAAGCGTCTCTCCGTTCCGCTTCCACTCGATTTCAAGGGGACCCCGGGAATGGTTGTGGATGATGCTGGTGACATCTTGCCAGGTCTCGATGGGCTGTTCGTCCACCCGGGTAATCACATCACCGGATTGCAATCCGGCCCGCATGGCGGGATAATCTTCAATAACAACCTCCACCACAGGGCCCACGGGTTTTGGCACGCCCTGAAAATAAACACTACAGGCGAATATGATAACGGTAAGCAACACATTGAACATTGGTCCGGCAGCGATGACCATGGCCCGAACGCCGATCGGTTTGGACATAAATTCATAGGGTTCCCCTTTGATACCGTCTTTGTCCAGGCTTTCATCGATCATGCCGGACATTTTCACATAACCGCCAAAGGGAACGGCGGATATACAATAATCGGTATCCCCGATCTTTTTGCCGATGAGACGGGGCGGAAATCCGAGGGAAAAGCGTTCAACCCGGATACCCGACAATTTGGCAAAAATAAAGTGCCCCAGTTCATGGAAAAAAATCAATACGCCCAGAACAAAGATAAGAGGAATGACATAAGACAAAAGTGTATTTGCAATCGTCAGCATTTTAATTCCTTATGGTTTCACTATATCTCATCAACTCACAGCCTGGCACACCAGTCGACGGGCTGCTTTATCGCTTTGCAAAAGATCGTCGATACCGGGACCGGCCTGATAGTCTATGGTTTTAAGTGCTTGTTCGATCAGAACAGGGATCTGATCAAAATTAATTTTCCGCTTTAAAAAAAGGTCGACCGCAGCTTCATTGGCCCCGTTGAGGACTGCCGGCGCATTTCCCGCCCTGGAAACCGCTTCACAGGCCAGATCAAGGCAGGGAAATTTCCTCCGGTCCGGCTCTTCAAATGTCAGCTCCTGAAGCGAGGCGACATCGAGTCGCGAGCAGGTTGCCGGCAACCGCTGCGGAAAGCTCAATGCCAGTTGAATGGGAATCCGCATATCGGGTAATCCCATTTGTGCCTTGATGGAGCCATCGCAGAACAGCACCATGGAATGTATGATCGATTGCGGATGAATAACCACTTTGATGCGATCGGCTGCAATCTGAAACAGCCAGCGGGCTTCGATTATTTCCAATCCCTTGTTCATCATGGTGGCTGAATCGATGCTGATTTTCTTTCCCATACTCCAATTGGGGTGTTTTAACGCTTGTTCTACGGTAATTTTGCTGAATTGTTCCGCTCCGGTTTGTCTGAACGGTCCGCCTGAAGCGGTGAGAATGAGCTGTTCCACGGATTTTTGCTCTTCGCCGAACAGACACTGAAAAATGGCGCTGTGTTCGCTGTCGATCGGCAGGATAGCGGCCTGTTGCTTTTCCGCTTCCGCCATGATATGCGCACCACCGATAACCAGCGTCTCCTTGTTTGCCAGTGCAACATCGTTGCCTCGTTTGAGGGCGCGATAGGTGGGAACAAATCCGGCCGCACCGACGATGGCGTTAACCAGAAGATCATAATCGCTCTGTTCAGCCAGGTCGGTGAGTGCCGACGGCCCGCAAAAAATCTCCGCACCGAGGGCTTTAAACCGGCGTCTTTGTTCTGCATCGGGTTCGGTACCGGTTATAGCCACCATTCGGGGCCTGAATGTTGCCGTATCGTCGAGGAGTTTTTCGACCTGTGTGTGCGTTGAAAGCGCGGTCACGCTCAGGTGTTGCGGCAACCGCGATACGACATTTAGACAATTTTGTCCGATAGAGCCGGTCGCACCCAGAATGGTCAGCTTTTTTGTTTTGTTTCGCTCAGTTTTTTTGCCAGGTTCCATTCTTGTTGTGAAAGATCCATTTTATGAAAGGATGCATTAAAAATATCCTGAAATCCCTGTAACAAAGCATCAGCGACGCGCTCATAGGTCAGCGGCTGCGGACTGAGATCATTGAGACAGGTGGTCTGTTTTTGCATAAAGGCTTTGACCGCATTTTTCCATTCTGCATTTCCTTTTGTCAAATAAAAAGGCAAATCCGCATGTCTGGGACCGATTAAAATAGAGCCATGCTGCAGAACAGCGGCGTCAAAATGACGCTGGGCGCTCCCCACCAGTTTTTTGCCCTGGTAGTTGATCTCGTACTGGATCGAGGTGGCGTAACAGAGAGAAGAAAAATCTCCGCGGGAATAATTTCCTGAATTTTTTTTTGCATGTTCGAATTCAGTACGGATGTCGAGATAACGCAGTCCGGCGAGGATCGCCTGGCTGATTTGTTCATAGACGGTCATGATCTTTTCGCTATACCAGGGACTGGATTTGGGAATGACAACGGCATAGGTGATTTCTTCAGCGTGAAGCACGGCGCGCCCGCCGGTGGGACGATGCACCACATCGATGCCGGCTTTTGTGCATTTCGACAAATCGATTTCTGTAATCGGCTGGTGATAACCGAGGGAGATCGCCGGAGGGGTCCATCCATAGAGC
>CAZMUU010000295.1:0-4335 GCA_964569215.1 uncultured Cytophagia bacterium
TCGGTATAGTATTTTGCGCCCAACAAACCGGCTTCTTCACCGCTGAAGGCAATGAACAAAATGGACCGTTTTGGCCTCTCTGCAAAACGCGTAAATACTTCGGCCAGATGGGTGATGACCGCACTTCCGGATGCATTGTCATTGGCGCCCGGGAAAATAACATCTCCCAGTTTACCCACATGGTCGAGATGTGCTCCAACAATGATATATTCATCTTTGAGGTCGGCATCCCGACCCTTCAACAGGCCGACAACATTCATGGTCTGAAGGGAATCTACATAATGACTGTTGATGGTGACTTGAGCGCGGTTGGAAAGGGGAACGGCGACAGGGGCTTTTAGCGTCTTTATGGAATCAATGATGCTCTGTGCAGTGATATTCTTTGTTTTGAAAAGAGAATCGAGAATACATTGACGTAATGAAACAGCGGGAATGGTCCGCTTTGTGGAGATGCCGCCGATCGGTTTTTGACACAAGTGAATAAAGCCGGCGGCACCGGCGTTTTCCGCATGTTTTAACTTGTTGCGCGAGCGGCCGGAACGGCCGAAATCGAGGCTGTCCATTTGCGGCGTACCGTTAAGGGCAATCACGATTTTATCGGTGACGTCTACCCGCGCATAATCGTTCCACAGGCTATCCGGAGAGACGATACCATAGCCGGCGAAGACAAGAGGCTTTGTGGTATGCGATGGTGCAGAGGAAGCGAAGGGCAGATAATCGTCATAAAACTTGAAATATTGCCAGTGATCCTTGTCATACTCTATCGCAAAAGCACAGCGCTGGTCGATAAAATTACGGGAAACATAAAAAATCTGATAATGAGTCGAATCGGTTCCCGGCGGTGGCATCAGGCCGGCATCCAGAAAGCGCTCTGAAACATACTTTGCGGCATAACAATATCCCTGAGCTCCGGTTCCCCGGCCCTCCAGAGTGTAATCGGTGAGATATTGGACGTGTTCCAGACAGCGTTCGCCATCAATCGCCTCAAGCGCCCGCTCATCGATATTGAGCAAAGTCTGTGCAGACAGTAAAAACGGTAAGGTAAACAAAATCAAAACGATAAACTTTTTCATCAACTAATCCTTTGAATCGTGAATAACACCAAACATTAAGTTCACATCATGTCGAATAGTATACGCTTATAATACTTTATGGTTTCAAAATGATATTTTTAAATCCAGGCAACAGGCTATTCTGCTGTAAAGGAATATAAACAATCTCCTGGCCCGGTTCAACGAATTGATATCCCGTGAGGGTATTGCGCTGAAAATCCCTGGCCTCACAATAGAGTACATAGTTTGTATCGCTTGAAAACTCTTTTGGAATTTCCACATCTTTTTGCAGGCAGCAGTCAAAGTTGGTCTGCCAGACGGGGGAACTTTTATCAAGAGGATAATCTTCACTCACCAACTGCAAGGTCACATAGGGCGGACGCTGATAATAAAGCCCCACATAGCGGTCGTCGCAAAAGGGTCCACCCTGCAAAATCACCCGACAACGCCAAACGCGGTTATCAGATGCCTTCAGGGGAACTTTGACCGTTTCATCCGGAACAGACATATCCCGAAAGTGTACTCGGGGGTCGGACCAGCGGAACCCGCCGTCGGTGCTGACATAAGCAACGGCACCGGTGTATAGGGCCAACTCGCCGGTCTTTTGATCAAAAAACAGCTTTTCTCCGGCGCTATCAAGGTGCCAGGACATGGGATGCCAGTTCATTACATTGGCATTAGAATGTTTTCGATAGACGGCCGGAATACCATCCGACAGCATATAGATATAGGTGTTTTCCGGTTCTGCAACCACTGTGTCCTGAATAGAGACCGGCGGAAAACCATTGCTCTTGAAGGCCCAGGTATTGCCGCTGTCATCAGAACGGTAAACACCGATATTGGTACCTGCATAGACAGTAGCCGGGTGTTGCGGATCGACAGCCATCGTTCTGGCAAAGCGACAGGTCAATGTTGATCCCAACTCCTGCCAGGATATACCCCCATCAATGCTCTTCCAGTTGGAAAAGTCACTACCGCTGTAAAGGATATCCGGATTGTGTGGATCACAGGTTAGACCACTGATCAAATAGGCACCATAAAACGGTGTTCGCTTTTCCGGGGCGATTCCACGGCTCATGCTTAGCCAGCTTTTGCCGTTATTATAGGAAACAAAAAGACCCTGATGATGTGTACCGACAAAGATACGATCGGGATCGGTGGGATGAAACAGGATTGGATCCACACGCCGAAACATGCCGGAAATCCACTTGTGTTGCCAGGTTTTACCACCATCATCGCTGCGATGATAGCCTCCTTCCCAGCGACCACCGATAAAAATCTGTTCCGGTTGGTGTGGATTGACGGCGATTTTTTGGAACCGGCTATAAGGCCAGGGCCGATGCGGATAGGGCACCGGATGTTCCTTTTGAAAACGAAGGTAATCAAATAGCTGTTTCCATTCCTTTCGGCTTGTATCCGAAGAATAATAGACGCCATCCCTGGCCAGGAGGTAAACGATATTCGAATTTCGCGGATGAAAAACAAGGTCACAAATGGTTTGATGATCCATTCCTGCCCGGCGCCAGGTTTTGCCCTGGTTCCCGGAGATCCACACCCCACTGTCACGGCCACCGCAGATCAATCTGTTATGATTTCGTGGATCTATGCGAATAACGTGAAAGGCCTTCGTTGTATCACAGTCATCAATCCTTTGCCAGTTTTCGCCACGGTCAACGCTTTTGTAAAGTCCGGCACTGGTGGTGGCGGCGTAAATAATTTCCGGTTGCTGCGAATCGATGGCAAGGTGTTGAATATAGGCGTTGCCCGGCGCGCCTGTTCCGGACAGGGCGGTCACGGCTGAAGATAAAAATAGAATCGCGTACATCAGAACGGGTTTCATTGCAGGCTCCGTTTCGGTCGTGCATGATAAAAAAAATTACATAAAAAGCCCCAGGAATACGTTTCGCTCCTGAGGCCGGGATAAGATATATATTTTTATACGAAATTCAAAACAATTCCGTCAAGTCAAAGAATAACGCTGCCTGGGGTTTTGATTTGTCATCCGCATTGCTGCAGAAGACCGCTCACGATTGGTTTTATTCGTTCTGCTCTTCCTGTTGTTTGCGCATTAGGTGGCGCTGTTCGCGGGTGTCGGGGCGTTGGATAACCGGGGCGGAATCATACAGCTTTTTCGAGTGGGCAATACTGATATATTCACGGCAAATGCTATAAACCTCCATAACGTTTGTTCTAACCGGCATTTTAACATTGCCCTTGAGCGGTTGAACAGAGATCAGTTTAACGGAATCTTCACTATAGCTACAGGTCTTAAAATCATGCCAGTATCCCACGCGCGATTCCCCCTGGCCGGTTTTGCTTAAATATGTTACTTTGTAGCCATTTTCGTACAACGTCCATTCCTGATCTTTGCCTTTTTTTTGAAAATTTTGTAAAATCCAGCCCAAAGCCATAATGATCGCATAAATCGCAAGAGCCGGAATTTTTTTCAGAAAAGGCAGGATTTGATCCAGGTAGGAATAAGCGAAAAAAACAGCGACCGCCAGTATGGAGAGCAAAGTAAAAATCCATTTGTTGGATTTCTCCTGTTTATACATCCAGGAGTAGAGCGATGTGCCCAGAGAACGGTTATTCTCTTCTTTGTTCAGGCTTTGTTGTAAAAAATTTTGCATCGTAATATCTGCCCGGAAAATATGATAATGCCCGAATCTATGATTGGTTTTTACACAACGGTCAGGCTCTCACATGCAGTATCGACATCAATGATTAAGACCTGAGCTTGTCCGGATTCATAAAGCTCTGACAAATCAGTATAAATAAAATAATTTAAAATGCCAAGAAAATTATACAAAACGGTTTGGAGTTTATGAAGAAAAAAACTTACAGCAAACCGGAGATTAAATATGTTACGCTGGTGGTGGAAAAAGCGCTCTTGAGCGCCTGTAAAAACAACGTTACCAACGGTCCGAATGGAGACTGGCACGGATATTCAGGCCCTTTTGAGGACTGCAGCCGAATGGCCTTCCGGGAGAGCGTCACCTGGAACCGGTACTCTGCAAAAAACAATCGAATAATTCATCAAAAACGTTTTCGAGAGCCAAACTGGTGGCATGGGCAATGCCCTCACCACCGGAATTTTGAATTTTTTGCCGTTTCTCAATCGTTCCCTGCCAGATATGCTGTTGCTCTGCCTGACTTGTAAAACGAGCCCAGATATGCAAAACAACGGTTCGGTTTTGATCGTCGACAACCTCTTTCAAATCCATCAGGTCGATTTCAAGAACCCAAAAATCATCATCAAGCGGCGGACGTTCGCTTGTCATGC
>CAZMUU010000296.1:0-4323 GCA_964569215.1 uncultured Cytophagia bacterium
ATTCAAAAAACATTTTATGATCCGCAGGACTATATTCATTATCGCACGCTTAAGATGTATGTTTATGCCCGGGATTTTTATGGCAGGCATATTACCGATACGAGCAGTAATATCGAGTTTTTTCTCAGGTTTGGTGCGGACAAGAATAATTACTATGAAATCCGCAAACGCTTGTTAAACGGCTGGTCACCCAATACCATTGAAATAGATTTGGTCGAATTTTCTGCCTTGAAACTCGACAGTTCCTATTATGACCGCGGCGAGTTGGTATTTGTTCAACAACTCGATGATCGCACAACACTTCGTATCAAGGGCGAACCCGCGCTTCGAAACGTTCGAACCCTTATTGCAGGGGTTAAAAATTGTATTCACGGCAAGCGTTATCAGATAGGTCCTGATGGGGTGATACATCTGCAGGAACGCAAAAACGGTAAAGAGGATCAAAATTTGATACCGTTTCATGGCCAGGTCTATATGAACGAGTTACGCCTTTCAAACGTGAAGAAAGAAAAGGGTATGGCCATGCGCAGCCGGATGGATTTTGCCTGGGCCGATTTGATCCGTTTCAATGGTGAGGTGACCAAAGAGGATGCCGACTTTCATAACGTTGCCCAGCGTTTTGGTACCGGAGATAACGAGTTCAGCTATAATTACAACACCTCCATTCAGTTGGACAAGTTTTTGCCTTCTCAATTGGGCATCTCTCTTCCGGTCAGCTGGAATTATGCCAATTCAGAAGCAACGCCCAAATACGTGCCCGGAACCGACGTTGAAATAACCGATACGACACCGGATTCCGTTATAGAACAAATACAAAAAGCCAGCACTAGTATGGGCTATAATGTTTCCCTTGGATTTAATTCGCGTTCGCAGAACTTTTTTGTAAAAAATCTTTTGTCCGGCCTCAAGGTACGCTATAGTAAAAATGAAAGCGAGAGCAGCGATTCCCGAACCCTGTTTTCCACCAGTGAGCGGGAGGCGGGTAATATCGACTGGGGCATTACCTTCGGTGATAATTATATTCGGCCTTTTAAATGGCTGGGCGAATCCAGGTGGGTGCGGAAATTGGCGGGTTTAAAACTCTATTACACACCTACCAGAATCAGCAACAGCATCGATGCTTCTAAAAACATCAACAAATCAGAAACCCGTACCGGCGTACCATCGGAGAACAGCAGTCATTCTATAAGCCGGAATCATTCTTTACAGATGAATATTTTTGAGAATCTCACCCTTGATATGGGGCGGCAATACACCCATGATTTGCGCGATTACAACACCAGTGCGATTATCGATATGGAACTGGTCGATGATTTGATCAATGGTGAGCTGGGTCTTTTGAGCAAACTGGATCAAAATTTTTCCGTCAAATTCAATCCCAAGATTGTCAGCTGGCTGACCAACAATTTTTCATTCAGTAACAGCTATAATTTTTCATATAACCGGCAGAATAAAACCGATCCTCGCAATGTCCGCCGGAATCGTAATCTTTCCTTATCCGGTTCGTTTAACCTGCGAACGCTGATCAATTCCGCTACCGGTGAAGGTCCCGGTGGGCGTCGCATGCGACCCGCTCGCCGCACGCCTCAGAGGCCGCCGGGTTCTCAGAATCAAGAGGATGAAAAAGGCGAAGAAGATGATGGATCAAATATTTTTTATTCCGCCGCGGGCTATTTTTTCAAATTTTTCACTATATTTGAACCCTTTAGCTTTAACGGATCGTGGCGTGAAAATGCTTCCGAATATGGTTTGAGAGGAATGCCTTCCTGGAAGTATCAATTCGGACTGCAGGACAGTATCGGTATCGATATTCAGAAACAAGAGTCAGACGAGGGCAGTACCGGAGCTACATTGAATCGCAGTTCCTACAGCAATAATTTATCATGGAGCGTATCATCCGGTTTTTCCATTTCGCGCAACGTCAAGCTGACGTTAAAGTATGACGCAAGCTCGCAGAAGAACAAAAGCACGCAATTAACCGGTCAGCGGACCCAAAGCTGGATCAGGCTGGGCGACATGGACGGACCGGGCCCGGACTGGAATTTCAAAGTCAGCGGTCTTGAAAAATTACCGCTTGTAAAAAAATATTTTCAGCGTATCTCTCTGGATCATGCCTACAGCAGCCGTTTAAGCGAAACGTTTGATAATCAGGAAGATAATATCACCAAAACGGATACGGATGCAAGTTTCAGACCGCTGGTCGGGCTCAATTTGTCTATGAGCAACGGTATCAGCATGCAGGTCCGCTATAACATGTCGGAAAAGGAGAGCTTGAATAAAGGATTTGGTGTGGGTGGAACGCGGACATCAAGCTCTGAACTCAGTTTTTCAGCCAGTTATTCAAAGCGAAGCGATTTCCGCATCCCGATACCGGTTTGGCCGTTTAATAATATGCGTTTGAAAAATAATATCGATATTCAGATCGCTTTTAATATGGGCAGTAATAAAACGGAAAAATACCGCGGTAATGAGGGCAAGTGGGGCATATCCGCGGAAACGAGTAAATGGACCTTCAAACCCAGCATTCGATACAGTTTCAGCAACCGCGTTCGCGGGGGAGCGCATTTTGAAATCGGCAAGACGCAAAATAAAATTCTCGGAGACTCTTCATTCAAGGAATTCGGCATCGAGGTCAATATTGCTATTCGCGGTAACTAGCTCTCTCCTTTTCTCTCTCTAATCTGTTTTGCTGCCCTGGAGCGCATTACATCTGTTAAAGTGGCCGCCGGCAGGATACCTTAAAAAGTTGATGAATTTTAATATTGTGCTTGTAACTATATTTATGTACTTTTTTTGGTGAGCGCAAGGAATCGTTATGAAAAGGGACAAGAAAAAAAAGTGGCTTGTGGTTAAGATTCAATTTTCGAGTTGTGAAATTGAAGATTATGATTTTTTCTTTCAGCTCGGTGCCACCGGCGTGGAGGAAGAAGAGAATCAGTTCAAGGTATACTTTCCTGATAGAGATGACAGAACCGAACTCGAACGGAAGATAGAGCATTTTTCAAAGTCAACAAATCAGTTGCTTATTTCAGATCCGGTTATCCATACAGAGACAATTATTGATCAAGACTGGAATCAGGACTGGAAAAAAAATTATCTGCCTATAGCCATATCAGACCGTATTTTAATTAAACCGACCTGGTTGAAAGCACCGGAGACGGAATATGATGTTGTCGTAGAGATCGACCCGGCTATGGCATTCGGCACCGGCACGCATGCAACGACCAGAATGTGCCTGAAAGCGCTGGAAGCCCAGATTCATGGGGGCGAAACAGTGCTCGATGTTGGAACCGGTACCGGTATTCTCTCGTTTACTGCGCTTAAACTCGGTGCTCAACGTGCCGTGGCTCTGGACACGGATGTTGTCGCCGTACAAACCGCGCAGGAAAACGCCGGTGTCAATAACGTTTTGTCATTCATTCAGCTGTTGGCCGGGTCGGTCGATGCCCTGAAAACGGTATCCTTTGATTTATTGGTGGCAAATGTGAACACGCCCGTTGTGGTGACTCTTTTGAGCAAAATTCCGGCACTGCTTGCTGCCCATGGCCGGGCTATTTTATCCGGTATTTTACAGACAGATGCCCGGCTCGTTGAGGATCATTTACAAATCGGAAATTGGGATTTTCAAAAACGTCAAATGGAGGAATGGCTTTGTTATATTATTTGGCAGAGTCAGGTTTAAACGTTTTGTAATTTCGCAAAAAGGCATTTTCTATAAAGATTATCGGAACGATTCATGAAGATCAGGGTTATCATATTTTTCATACTATGCCGTTTTTTATTATTGTCTGCTACAGAGTCGGTACGCGTGGTTTCAACGTCTGACACAAAAATCATTCTGGAGATATCAAATCCTCTACCCGGAGTGGAAAATACAAAAGAGGAAGGGATTTTATATTCCTCTATTTCCGTCCAGGGTGATGATTTTGTTCAATGCGAATATCTGGATATACCCTGTCGTTCGTTGCTATTACACCTGGATACCCCAAAGGCTTCTCTGCGTACGGATGTCATCTCTACAGAACAGATAAGCTGTCCACCGCCTTTGCCTAAACCTTCGGATTCTGTTTCCGAGAATACCCCAACCAATGAAATCAAATATTTGGGAAAATTGAACGGAAAAGCATTATTCAAATTAACCCTCTTTCCCTATGTCTATGATTATGATGCGAATCGACTGATAATCCATACCGCCATGCGAATTCTGATATTTCCGCAGGATTTGTCTGTCCCGGATATGCGGAAGACGAGGTTACTGCCTCAAGACCGGCAGGAACTTGAACGGATAAAAGTCCTTTCACTCGGCGATTCCCGGTTTATGCC
>CAZMUU010000297.1:0-4319 GCA_964569215.1 uncultured Cytophagia bacterium
AATGCAGCGATATTTAGTGGTCCCATTGCTGTTTTTGATGTCTCAACCGATCGCGATTCGCTGGATATGGGTGAGGTGGCGACGATTTCTATCATAGTATATGACATAAACGGTAATCCACCGGCCAGGGGATCAACGCTTACTGTAGATGCTTCCAACGGAGAAATTTCAAACAGTTCACTGATGCCGACACCGGAACGCTATGGATATGGCGCAACATTTTTTCAAACTCAACTGCTCAACAACCTGGACCCCATTCTGGACAAGTCAGGAATGGCCAAAGTAAGCATAAAACTGGACAGTCCAAACGGGGTGGTTAGTGAAGCAGTGTATATCTATTTATCTAAAGATAATCCATAACCATGAACACAGGCGAAACCATATTAACCATAGGATCGCTTATTTTGCTATCGTTATTTACGCTGACACTGACCAGCCATAACGTTCAGGAGCAAACCACGCTATACAACAGCGGTCAGGTTATAGAAGCCATCGGAATTGCGCAGAAATATATCGAAAAGGCGGAACTGCTGAATTTTGATGAAGACAAGTCCGCCATGTCGACCGGTGCATTCACGGAACCGGACTATCTCGGTCCCGACTATGGTGAGAACGTAAACACATATGATGATATCGACGATTACAATGGACTCAGCGTTACCGAAACGCTCGGATCAATCCCCTATTCCGTCAGCATCGATGTCGATTATGTCGCCGAAACCAGTCCCTATCAACAAGTGGCGTATCGCACCTATATCAAACAGATCAAAGTAACCGTATCATCGAGCAAATTCAGCGAAAACACCCCGCCACTGGTCCTGAAAAAACTATTCGCCTATCATTACTTTTTCTCTGAATAGTTATAAACAATGACTGTTTGTCAAAATAAAAAAGGTTAAAAAGAGTAGCTTATGAATAGTCTTATGGATGTTGTACTGGCAATGGTGATAACCGGAATGTTGATTTTATTTGTCATGCAAATAGAATTCAATACCAAGAGCCATGCCATTACGATTCGGCAAAACCTGGAGACACAGGAAAATCTGCATTTGGTCAGCAAAATTCTGGAATACGACCTGCGCAAAATCGGTCATAATTTATGGACACCTTCACGCGCGGTTCACTTTGCAGATTCTTCCCGCATTATCTTTTCATACAATAAGAACTATCACCACATTTATGATTCGATACGGGTCGATTACCGCATAGAGCCGTCCAACTCCAGCCGCAATCCACATGATTATACCTTATTGAGAAAAGAAAACAATGCTATGGACAACCGGATCAACCTGGGGCTCAGCCGTTTTCGCTTGAAATATTTTAACCAATACAATACACAACTGCCCACACCGGTTGTCAGTGATTCACTCGACAAGATTCGCGAAATCGAGGTCCTTTTGATCGTAGAAAATGAAGAAGGGTTTGACAACCAATTTGCCCGGGCGGCTTACCATACCAGGCTGACGCCAAAAAATTTACTCATTAAATATGGCAGATAAAAAAAGAGGATGGTGACGACTAAACCATGGGACGATATGCATCACTCATTATCCTGGCATTGTTTATCAGCGTGCTCTTTTTGCGCATTCACACGCAGGGAACCGTTCTCGACAGCGTCGAGAACTCTGTGGAAAAGTTCGATGTGGTTTGGGCACGAAACATTGCCAATAGTGGTGCCACGATCGCATTAAACGGTCTTACGTTGAATGTCGAAGAAACAGAAGCGGTACAGAACAAATCGTTGTTTGGCGGTGAATTCTCTTACTATTATCAACGCAGGGAGCAGGATCCCACTCTCGGACCGACCGAAATCCGCGTCACCTGTACGTCAACGTTTCACGGCAGCCGCGATACTGTTATTGTTCTCCTTACCCGTCCCTCATTTTCCCGATATGCCTATTTTACCAATTATGAGGGAGATATCTGGTTCAATAGCGGCGATACGCTGCGCGGTCCGGTTCATACCAACACCTATTTTCAAATGGCCGGTACACCGGTCTTTTTCGACAAGGTTACCAGCCATCAATTGTATCAATCCGGTCAACCTTACCGGATTTATCCCTATGGTTACACAAATCCGCATTTTCTGGGGGGGACAGAGTGGGGTGTTCCCTACCTGTCCATGCCGAACAGTATGCCTCAGGAGCTGATCGATGCCGCCAAGGATAGCGGCGTTTATCTGCCCAACCGTTATGTGTGGATGAAATTCCAGTCCGATGGTACCGCCCTCATCTGCGGCAAAGATTATTACGATACGCCTAATTCATGGGAATACAGCAGTTATGATATCAGCAGCACCAACGGGGTTATCTTTAATGATTATCCCTATGAAACCCCCTATTTATTTGTGGAAGGCACGGCCAGAGGCAACTATACGGTCGCTTCTGAGGGCAGGATTGTGATTAGCGACGATATCTTCCTGGCGGATGATCCCCGCTATAATCCCAATTCAACAGACATGGTCGGCCTGGCCGCGACAAAAGACATTATCGTATATAACAATCAATATGATACGGATCGCACCATACTCGCCACCTGTATGGCCATGAATCCGTATGCATCGACGACCAGCAATTTCTATGTCTATAATTATGATGACTATAAATATGGCACCCTGCACTTGTACGGCGGACTGATCCAGCGCAACCGCGGTGCTGTGGGACTGGTGGGTAATGAATCGACAAGAAAAGGGTATCTTAAGGATTACCGCTGGGATCCCCGTCTCAAAGATATGACTCCCCCCCATTTTCCCATGTTGTTTGTGCTGAAAAAGA
The DNA here is from genome assembly GCA_964569215.1 of uncultured Cytophagia bacterium. Lineage (GTDB taxonomy): Bacteria > Zhuqueibacterota > Zhuqueibacteria > Residuimicrobiales > Oceaniaggregativiventaceae > Oceaniaggregativivens_A. The sequence goes on from CAZMUU010000297.1 coordinate 2,775, forward strand.
TCGCCTGGTGGGATTAGATCATTTTCGTTTCGCTTTTGCCGGCGCCCTGTCCGCAATTTCCTCGATTTCATCCAGTCGATCGCAGATCGGCAGTTGTTGCGTGCATTCTGCTTCACATTGACCACAGCGAATACAGTCGCGCAAGATGTCGTCGTCCAGCTCAATACCCCAGTGATATTTCAACCGCGTAATCAACTGCTCCTCCTTGCCGGTCAAAATATAGTGATTATAAACATCCATCAACTTGGGGATCGGAATCATCTGTGGACAGTTATCGCAGTACCCACATGAGGTGCAGAGCTGGTCGAAAGAATCATTTAGTTTGTTGCGAATCCCTTCTACCGTATCTTTCGGGATAGGCTCGAATCCCTCAGCGGCACTGCAGGCCTCATCGACCTGGCTTTTTTCGCCAAACCCGACCAGGGCGACATCTATACGGGGATCATTGAATAAAAATCTCAGCGCGCCCTCTACGATGGTTTCCTCCTCGCGGGTTTTAACAAACCCAAAGCGATCCGGATGGTTCGGTACGAGACCGCCTCCGAGGGGATTCATTACCACCACCCCTCTGTTCAGGTTTGCCGCCGCATCCAGACCTTCGTCACGGTAGGCAAAATTCATGGCGGAATATCCCAGCAATACACCGTCAAAAGGATAATCTTTTAAAAGAGCCTCAACATTTTCACCACTTAAATGGGTGGAAACGCAGATATGTCTGATCAACCCCTCTTGTTTAAATTTCTCCAATTCCTGTAATACCCCTTTTGCTCTGCGTTCACGGTATTCATCCAGGGTGATAATGCACCACATGTGAAAAAAATCAATATAGTCCAGCCCCATGCGGGACAGGGAATTTTCCAAATCCCGGCGTAGATCATCCGGGTCGGCCTTATTGGATTTCGTCGACACATAAAACGGCTTTTCGTTCCGTGTTTTCAGCATCTCTTTAAATGCCGTACCAAAAAGATCCTCTGATTTGCCATACCCCGGTGCGGTGTCAAAGTAGGTAATCCCCGAGTCATAGGCGTATTTAACCAGAGAGGCGCATTGTTCCACGTCATCCTGATCCTTGAAACGCATACCGCCGAAACCGACCGCTGAAACCTTAATGCCCGTATCGCCATAGTTGTGATATAGCATCAATATCTCCAAAAAAATGACAAAACTCGTATAAATTCAACTCTGTTCCAAAGATACAAAAAATATAGCAAATTTCAAACCCTGATATGCATCAGTTGATATGATTTCTCACTTGGTTAAAACCGGAAAAAAAACAGTAGATAGCTGTCACAGTACCGTACATGAATACCTAAACGGAACCGAGGCCACAAACTGTTTTTATTTCTTCAAAGTAAAAAAAAAAGGCCTTGCTAGAATAAAACCCAAGCTGTAGCTGTTAAGAGGTATAAGAATCAATTGCATTGCGCCTGATATCGTGATTAAGTTCTGATCAATTATTATGATGGACAAACATAATAGAATTATTGAAAAAAAAATCAAAATCCAGGAAAAAATATAATTAACGATTAAAGAATCAGATCATTT
>CAZMUU010000298.1:0-4316 GCA_964569215.1 uncultured Cytophagia bacterium
AGATAGAGTGTTTGTTCGCGGAGGATTTTGGCGAAATTTTTTGGCCAAATATCCGGAATCCAATAATATGCACAAAAGAATGCTCTGGGCTTCCCAGCGCCTTGAGAGGATCGGGAGCTCTGCAGAGGAAAGCGAATTAAAGCAGGCACGTGATGATCTATATGCTGCACAGTGTAATTGTCCTTATTGGCATGGTGTTTTTGGTGGATTGTATTTGCCCCATCTCAGACATACGATATATCAACATATTATTAAAGCAGACAAGGAAATGGATCGTATTGAGCACCTGCGCTTCCGGACTTTGACCTGGCTTCAGGTTCATCAAACCGATGTTGATGGCGATGGTCACGACGATTATATCATCGAAAGTGACAAAATGACCCTGTTTTTTAATCCTCATGCCGGAGGGCATCTTTTTGAATGGGATTTCAAGGCACGGGAAATCAATTTGCTCGACACCATGACACGCAGGAAAGAGGGATATCATCAAAAGTTGCATATTGCTGTAAAGCGAAATGCAAATGCTTCAGAAGAGGCTGCCAGTATTCATGACCGCATACTGACCAAAGAAGAAGGGCTGGAAAATTATCTACATTATGATTGGTATCGGCGTTCTGCTTTGATCGATCATTTTTTTGCCTCTGAAACGACTCTGGAAGATTTTTACAAGGCCCAATATGATGAACTGGGAGATTTTGTCGACCAACCATACGAGGTCAATCTGTCGAAACGGGACAATAAAATTGAACTCTTGCTTTTTCGCAATGGATCTATCCGTTTTAAGGAGAAGGTGTTGCCGATTCGGTTAAGAAAAAACGTTCATATTACATCGTCTGATCAGCTGATCGTCTATTATGATATTCAAAATATGTCCGATGAAAACCTGGAATTGTGGTTTGCGACAGAATTTCCCTTTTCGCTTTTGGCAGGAAATGCGCATGATCGCTATTATCAACATGCTGATATTGCTGAAGGCAACCGGCATTTGGCCAGCAAAGGCGAAGTGAAAGGTGATTCTCTTGAAATTCATGATGATTGGCTTGATGTGCATATCGGTTTTGCTTTTGAAGAGAAGGCCCATATTTGGCGATTTCCTATTGAAACCATTTCCATGTCTGAAGGTGGATTTGAGCGCATTTATCAGAGCTCTGTTGTTGTTCCGAGCTGGAGGTTCGCTATAGAGCCTCAGAAGATGTGGAAGACAAAAATAGACATTCAACTTAACAAATCGGGATAATGTATGTATCATTTTAGAAGAAAAAAAGTTTTGCTTGCGGTCTTTGTTGTTGCTGTTTTAGGAATATCTTTTATTCGTTACGGTCAACGTAATGGATATTCGCAGGATAATGCGCGGGCACAACTGGACCGTTTTGTCGAGGTGTTTACCTATGTCAAGCGATACTATGTAGAGCCGGTTAAAAGTGAAAAGATGATAACCGGATCTATTGAGGGGATGTTGAGCGAGCTGGATCCGCATTCGGTTTATATTCCGAAAAAAGACATGGAAAAAGTGACTGAGGAATTCGAGGGATTTTTTGAAGGAATCGGTATTGAATTTGTTGTGAACAATAAAATTCTTACGGTAGTATCTCCTATCGTTGGTGGTCCATCCGAAGCTGTTGGTTTGCTTCCCGGGGATCAGATTATTCGGATCGAAGGCGAGTCGACATATGGCATTACAGAAACCGAGGTTATAAAAAAGTTACGGGGACCGGCCAACAGCAAAGTTAAGGTGACCATTCGTCGCCCTGGAGAATCGGAAGTTTTTGACGTGGTGATTACGCGTGGCAAAATACCGATCTATAGCGTTATAGCCGCGTTTTTATTGCGGGACAAGAAAACCGGTTATATTTATCTGGGACGATTTTCAAAAACGACCGGGGAAGAGCTCGAAGAAGCGCTTCAGGCATTGAGCTCGAAGGGTATGGAAAGATTGATTTTGGATTTGCGTTTTAATTCCGGCGGCTTGTTGGAACAAGCTGTACAGGTGGCCGACAAGTTTTTGCCGGGAGGTTACAAAGTTGTTTATACCCGCGGGCGCATCGAACATATGAACGAAGATTTTTACTCATCCAATTTTAGCACGCATCCGATGTATCCCCTTGTGGTGATGGTCAATCACGGATCAGCAAGTGCCTCTGAGATTGTTGCCGGCGCCATACAGGATCTTGATCGTGGTTTGGTTGTGGGACAGCGGAGTTTCGGTAAAGGTTTGGTACAGAATCAGATCACCTTAAGGGATGGATCCGCTATTCGACTGACTGTTGCCCGGTACTATACGCCGAGCGGCCGTTTGATTCAGAGACCTTATGATCATGGATTGGTGGATTATTATCTTGATGCCTATAAAGAAGAAGAGGACAAAAAAAGTGCAGCCGATGATACAAGCCGTAAAGTTTTCAATACACTTTCAGGTCGTAAGGTATATGGAGGCGGCGGCATTACACCCGACTCTGCATTAGTCGGGGAGAAAATAACGGGTCTTACAAATCAGTTGTTGAGCAAGCGCCTCTTTTTTGATTTCGGTTCAAAAATTGCGTCCAACCTCAAGGGCTCTTTTAGAGATTTTGATGATTTTGCGAACACTTTTGAGGTCACTGATGCAATGATCACGGACTTTATTGACCTGATACATAAACGCGAAATAGAATTCGACCAGAAAATGTTTGATAAGGATATCGTGTTTATTCAAAACATGATCAAGGCGGAAATTGCGCGGCATGTTTGGGATTCTGAGCATTATTATCGCATCAGGGTATCAGCGGACAAGGAGGTGCAGTTGGCGCTGGATCTACTGCCAAAAGCGGCCGAGATACTGTCACTTAACTCGTGGCAGGAATCGAAGTGAAAAAAGTATTGACTTTTTGTCTAAAAAATACTAAACTAACTCAAATTAAAGGTAATTTTTTTTAACTAAGATTTGGAGGAATGGTCAGAATGGTTGAATTGTTTAACAGAGGCGGAGGTTTCATGTGGCCGATTTTGGCCCTGTTGGTTATTGGAATCATGATTAGTATAGAACGTTTATGGACACTCAGCCGGGCTTCGGTCAATACCAGAAAATTTCTCGCCCAGGTGAAAGAAGCTCTTGGTTCCGGAGGCGTTGATTCTGCTATAGAAGTTTGTGAAAACACTCGCGGACCAGTTGCTTCGATTTTTCATGCTGGTTTGATGCGTTCAGACCAGGGAATTGAAAGTGTTGAAAAAGCGGTTTCAAGTGCCGGGTCAATTGAAATGGCCTTTTTGGAACGAGGTTTGATTTGGTTGTCAACGGTGATCAGTATTGCCCCGATGTTGGGTTTTACCGGAACCGTTTGGGGTATGATTCAAGCTTTTGAATCCATCGCTGCAGCGAATGACATTTCCCCCACAATTGTTGCTGATGGTATTTCGGTCGCACTGTTAACCACATTGTTTGGTTTGGTGGTTGCCATTATTATTCAAACCTTTCACAACTTTTTTGTATCACGGATCGACAAATTAATCATCGATATGGAAGAGAGTTCAAACGAGCTGGTCGATACGTTGATTGCTCTTAAGAAGAAATAAATTTTTGGGAGACTCGCCACATGGCTTTACAAAAACGAAAAAAAGAGGTCGAAATCCCAACAAGTTCGCTTGCTGATATTGCCTTTCTGTTGTTGGTTTTTTTCCTGGTTACAACGACCGTGGATGTAGACAAGGGATTGTCGTTGGTGCTTCCGGAAAAGGGCCAGGAAACGAAGGTGCGTCAGAAAAACATTGCCAGTCTGCTTATCAATGCAGAAGGCCAGATTATGCTTAACGAAGAGCCCGTAGAACTGCGGCAGATTAAAGATCGGGTTCGCCTGATGCTGCAAGAAAATCCCTTGCTCATTCTTTCGGTCAAAACCGACCGCAACACAAGATATGATGTTTATATTGATGTAATCGATCAATTAAAACAGGCGAATGCTCCTCGTATTTCAATTGCAGAACCGGAATCTTAGGAACTTGAGTAAATTTGAAGCGTTTTAAATTATAGGAGTTGGGACTTGGAATTTAAAAGAAAGGCTGATGTCACCGCTGGTATTCCGACAGCATCATTACCGGATATTGTTTTTATGCTTTTGATCTTTTTTATGGTTTCTACGGTTTTTAAAGAATCAAGCGGATTACCTGTGGTTTTACCTGATGCCAGAAAAATAGAAAAATTACAAGGCAAAAGGAATATAGCGGTTATATGGGCGGATCGTTCCGGGAATATTTCGATTGATGATCGTCTTATTGAGGTAAAAGCGATCCGTAATCTGGTTTACAATAAAGTCGCTGATCCTCTTCATCCCATGAAATTGGTG
>CAZMUU010000299.1:0-4268 GCA_964569215.1 uncultured Cytophagia bacterium
GTGCTATGGTACGGGGCACATCCATATTCTGGAAACGATCGATAATAAAACGGCCACTGGTGCTGACCATGATGGAATGGGTGCCTGCTTTTTCATCGAGGATATGCATTTTACCCGATTTCAGATTGATTGAAAGCGTGTGTCTATCGAGAGGATTTTTGATGGTTGTGGTGATGAAAATATTCTCTCCTTTTTGATCCGCTCCATTGTATGCACTCACCACCCACTTGCCCTTGGTGAGCTGTTTAATGAGCCGGCCATCCTCTTGATAGAGATAGAGATGCCTGTAGCCGCTGCGTTCGGAAAACCAGAGAAAGCGGGAAGGGTCATCATGTATAAATATCGGCCCGCTTGTCGGCTCACAGTATTGCTCGTCTTTTTCTTCCAGAAGGGTTTTTACCGGCAATCCGCTCAGAGGATCATAAGCAATCAGACGCATATGGTTCTGATCGCGATTGAGATGAACGATATAAATAAATTTATCGTCCGGGCTCCAGGTGATATTTGTCAGGTACTGATCCCTTGGTTCACCACTCTGCAGCCAGACGATGGACCCCGTCCTGAGATGATAAACGCCGACGGATGTCAATTCGCCAGGCATACCGGCCATTGGATATTTGATCGATTTGGCCACCGCCGGACGTTGAAAGAAATCGACAATCGGATAATCCTTTATGAAACGCTCATCCCGTTTGTAAAATGCCAGTTGATCTCCCTTGTTGGACCAGTACGATCCACGGTATACGCCGAATTCACGGCGGTAGGGATTGGTCCCACAGGAGATGTCGGTATGGTCGTAAAAGGTGATTTGTTTTTTCTGGTCACCGGTGAAGGCGATATATAGATTTCCCTGTTTCGTATAGGCAATACGGTTTGAATGATCATGAATGTTAACATGGCCGGCTCTCTCTTCAAGCTGATTGACCTGTGCAAGGTTGGCGGTTTTCAAATTATAGACGAAATATCGCGATCTGTTTTTGAATCTAATGCGATTAGAGTCGAGCCAGGTGATTGCGGGGAACCTGTTGAGATTTTCGATCCCGAATGATTCAAGCCGGTTATTCAGGGTATCCAGTTCGACGAGAACATTTCGTTCTGACTGATCCACTCTATTTTTGAAGAGTAGCCACCTGCCCTTTACAGAGTCGACGAAAGCATAGGTGTCCTGACCAGGTATCCAACAAAGTTGCTGAATCGTTTCTCTGTTCGGCAGTAACGAGTAGCTTTTCACCGCTTCTTCAAGGGTAAGCATTTTTTCCTGTGCAATTGTCGTGCTGAAAATGAGCAATATCAGCATCCATACTGTTCGCATGTGGTTTACCTTTCTATTTTTCCATAGATAAATGCCGGCTGTTTCAGATAAGCTTGCAGAGAGGACGCTGCCCGGTCTCGCCGGGACAGAATCGGATCGTTGATCGGCCAGGGAAAGGCGATATCCGGATCATTCCAGATGATGTTGCCTTCAGCAACGGGATTGTAAAATCCGGTGCATTTATATTGCACCTCGGCATAGTCGCTCAGTACCAAAAAGGCGTGGGCAAATCCTACCGGGACATAGAGCTGCAGGAGATTATCTGCCGAGAGCTCTGCCGACACATGTTGGCCGAATGTGGGTGAGCCCACCCGAATGTCTATGGCTATATCTATAATCTTACCCAGTGAACAGCGCACAAGTTTGCCCTGTGGTGCGGTCATATCCTGATAATGAAATCCGCGCAAGACATTTTTAGCGGAACGCGAATGGTTGTCCTGGACAAAGTGGGTGGCAAGGCCCAGTGTTTTGAATGTTTTTTCATTATAGACTTCGGCAAAAAAGCCGCGTTCATCACCGAATTTTTCGACTTTAATCTGTTTTACGTCAGGAATCTCCATTTCGGTCACGATTGCTTTCAAAATCACCTCCGGTTTCATGTATCAATCGATCGATTTCGTTATCATAATATCCCTGCCATACCGGGGGAGGCTGGACAACACTCTGTATCCAGCTTTTTTTAACCGGGTGCTCAAATCCAAGGCTAAAACAGTGCAGAGCGAGATTTCTGCCGTCAAAAATATTGCGGGCGCCGTAACGCAGATCACCCAGAATCGGATGTCCGGTTTCGGCAAGTTGTACCCGAATCTGATGCGGTCGTCCGGTCAACAGGTCGATATCCAGCAGGCTGGTATTATTTTTACTGTGCAAGGTTCTGTAGTTTAGTACGGCTTTTTTGGCTTTTGCATGCTGCGACCGGACAATCCTGATCCGGGACGCTTCCTTGAGCAGATAGTGCTGCAGAGTACCGGATTTTTCGCAATAGCCTTCAACAATGGCCATATAGCGTTTTTTGACCCTGCTTTGGCGGAATTGTGCGGATAAGCGCGAAGCTGCTTTTGATGTCCGTGCAAAACAAACAACCCCGGAGACCGGCCGATCCAGCCGGTGTACGAGTCCGAGGTAAACATTTCCGGGCTTGTTGTATTCATCTTTGATATAACGCCTGGCCAGAGATAACAAATCAGTATCTCCGGTGCGGTCCTCCTGTATCAGAACTCCTGCAGCTTTATTGACGATCAGCAGGTGATTATCCAGGTAAATGACGTCGGGTTGCCTGCTTTTGCTTTGGTGAATAGAGTGTTTCACTGCCTTTGATCACTTTTCCGTTGGATACGACAAGTTCCATTGCGCCCGAATATCATCCATAATTTCCATTATCGCCAGCGTTTCGTTCAGGGGCATATACTCACTTTGCAGGCGATTTTGCCGCAGACAACGGTTGGTCTCCTCAATCTCATAAACGAATCCCTTGCCGCCAAACGGCGCCTTGTATATTCGGTTCTGCTTTTTCTTGATCAGAACAGCTGACTCGGCACCCCAGAATTTTGCCGGAAGGTGAATGCGTCCTTTGCTGCCCATTATCATGGCTTCATTCGGCGTGTCGACACGGGTAGAGCAGGTAATCGTCGCCAACTGGTCGTCGTCGTATTGCAAAATGATCACCGCTTGTTCGTCAACACCGGTTTTTGCCATTTTGACAAAACTTTTGATTTCTCGCGGTTTTTTTTCAAACACCATGGAACAAAACGCCAGGGCATAAACGCCGATGTCAAGCAAGGCACCACCCCCGAGCTGGGCATTGAAGAGCCGATGATGCTCATCGAACGAGGCGCGAAAGCCAAAATCGACATTAACGAGCCTGACGGTTCCGATTTTTCCTTTATCGATCCATTTTTTCGTTTTTATGATTGCCGGCAGGAACCGCGTCCACATCGCCTCCATAAGAAACAGATTCTGTTTTTTGGCAGTCAGAATCATTCGTTTGGCTTGTTCGGCATTGATCGCAAAGGGCTTTTCGCACAGCACCGCCTTGCCGTGATTCAAACACAGTTTTGTATTTTCGCAATGAAGCGTGTGTGGTGTTGAGACATAGATGACATCAACTTTTGTGTCTTTTGCCAAGTCCTCATAGGAACCATATGGTTTGGCTATGGAATGATGCTTTGCAAAGGATTTTGCCCGGCTCAGGTCGCGCGAGCCAACGGCAGACAGTTCTGCCAGAGCAACCTGTTTCAGATTGTCTGCAAAGACATTGGCTATTTTACCGGTTCCCAATATACCCCATCGAATATTCATTGTTCTGTTCTCGTTTAAGGAAATTCTATTTTTGTAAATCCGGAGACAAATCCGTCTTTAAATTCAATTCTGTAAAACCCTTCCATCGCCTGCGGCATTCTGGTTTGTAATTTAAGGGCCAGCTCACCGAGATCGCCGAGTTCCCGAATCAACTCCGGCAAACGGGTTTCAATGGATTCACCATATTGTGTCAGGTTCCAGCCGTTTTCCAGGGTTACTTTCAGGTCAGTGTCGCCGATACCCGGGGTTGAGACGATGGCATACTCTTCCTTTAAATTGGGCAGCCAGATAATCTGGCTGGTCAGAGCGTCATTTTTATCTCTGCCGATGACGAGATAGGGGTGCGGTCTGTAGAAACGCAAACCCTTTTGATTTTGGTTGTGATCATCGATTTTAACCACTTTGATGTTGGCGCAGCTGAGCAGAAAACTGATCGATAATAACGTGAAAAGATATTTCATTGTATCCTCACTGGGTCACTATTAATTTGAAATTCTCAATGAGATTCTGATAATATTAAATGTTTTCATGGCTCTATTCCAATAAGAACGAGGGGTACAGCCGGAACGCCGCGTCCCTGGCGCACAACGTTATAAAATTCTCCTTCAAAGTAAGCGACTCCTGAACTCATCCGGCTTTGCAATGTTTTCATGGGTAA